>NZ_JBEXHL010000009.1:0-326426 GCF_040607795.1 Amycolatopsis sp. NPDC005232 | reverse complement strand
CACGCTCTCCCGATCGCCGGGCCACTCCCCCCCCGATTGGCGCGCGGCCCAGGGGCCGCGCGAAAATCGCTCAGTCCAGAAGCCGGCGCGATCTCGCGGGGCGTACTGGCAAAGGCAAGGGGAAGCCCCGGAGCAGGTTGTGCAGTGGGGCGCGCTGGCGAGACGGCAGCGTGTGGTCGAGACGGCACTGTGCAAGCCGGGCCTCGGCGGCGCCTTGAACAGCCGCTCACCGGTCGCCGGGTGGGCTCGATTAGCGTTCTCGCGTGCCCGAACCCCTCGCCGCGGTCGTCTCCCTCGCGCTCCTGGCCGTGACGCTGGGGTTCGCGATGGTGCGCCCGCGCGGTCTGCCCGAGGCGGTCGCCGCGGTTCCGGTCGCGGCGGTGGTGCTCGCCATCGGGCTCACCACGCCCGCGGCCGCATGGCAGCGGGTCGTCGAGATCCTGCCGACGATGGGGTTCCTGGCCGCGATCCTGCTCGTCAGCCACCTCGCCGCCATCGACGGTGTGTTCACCTGGCTGGGCAGCCGGCTGGCCGAACTCTGCCGGGGTGAGCCCAAGCGGCTGCTCGTGTTCACCTTCGTCGCCGCGGCAGGCGTGACGGCGGTGCTGAGCCTCGACGCGACCGTCGTGCTCCTCACGCCCGTCGTGCTGGCCACGGCCGAGGGGCTCAGGCTCGAGTCGAAGCCCCACGTCTACGCCTGCGCCCACCTCGCCAACTCGGCCTCGACGCTGCTGCCCGTCTCCAACCTGACCAACCTGCTGGCCTTCGCCGCATCCGGGCTCACGTTCGCCGGGTTCACCGCGCTGATGGCGCTGCCCTGGCTGGTCACGATCCTGATCGAGCTGGCCGTGTTCGCGAGGTTCTTCAAACGCGACCTGGAAGGCCCCCGCAGCACCGAAAAGCCGCAGCACCGCGAGGCGCCGGTGTTCGCGCTCGTCGTGCTCGGCGTGATGCTCGTCGGCTTCGGTGTGGGCGAGCTCGTGCACGTCGAGCCGGTCTGGGTCGCGGCACTGGCGGCGCTCGTGCTCAGCGCGCGGGCGCTGGGCGAACGCAAGATCAAGCCGTGGCAGGTGATCACGGAAGCGTCGCCGATGCTGGTGCTGTTCGTAATCGGGCTGGCCATCACGGTGGAGGCCGTCGACGAACACGTGCTCGGCGGCGCCCTCAGAGCGTTCCTGCCCACGACGGCGGGGCTGCCCGAGCTGCTGCTCACCACCGCGATCGCGGCCGTGCTGGCGAACCTCGTCAACAACCTGCCCGCGACGCTGATCCTGCTGTCGGTCCTCGGCGACCACCCGAACACGGGCGTGCTGCTGGCCGTGCTGATCGGCGTGAACGTCGGACCGAACGCGACCTACCTCGGCTCCTTGGCGACGCTGCTGTGGCGCCGAGTGCTGGCCCGCCACGGGCACACACCGCGCGCGAGGGAGTTCACGGCGCTGGGCGCGTTGACCACGCCCGTCTCCCTGGCCGCGGCGACCGCCGCGTTGTGGCTGGTACTGCCGTGACAGATCAGGGCGAACGGAACCCGGCTACGACTTCGGCGGGATCGTCTGCCCCGGCTCCAGCGTGGGGCCGCAGTCGTCGAGGCCGTTGCCGAAGCGGTAGGCCTCGACGTCCATCATCGTGGTCGCCGCGTAGTGCTGGACGGCCTGGAGCTTCGCCGGATCCTTCACCGCGTCCTTGCGGACCCAGTCGCCGTTGCGCAGGCCCGGGCCGGGGTAGATGAAGATCGGGTAGTAGTCGCGGTCGATGCGCGGGTCGAGGGAGATGCCGTTGCCGCCGGCCCACGGGCCCCACGAGTGGATGAAGGTGGGCTTGACCGTGTCGAACACGTAGTCGCGCAGGCCCGCCATGTTCTCGTCGTGCGTGAGGTCGGCGATGGGCGCGTTGACCAGGCCCGCCATGTCCACGAGCTGCAGCCGGCTGGTCATCGACGAGCCGCCGAGGTCCGGCAGCAGCAGCGACGCCTGTTGCAGGCCCAGCATGTCGGCGTAGGTGTTGAAGCCGCGGCCGAAGCGGTCGGCGATCAGGCACGCCGGCACGGTGGGGCTCTTGATGAACTCGTCGGACTGCTGCACGAAACCGACCAGCGACGGGATCGCCGCGGCCACCACGACCACCGACGCGACGGCGCGCCAGCGCACCTTCACCGTGCGCAGCAGCTCGCCGAACGAGAGCGTGCCCGCGAGCACGCCGAGGACCCACACCGGCGTCGCGAAGCGGAACTGCGCCATCCAGTCGGGCACCATCACGCCGAAGGCGATCACGCCGAGCGCGAAGGGCGTGATCAACGCGGCCAGCGGACGCCGCCACGGCGCCTTCCGCAGCGCCCAGATCACGACCACCGCGAGCACGACTACGGCGGCGACACCGGCGTAGAGGATCAGGGTTCCGGGCCGGACCAACGACATCAGGTCAGGCAGGCCCTGCTTCTTCGCCACCGACGGGTTGGCGAGGAACCGGCCGCCGAACTCGCTGTGGCGCCAAGCCACATAAGCGCCGAACGGGACCGCGAAAGCCACAATGGACAGCACGGCGTAGCGGAAGCTGACCCAGAAACCCTCGCGCCGCACGCCGTAGAGCAGGACGATCGGGTACGCGCCGGCGTAGATCAGGCCTTCCGGACGCGTCAGCGCGGCGAACGCCACGATCACGCCCGCGCCCACCGCGACCTTCCACGTGAGCGTGCGTTCCTTGCGCACCGCGGTGAACAGCAGCACCGCGAGGCCGAGCACCGCGAACGCGAACAGCGAGTTCTCGAGGCCCGAGACCACCCAGATCACGAACGACGGGATGGTCGCCAGCGTGAGACCCACGGCCAGCGTGACCGCCCACGCGTGACGCGGGAAGATCTGCCGCGCCACGACGTGGCAGAGCGTGAGGATGCCGGCGGTGAACAGCAGGCCGAGCAGCTTCGGGAACAGCACGTAGTCGGGGATGCCGAACAGGAGGCCGTGGTCGAACAGGCCGGCGAGCTTGCCCAGCGCGAGCAGGACCATCCACGTCGGGTCGGAGAAGCCCTCGACGGGCGGCGCGCCCGGCTGCAGGACGGGGCCGAGGCCGTCGGCCAGGCTGCGCGAGTAGGAGAACGTGATGGCCGCGTCGTCCACGATCCAGTGGCCATAGCGCGTGGCGTGCCAGGCGACCGCAGCGACACCGGCCAGCACCGCCAGCACGGAGGCGATCCAGCCGTGGCGCAGGCCGACGGCGGTCACGGGCGCGTCCTCGCCGGGGAGGTCGCGTTCGGATGCTTCGGTGAGTGCGCTAGCGGTCATTACCTCGTCACTGTTTCTACTCGCAGAGCTTGCCGAGAAACGCACGAGCCTGCGCCCCCCTGATGAGGATCCCGGGTGGAACCCGCGCCGCGGCGCCGCGGTCGACACAGCACTCTAGCCAATACCGGATCGGCGCCCGCTCACGCGTCATCCCTGCGCGTGATCCGCCCCACACTTTCGCCGGTCAGCGCGCGGTCAGCGCCCGGTCAGGAGAGGTGTGAAATGTCGTTGGCGAGATGCACGGAGGAGTTGCCATCCGGGTAGAACTCCACGATCGAGAGCGACGCCAGGTCCAAGTGCAGGCGGAACAGCAGGCTCGGGCCCGCGTCGAGCCCCATCCGCAGCAGCGTCTTGATGGGCGTGACGTGGCTGACGACGATGATCGTCTTCCCCTCGTACTGCTCGATCAGGTCGCGGCGGGCCTGGCCGACGCGCTCGTGGACCGCGTCGAAGCTCTCGCCCCCGGGCGGCGCGCACGACGAGTCGCGCAGCCAGCAGCGGTGCAGCTCGGGGTCGCGTTCAGCGGCCTCGGTGAAAGTGAGGCCCTCCCACTCGCCGAAGTCGGTCTCGATGAGGCCCGGGTGCGTGACGAAGCGGGTACCCAGCGCGTCGGCCACGGCCTGCGCGGTCTGCTTCGTCCTGGTCAGGGGCGAGGAGACGATGGGGGCGGCCTCGCCGTCTTCGGAGACGAGGCCCGGCCACGCGCCGAGCCGCTTCGCCGCCGCGGCCGCCTGGCCGCGCCCGCGCTCGGTGAGCGGCACGTCGCCGCGGCCGGAGTAGCGGCGGTCGACCGACATCTCGGTCTGGCCGTGGCGCAGGAGCAGCAGTCGGGTGGGCGTGCCACGCGCGCCGGTCCAGCCGGCCTTGGCGACGCGGTCGGCTTCACCGGTGCCGGAGGTGGTCTTGACCTGCGGCTTGGTCGACGCCGGGGCCTGAGTGGTCACCTTGCCGGTGCCGCTGTCCATCGCGACGTTGGCGAGGTGGTCGGCGTGGGAGTTCTCTGCGCGCGGGATCCACATGTAGGTGACACGATCGAACCCGTCCGCGAGTTCACGCGCCCGCGCGGCGAGCGGCTGCAGCGCGGCGTGCTTGATCTTCCAGCGGCCGGACATCTGCTCCACGACCAGCTTGGAGTCCATCCGCACGTCCACAATGGACGCTCCGGTCTCCGCCGCCGCGGTCAGCGCCGCGATGAGCCCCGAGTACTCCGCGACGTTGTTGGTCACCACACCGAGGAACTCGTGGCGCTCGGCCAGCACCTCGCCGGTGGCGGCGTCCTTCACGACCGCGCCGTAGCCGGCCGGGCCCGGGTTGCCCCGGGACCCCCCGTCGGCCTCGACGACGACCCGGTCGGTCACAGGCCCGACTCCAACGTACGGACCAGGATCGCCCCGCAGTTCTCGCACTGGACGACGGTGTCCTCGGGCGTCGCCTTGATCTCGGCGATGGTGTTGCGGTCCAGCTCCAGCTGGCAGGCGCCGCAGCGGCGAGCTCGCAGCAAGGACGCGCCGATGCCCTTGTGGTCCAGCACGCGGGTGTACAGCTTGAGCACCGGCTCCGGGAAGCGCGGCAGCAGCTTCGCGCGGTCTTCGTCGCGGCGGGCGCGCGTGGTGTCGAGGTCCTTGAACTCCGCGTCGCGGCGCTCGATCGCGGCCGCGACGCCCGCCTCGGCCTTGTCGACCTCGGCGCCGGTGCGCTGCGCGTCGAGCTCCAGGGCCTCACGCTGCTCCATGAGCTCGAGCAGGTCGTCTTCGAGCGCGCTCTGGCGGCGGCCGAGCGTCTGCAGCTCGTGCTCGATGTCGGTCATCTGCTTGGCGTTGACGGAGCCCGACTCCAGCAGCTTGCGGTCGCGGTCCTCGCGAGCCCGCACCGACTCGACCTCCTTCTCCTGCCGGGCGATCTCGCGGTCGAGGTCCGACGCGGCGGTCTGCACGGACACCAGCGCGTCGCGCTTGTCGCGCACGGTCTTCTCGCCCGCGTCGATCTCGGCGAGCTCGGGCAGGGTGCGCCGGCGGTGCGCGGTGCGCGAAAGCTCGGCGTCCACCTTCGCGAGTTCGAGCAGCTGGCGCTGGACGGCGGGGTCGGCCTTCACGGTGCTCCTTGTGGAATTGACTCGGCGGAATTGGTGGTCGTGCGGGGAGTCAGCTTGCGGGGGTCGCGCGGACGGTCCACGGGTCGGTGCGCCTCGTGGAGACGTGACTGTCGACGTTACCCGCAAAGGCCGCGTCGACAAGGGCCGAGGCCTGCCCGCACCAGGGCCATTCGCTGGCCCAGTGCGTGAGCCCGACCAGCGCGGGCCCCGCGGCGGAGAGGTGCTCGCCTGCCGGGTGGTGGCGCAGGTCCGCCGTCACGTACGCATCGACGCCCTCGGCCGTGGCGCGCGCGAGGTAGGAGTCGCCCGCGCCGCCGGACACCGCGACAGTGCGGATCGGCCGATCCGGGTCCCCCGCGCCCAGCACTCCCGGCACCGTGGCCGGCAACGCCTCGGCGACGCGCTGCACGAACACCGCGAACGGCTCGGCTTCGCCAGGTGCCCGATCCGCCCGATGCCCGTGCGGCCACCGGGTTCCTGCGGGTCGAGCGGCCGGTCGACGGTGAGGCCGATGGCGTTCGCGAGCGCGTCGGACACTCCGGGGTCGGCCGAGTCGGCGTTGGTGTGCGCGCAGTAGAGCGCGCGGCCGCCGCGGATGAGGCGGTGTACGAGGCCGCCCTTGACCGTGTCGGCGGGCACGCCGTGCACCCCACGCAGCAGCAACGGGTGGTGCGCGACGATCAGCTGCGCGCCCAGGTCCTCGGCCTCGGCCACCGTCTCCTCGACGGGGTCGACGCAGAACAGCACCCGCGTGACCTCCTCCGCCGGGTCCCCGCACACGAGCCCGACGGCATCCCACTTCTCCGCGAGGCGCGGCGGGTAGTGGCGTTCGAGGACGTCGAGGATCTCGGCTAGAGCAGGCACCACGGGATCTTCCCACGACGGCGGTGGCGGCCCCGGGACCCCGAGGCGGCGCGACGCCCCCGGCGTCCGAGAAGTCACCGGGGGCGTCGGCCCTCCACCGTCGCCGCACCATCGGACGGCGAAGGTTGGAACCCGGCCGCCGCACCGGGGTCGGGGCACCAGGGCGGCGGCCGGGAGCTGGATGGGGGTCGGTCAGGTAGGGGTGGCGTTCCCAGCGGCTCGGCCCTCGGCGACCCTGTCTGCGGCGGCGCGGTCCTCGGCAGGGCGGGCCTCGGCGACGCGGTCCCGGGCGGGGTCCTCGGCGAGCAGGTCGTCGGGGTGGCGGTCCGCGGCGGTGTGGTGGCCGGCGGCGCGGTGGCGGCGGGCCACGAGGATCGCGAGGCGGATCAAGGCGTCGCCGCATTGGGCGGTCTTGGCGAGGTCGTCGATGGTGCGCCCCTGTTCGACGCCGGTCAGGGCCCACGTGGCGAAGTCGGCGACGGTGCGCCGGCCGGCGTCGTCGATGACCTGGCCGGTGTCGCGGTCGGTGTCGACTTCGTGGCCGTCGTCGGTGATCCACCAGCCCATGGTCATCGCCTCGCCCGGAAGCACACGCGGCAGTCGCGGGACTTGTCGCGGTCCTCGGCGAGTTCGTCCGTTGACAGTTCGGACCGGAAGGCCCAGCGCGCCGGGATCATGGAGCTGTTCAGCACGCAGCCGGGATGGAAGGTGCCGCGATCGGGGTCTTCGAGTTGCGATCGCATGTAACGGTGGTTGCGGGTGTCGACTGCCCAGAAATGCACCGCGTACAGCCCACGTTCGACCATCGCCGGCGATAGTTCGCCCGAGATCCTCACCGTCATGCCCCGCTCCCCGTCGCCGCATCTGATCTCCCGCTCCAGCCGGTGCCGCCCTGGTGCCATGCGGTGCCGTTTGGAGCCGGGAAACTATGTATCGCGACACTGCTCGGCACAATGCACCGATCGGGTAACTGTTCGCGACTCTGCGTGTGGTTTCCTATGGCACATGGCTGGCACCAGTCCCAGAGCGCGCGCAATCGGCGCCGAACTCCGCAGGGCTCGCGAGGACGCTGGGCTCAGCGCGCGAACGCTCGCGGCCCGTATCGGCGTCGCACACACCACGGTCGGCCGATGGGAGTCGGGTGAAAGGAGCCCGCGGCCAACAGACGTGGCCACGGTTCTCGGCGCGCTCGGCACCGACCATGAGCTTCGCGAGGAACTCGTCGAACTCTCACGCAACACCGACGGGCGGCATTGGGTCGCTTCGGGCCTGCCCGAGCAGCAACGCCAGCTCGCCGCGCTGCTCGAACTGGAACGCGACGCGACTCGGATCGTGAACGTGTCGCCACTGCTGATCCCCGGTCTGCTGCAGACCTCGGGCTACGCGCGCGCCATCATCGGCGCCGGTGGTGTTCCCGCCGGGGAGATCGAAACCCGGGTTGCGGTGCGCATCGGGCGCCGTGACGTGATCATGCGACGTGCACGCCCAGCCGAGCTGCTCGCGCTGGTCGACGAGTCCGCGCTGCGCCGGAACATCGGCGGCCCGGCCGTGATGGCAGAGCAGTTGCGTGCGCTCGAAGAGGCGAGCCACTGGAGCAACGTGACCCTTCGGGCCATCCCGGAGTCCGCGGGCTGGCATCCCGCGCTGGAAGGTCCGTTCGATGTTCTGGAATTCGTCGACCGCACGCCGGTGGTTCAGATCGAAAACCGGCGATCAGCCCTGTTCTTCCACGAATCCGTCGACGTCGAGGCGTACCGGCTGGCGACCGATAGGGTTCAGGACATTGCGATGAGTCCGGACGAAACACGTGCGTTCATCGCTGATGTCCTCGGCAACTTGGAGACGAAGGCATGAAACAGCAGCAGTTCTCCGGCTGGCGGAAGTCGAGCCGGTCACAGAACACCTCGAATTGCGTGGAGGTCGCCGTGGCGACCGACCTCGTCGGGATCCGCGACACGAAGGACCGGCCGGCCGGGCACCTGACGGCCACGCGTGACGGCTGGTCGGCGTTCCTGGCACAGCTCGGACGCTGATCCGTAACGGAAAAACCCGGAGAAAGCCCTCCAGCGATCCGAGAACCCTGGAGGGCTTTCCCGTGTCCGAGCCACCCATCCGAGGAGTGAAGGAAACCCGTGCTGACTGTGGTGTTCGTGTGTTCAGGCAACATCTGCCGCTCGCCGATGGCGGAGCTGGTGTTCCGGGCCAAGCTCGCCGAGGAGGGGCTGGCCGACCGCGTGAAGGTGTCCAGTGCCGGCACCGGGCCGTGGCACGCGGGGGAGCCCGCGGACCGGCGGGCGCAGGCGACTCTCCGTGCGCACGGTTACCCGACGCAGCACGTCGCGTCGGAGGTGAATGACGAAGACCTGGAGGCCGATCTGCTGCTGGCGGCGGACGAGGGGCACCTCGACTTCCTGCGCGGGCGCGTCGAGGATCCGGCGAAGGTGCGGCTGCTGCGTGAGTTCGACCCGTCGGCGAGGGTCGGCGCGGAGGTGCCGGACCCGTATTACGGCGGTGACGAGGGCTTCGAGGACGTGCTGGCGATGATCGAGCGCGCGATGCCCGCCCTTCTCGACTGGGTGCGCGCGCACGGTTAGGACCGGTTTGTCCCGGGGAAATCACAGGTGGGAGAGGTCGCCGCGCACCCGGTGGGGGCGACGGCCTACCGTGGAGGGGTGCGGTTGCGGTTTCTGCTCCGGCCCGGCTGGCTGGCACTGACGGTGGTGGTGTTCACCTTCGCCGTCTGCTGCTACACCCTTCTCGCGCCCTGGCAGTTCCGGCGCGACGCCGAGCAGGAGGCCCAGAACAACGCGCTCACCGCGTCGTTCACGGCCCAGCCGGCGCCCGTCGCCCAGCTGATGCCGGCCGACGCGACGCCCGACCAGCAGACGGAATGGCACCTCGTGTCGATCACGGGCACGTACCTGCCGTCGGCGGAGGTCGTGGCGCGGTTGCGGACCGTGCAGGGTGAGGCCGCGTTCGAGGTGCTCACGCCGTTGCGCGCGGCCGACGGGACCGTCTACCTCATCGACCGCGGTTACGTGCGGCTCGACGACCAGTCCGGCGTGCTCCCCTACGCCGTCGCGCCCGGAGGCCAGGTGACCGTGGTCGCGCGCGTGCGCAGCGACGAGGTGGACCCGAAGCACCGCGACGCGTTCTCCGACGCGTCGACGAAGGGGAAGCTGCAGAGCTACACCGTCGATTCACAGGTGGTGGCGCGCTCGTCCGGCCTGAAGATCCGGCCCGGCTACTTCCAGCTCGACGAGAACCAGCCCGGCGTGCTCGGCGCGCTGCCGCTGCCGCAGCTGGACTCGGGGCCGTTCTTCTCCTACGCGTTGCAGTGGCTGGCGTTCGGCAGCATGGCGATCTTCGGCTGGCTGTACTTCACGATCCGGGAGCTCAAGCCCGGTGGCGCCCTGACCACGGAGAAGCCGGAGCGCACGCGCCGCAAGTCCGTGGCGGAGATGCTGGCCGAGGACGAGGAAGAGTTCACCCCCTCGGCGTAGCCGAAGCGGTTGCCAAGTGGTCACCTGTTCCAGCCTGGAACTGGCCCTGTTTCGGGGCCACTTCGTCGGGCGATACTCGGTGTCATACTGATCCACCCTTGGGATGCCGGGGACGACGCGGAATGGCGGCAGTGGCTCAAGAGCCACGACTTCGGCCAGCTGGTGGCCGGCGGCCGCGGCCGCGACGTCCCGGTGGTCGTCCCGACGCACTTCACCTTCGACGGCGAGGCCACCGTGTGGCTGCACCTCGCGCGGCCCAACCCGGTGTGGCCGCTGCTGGAGGAACACCCGCGGGCCTTGCTGACGGTGATCGGCGAGTACACCTACATCCGGTCGGACTGGAACACCGCCGACGACCCAGCGGTGGGCGTGCCGACGTCGTACTACGCGACCGCGCAGCTCGCCTGCGACGTGCGGATCGTCGACGATCCGGCTGAGAAGGCGGAGGTGCTCAATCGACAGCTCGGGCACTTCGAACCGGGCAGCAGCCGCACGCCGGTGTCCTCGGTCGATGCCCCCGACCGGCGGCTCCTGCCGGGGATCCGCGGGATCGAGCTGACGGTGACGTCGGTGCAGGCGAAGTTCAAGTACGGCGGCAACAAGACGCCGGCCGACCGGGAGCGGATCTCGGGGAAGCTGGCGGCGCGGGGCGGGCCGTTGGACGCGGCCGCGCTGGAGCACCTTCAGCGGCGCAGCTGACTCACTTGCGACCGACTTACTTGCGACGACGTCGGCGCGCGCCGACGAGGAGGGCCACCGTCACCGAAGTCGCGCCCGCCAGCCAGCCGACGACACGCGACAGCTCCACCGCGCGCGTGACGTGACCGGCGTCCGGGTTGCGGCCGACGCCCAGCACGGGCAGCTCGACCACCCCCTGCGGGTACACCGTGCGCCCACCAACGCGGATCTCCAGCGCACCGGCGAACGCGGCCTCCACGCGGCCCGCGTTGGGGCTCGGGTGGGCGATCGTGTCCCGCCGCCAAGCCCGCCACGCGCCGCCCGCGGAGCCGCCGACGACGGGAGCGGCCAGCACCGTGAGGGCGGCCGCGACACGCGTCGGCACGAGGTGGACGAGCTCGTCGAGCCGGGCGACCAGCCAGTGACCCGCCGAGCCGCGCGCGAGGACGCTGATGGTCCGCGACGCGAGCAGCCCCGGCACCCCGGCAAGCGCTCCCCACAGCAGCGGCGCGACGACCACTTCGGACGTGTTCTCGGCCAGAGTTTCCACGGAGGCACGGGAAAGCGCGATCATGCCGAGCCCGTCGGCGACGCGCGGGTCCAGTTCGGACAGTGTGCCGCGCGCGGGTTCGAGGCGGCCCTCTTCGAGGTCGCGCGCAAGCTCCGTGCCCTGCGTCGCGAGACCGGCGGCGCCGACGACGGCCCAGGTCGTGACGGCCGTGACCACGGCCTGCACCACGGGACGGTCGCGCGCGGCGCGTTCGGCGAACAGCCCGACCGCAACGACGGCACCCGCCAGGCCGAGGCCGGTGACGGCGGCGCGGGCGGACATCGAGGCGGCGAGCTCTCCCCCGGGCGCACCGACAGCCTCGGCGCCGGCTGCAAGCGTGAAAGCGGATTCCCCAGGCATCCCAACAGCAACACCCGCGCGCAGCGCAGCGGCGGAATCCCCGCCCTGCCCGGCGCCGGAGCCCAGCGTCGCCAAGCGGCGGAACGCCGTGACGGTCGGGCGGTGCCGGGGGTTGCCGAGGACGCCGTCGGCCGCCAGGCCGAGCATCAAGCCGATCGCGCGTGCCGCGCTCACCAGTAGCCCCCCGGGAACGTGGTTTCCGGTGCCGCCGCCGGGTCGACGCCCGGCCGGCGAAACGCCGGTGATTTCAGTGCGTGTGGTTACTGCCCGCCGAGATTACTCGACACCGCGGCGGCGATTTCGTCCCGTGCCTGGTCCACAATGTCGCGCATCGCGCGCTCGGCTCGATCGGGGTCGCCGAAATCCACGGCCACGGCCACTTCCACGTGCAGCGCGACGGCTTCGGGCTGCGGTTCCTCGGGCATGAGGCCGTGGGAGGTGCGGCCCGCGAGCACCTCGGCGACCACCGAGGACAGCTGTGCGAACATCGGGTTTCCCGACGCGGTGAGCAGCAGGTCGTGAAACGCGATGTCGTGGCCGAGGAACGTCGTCAGGTCGCGCGCCCGGGCCGTCTCCTCCAGACGATGGCCCAGCGCGCGCAGCCGGCCGCGGTCCTCCGGCGTCGCGCGCAGCGCCGCGAACCGCGCGGCCGACGGCTCGACGCCCGAGCGCAGCTCCGTCAACGTCCGCAGCGCCGCCGCGCGCCCGGATCCGTCGAGCTGCCAGCGGATCAGGCGCGGGTCGTAGTGGTTCCACCCGTCCGGGCCGCTCACGATCACGCCGACGCGGCGGCGGCTTGTGGTGAGCCCCATCGTTTCGAGCACGCGCACGACTTCTCGCGCGACCGTGCGTGAGGTGCCGAAGCGTTCCTGCAGCTCGTCGGATCGCAGCACGGCGCCGGGCGCCAGCTCGCCGTTGGCGATCGCCGCGCCCAGCACGTCGAGGACTTCCTCGTGCCGATCGCTCCCCATTCGGCCAACTTACCGCTCTGATTCGATTAAGTACTACTTGTTCTTGAATAAGTAGTACTTTTGAGTTTGACTCGTGCGGACACAAGGAGGTGCGGATGACCGTCATCGTCGTGATGGGCGTTTCCGGCTCGGGGAAGACGACGGTCGGCGAGGCGCTGGCCGAGCGCCTGGGCGTGGAGTACGCCGAGGCCGACACCTTCCACCCGAAGGCCAACATCGAGAAGATGACCGCCGGCCACGCGCTGACGGACGCCGACCGCGAGCCCTGGTTGCAAGCGATCTCGCACTGGATCGCGACGCACCAGAAGTCCGGTGGAATCGTGTCGTCGTCCGCGCTGAAACGCCGCTACCGCGACGAGCTGAGAGCCGGCGGCAGCGTCTGGTTCCTCCACCTCCACGGCGATCGCGACGTGCTCGCCGAGCGCATGCAGGCCCGCAAGGGTCACTTCATGCCCGTCACGCTGCTCGACTCCCAGCTCGCGGACCTCGAACCCCTGCAGCCGGACGAGCCGGGCTACGTCGTCGAGATCACCGAACCTCCCGCCGCCCTCGTCGAGGCGGCGCTTCACGCGTTCCAGGAGCGTGCATGACCACCACCCTCGCGGCCGGTTGGACCGGCCACGACAGCCGCCTGACCCTGGCGACGGTGCTCGCCATCGCCGTGATCGTGGTGCTGATCAGCAAGCTGAAGCTCCACCCGCTGCTGGCGTTGACGATCGGCTCCGGCGTGCTCGGCCTCGTGGCCGGTATGCCCGTGGACAAGCTGTTGAAGAGCTTCGAAAGCGGCGTCGGCAGCACGGTCGCTTCGGTCGGGTTGCTGATCGCGTTCGGCGCGATGCTCGGCAAGCTGCTGGCCGATTCCGGCGGTGCGGACCGGATCGTGGACACGATTCTCGGGCGCGTGCACGGCGCCGGGCTGCCGTGGGCGATGGCGCTGGTGGCCGCGTTGATCGGACTGCCGATGTTCTTCGAGATCGGTCTCGTGATGCTGATCCCGGTGGTGCTGCTCGTCGCCAAGCGCAGCGGGAAACCCGTGCTGCTGCTGGGAATCCCGGCGCTCGCGGGCCTGTCGGTGCTCCACGGGCTGATCCCGCCGCACCCCGGCCCGCTGGCCGCGGCGGGTGCGCTCGGCGCCAACGTGGGCATCACGCTCGCGCTCGGCCTGCTCGTCGGCATCCCGACGGTGGTCATCGCCGGCCCGCTGTTCGGCCGCGTCGCGGCGCGGTGGGTGCCGGACGCCACGCCGCCGCAGCGCTTGGTGCCCGCGTCCGAGAGCACCGAGGTCGACAAGCGGCCCAGCTTCGGCGCGACGCTGACCACGGTCCTGCTGCCCGTGGCGCTGATGTTGCTCAAGGCGCTGTCGGACATCCTGCTGGGCAAGGAAAACGCCGTGCGCCGCGTGCTCGACTTCGTCGGCGACCCGCTGGTGGCGCTGCTGCTCGCGGTGCTCGTCGGCATGGTCACACTGGGCCGCCCGGCGGGCCTGTACCGCGCGAAACTGTCGTCGATCATCAGCGACTCACTCGCCCCGATCGCGGGCATCCTGCTCATCGTGGCCGCGGGCGGTGGCTTCAAGCAGACGCTGGTGGACGCCGGCGTCGGCGGCGTGATCACCAACCTGTCCACCGGCGCCCACTTGTCGCCGCTGCTGCTCGGCTGGCTGGTCGCCGTGGCGATCCGTCTGGCGACGGGCTCCGCGACCGTCGCCACCGTGTCCGCCGCCGGCATCGTCGCGCCGCTCGCCGCGACCCTCGACCCGACGCACAACGCACTCCTGGTGCTGGCCATCGGCGCCGGTTCGCTGTTCTTCTCGCACGTGAACGACGCCGGGTTCTGGCTGGTCAAGGAGTACTTCGGGATGTCCGTGGGGCAGACGCTGAAGACGTGGTCGGTGATGGAGACGGTGATCTCGGTGGTGTCGATCGCCTTGATTCTGCCGCTGGGCGCCTTGCTTTAGGGCGTGCGCGACGGATAGGCGCCGTCGAGGGCCCAGGCCGGATACTCCGGCCGCAGAGCGCTGACGGCGTCCAGCTCGGCGAGATCCTGCCCGGTGAGCTCCAGGTCGACGGCGGCGAGGTTCTCGTGCAGCTGGTCGGGCCGCTTGGCGCCGACGATCACGCTGGTCACGCCGCGTTGCGCGAGCACCCAGGCCAGCGCGACGCGGGCGACGCCGACGTCGTGGCGGTCGGCGATCTTGCGCAGGGCGTCGACGATGTCGTAGCCGCGCTCGCGGTCGAGCGGCGGGTTGTCGGCCTGGGCGCGGCGGCCGGAGGCGTCGTGGCTGTCGCGGGTGAACTTGCCGGAGAGGAAGCCGCCGGCCAGCGGGCTGTAGACGAGCAGGCCGAGCTTCTCCTCGTTGACCAGCGGCAGCAGCTCTCGCTCGAGATCACGGCCGACGAGCGAGTAGTACGCCTGCAGCGACACGAACCGCGGGTAGCCGCGCAGGTCGGCGACGCCGAGGGCCTTGGCGAGCTGCCAGGCGAAGGTGTTGGACGTGCCGACGTAGCTGATCTTGCCTTGACGGACGGCGTCGTCGAGGGCGGCCAGGGTCTCGTCGAGCGGCGTCAGGTGGTCGTGGGCGTGGATCTGGTAGAGGTCGATGTGGTCGGTGCCGAGGCGGCGGAGGCTGTCCTCGATCGCATGGCGCAGGTGCACGCGGGAGAGCCCCACCTCGTTGGGACCGGCGCCCATGCGCGAGTACGCCTTGGTGGCGAGCACCACGTCGCGGCGGCGGCCCTTGAGGATCTTGCCGAGGATCTCCTCGGTCTCACCGCGGGCGTACATGTCGGCCGTGTCGATGAGGTTCACGCCCTGGTCCAGGGCGATGCCGACCAGTTCGTCGGCCGCCTTGAGGTCCAGCCCGCCGATCAAGTCCCACGGCATGGTGCCCGAGCCGCCGAACGTCATGGTGCCGAGTGCGATCCTGGACACGAAAGTTCCGGTGGCGCCGAGTTGTTGATACTGCACGGAGGTTCCTTTCTTCGGTGCTTCCCACGCTAGGCAGGGCGGAGGGTGCGGACCATGAGTGAGCGTTCGGAGCTCGTGCTGGATCGTCCGGACCCGCTTGCGGACGTCCTGTCGATGGCGGCCGTGCGCCCGGCTCTCCCAGCCCGGCTGACGGCGGGCGGCGAGTGGGCGGTGCGGTTCGGCGGCTCGCACCCCAAGGTGATCACCGTGACGGCAGGCTCGTGCTGGCTGCTGCCCGAGGGGTCGGCGCCGGTGTTTCTCGCGGCGGGTGGCTGCTACCTCGTGGGCCGCGACGCCGCGTACGTCACGGCCAGCACACCGGACGTCACGCCGGTCGAGGCCCGCAGCGTGTTCACCGGCACCGACGGGCACGCCGGTTCCACTTCGGACCCTTCTCCGGCCGGCACTGTCCTGGTCGGCGCCACCCTGGACTTCGCCGACCCCGCGGCGGCGGTGCTGCTGGAGGACCTCGGTTCCTCGATCCGCATCACCGATCCGGACACGGCGCTGAGCTCGACACTGCGGCTGCTCGCGTTCGAAACCACCGGCCGACCAGGCGGCGGCGCGATGCGTGAGCACCTCACGCAGATCCTCTCCCTGCACGTGCTGCGCGCTCTCCTCGGCGCAGGCGCGCAACCCGCGTGGCTGGCGGGCTTCCGCGACCCCGCGATCGGCGCCGCACTGGCGGCGATGCACCGGCGTCCCGCGTTCGGCTGGACAGTCGCCCGGCTGGCGGCCGAGGCACGCCTGTCGCGCACGGTGTTCGCGACGCGGTTCAAGGCGCTGGTGGGGTTGTCGCCGATGGACTACCTGCTGCACCGGCGGATCTCCGGCGCCACCCGGGAGCTGGCCGAGGGCCGCACGGTCGCGTCCGTGGCGGCGCGGTGGGGGTATGGCTCGGAGAGCGCGTTCAGTGCAGCGTTCAAGCGGGTCACCGGGGTCTCCCCCGCGAGCAGCCGAACCCGCTGATCAGCACAAACGCCAGGCCCTGATTCGAGCACGGGTTGACATGTGACCTTTTGGTCACCTATTCTCGTCGAGTGCCTGACGACGACCTGGTGTTCAAGGCGCTGGCGGATCCGACCCGCCGGGGTCTGCTGGACCGGCTGTTCGAACGTGACGGCCGCACGCTCACGGAGCTGGAGTCCGAAGTGGACATGACGCGGTTCGGGGTGATGAAGCACCTCAAGCTGCTCGAGGAGGCCGGCCTCGTCGTCACGCGCAAGGAGGGGCGGGAGAAGCTCCACTTTCTCAACCCCGTGCCGATCCGGGAGATCCACGACCGGTGGATCGACAAGTACACCGAGCGCCACGTGTCGGCGCTGATGGAACTCAAGAGCGATCTGGAGAGGGAGCCACCGAAATGACCGAGACCAAGACCGTGCAGGTCAACCGCGTGTACATCAAGGCGACGCCGCAGGCGATCTGGGACGCGATCACCAAGCCGGAGTGGACGCAGAAGTACGGGTACTCCGGGCTGGCCGAGTTCGACCTCAAGACGGGCGGCAAGCACCGCACCAAGCCGACGCAGGAGTTCATCGACGCGGGGTTCACGAGTGACCTGCTGGACGGCGAGGTGCTCGAATCCGACCCGCCGCGCAAGCTCGTGATCACGTGGAAGCTGCTGATGGACCCGAGCCTCGTCGCGGAGCCCTACACGACGCTCACGTACGACATCGAGGAAACCAAGACCGCCGGGACCAGACTGACCGTGACCCACGACGTCACGGGCGCGCCCGGGCACGCGGCGCTCGTGTCGGGCGCGATGGAGAACGTCGACGCCGGTCCGGGCGAGAACGCCGGTGGCGGCTGGGCCTGGGTGCTTTCCGACCTCAAGTCCGTGCTGGAGACCGGGAAGAACATCGTGGGCTGAGGCCCCAACCGCCCCAATGTGGCGTTCGTTGCGCTCAACGCACCGAACGCCACATTGGGTGCGCTCAACGCACCGAACGCCACATTGGGGTGCGTTGGGTGGCCGCCTTCAGGGCGGCTTTGGCCGAAGGTGGGGCACCCAGCTCGTCGAGGCCGAACAATGCCGCGCCGACGACGGGGTTCACGTCGACCACCCGCACCACCGCCCGCGGAGCCACCTTCAGGCAGCGCCGCTCGATTTCGGAGATCACCGACGGGCCGACGCCCGTGAGTACTCCCCCGCCGAGCACCACCTCGGGTGCCGACTGGGTCAGGTCGAGCTGCCGCAGGATCACCGCGGCGAACACACTGACCTCCTCCACGAAGCGCGTCACGACCTGCTGCGCGACCTCGTCGCCGGCGGCGGCGACGTCGAACAGCAGTGGGCACAGCCCGTGGATCCGGGCGGAGTCGATCTCCTTGAAGTGCAGGCCCTGCACCACGTCGAACACTCTCGAAACACCGAAGAAACCCGAAACCGCCGCCTGCAGCGCCGTAGAAGGCCCGCGGCCGTCTTCCGCCCGCACGGCCCACCACAGGGCTTCCTCACCGAGGCGGTAACCGCCGCCCCAGTCGCCGGAGATCTTGCCCAGCGCGGGAAAGCGGTGCACGCGCCCGTCCGGGCCGACGCCGGCGCCGTTGATCCCGGCGCCGCACACCACGGCCACGCCCGTGCCGTCGGAGCTGCCTGCGCGCAGCAGAGCGAGCACGTCGTTGCCCACGTGCAAGGTGGAGCTCCAGCCGCGCGCGAACAACGCGGCGTGCAGCGCCTCTTCCTCACGCGGGAAATCCAGCCCCGCGAGGTAAGCCGAGGTGTGCACGCCGAACGGCCGCGCCGTCGGCAGACCCGCCGACGTCAATGCCGAAAGCACCAGCGTCTCCAGCGCCGCGACGCAGCCGTCGACGCCGACGTTCTGCGGCGAGGCGCCGGGGCCGCGCGATTCGGCGAGCACGTCGCCCTCGCGCGACACCACGAGCACCTCGGTCTTGCTGTTGCCCCCGTCGATCGCCACGACCGCGGGCCCGGCTTCGCTCATCCGCGCGCCCACGGCAGGAAATCGCGGTTGATCGACACGAGGGAGTCGGCCAGCTGGTCGGCCTTGGTGTACTGGCCGACGAGCGGGTGGGCCAGTAGCGCGTCGGCCACGCGGTCGCGTCCGCCCTTCACAGCGGCTTCGAGGGCAAGGTGCTCGTAGGCCGTGACCGCGGCGATGAGGCCGGCGAAGCGCGGCTCCACCGTCTGCTGCGGTATCGCCCGAGCACCGTCCGAATCCACAGAGGACGAAACCTCGATCACCGCGTCATCGGGCAGGAAGGAGAACGTGCCGTCGTTGCGCACGTTCACCACGTGCTCCTCGGCCGGCCCGCCCGCCGTCAGCGCGTGCACGAGCTGCACGGCGGCCTCCGAGTAGTACGCGCCGCCGCGCTTCTCCAGCGAATCCGGCTTGGTGACCTGCTCGGGGTCGAGGTAGATCTTCAGCAGCTCCTCCTCGACGTCGCTCACCACCTCGGCGCGCGGGCGTTCCGTGAGCTGCTTGGCCACCTGCGCGTCGTGCGAGTAGTAGTACTTCAGGTAGTACGACGGCACGGCGTTCATCCGGCGCATCCACTCGACGGGCGCGGTCACCTCCTCGCCAAGGAACTCCGCGTGCTTGTCCAGCAGCTCGGGCAGCCGGTCGACGCCGTCGACGAGCACGCCGCGCTCCCAGCTCAGGTGGTTGAGTCCGGTGTGGACGAGCCGCACGTCTCCCGTCGACGCACCGAGCAGCTTGGCGAACTTCCGCTGCAGGTTGATCGCGACGTTGCACAGCCCCACCGCGCGGTGGCCTTCCTGCAGCAGCGCCCGCGTGACGATGCCGACGGGGTTCGTGAAGTTCACGATCCAAGTGTCGTCACCCGCGACCTTGCGCACGCGCTCGGCGATGTCGAGCACCACCGGCACCGTGCGCAGGGCCTTCGCCAAACCGCCCGCGCCGGTCGTCTCCTGGCCGAGGCATCCGCACGCGTGCGGGAACGTCTCGTCCGACGCCCGCGCCTTCTGTCCGCCCACCCGCAGCTGGATGAGCACAGCCGAAGCGCCTTCGACGCCTTCCTCCAGGTTCGCGGTGGTACGGACCCGCGCCGGGTGCCCGGCGTGGTCGAGCAGCCGCTGACTGAACCCGCCGACGGTCTCCACGCGGTAGGAGTCCGGGTCGATCAGCACGATCTCGTCGACATCCAAAGTGGACCTGCGGCCCGCGATGCCGTCGACCAGTTCCGGCGTGTAGGTGGACCCGCCACCGACGACTGCCAGCTTCATCCCTTGACTCCCGTGAACGTGATGCCCTTGACGAACGACTTCTGCGCGAACACGAACAACACGATCACCGGCGCCATGATCAGCGCGGTCGCGGCCATCGTGAGGTTCCACTCCACGTGATGCATGCCGCGGAACGAGGCGATGGCCAGCGAAAGCGGCCAGTTGTCCTGGTTCTCACCGGTGTAGAGCAGGGGTCCGAAGTAGTCGTTCCAGGTGAACAGGAAACAGAACATCGCGGTGGCCGCGATTCCGGGCTTGGCCATGGGCAGCAGCACCCGCGTCATGGCCCGGAACTCGTTGCAGCCGTCGATCTTCGCCGCTTCCAGGTAATCCTTGGGAATGGTGAGGAAAAACTGGCGCAGCAGGAAGATCGAGAACGCGTCGAAGAAGAAGTACGGCACGATCAGCGGCACGAGCGTGCCGGTGAGGCCCATCCGCACCCACAGGTCGTACAGCGGCACGACGGTGACCTGCGGCGGCAGCATCATCGCGGCCACCGTGAGCATGAAGAACAGGTTCTGCCCACGCCACTTGACCTTCGCGAGGCCGTACGCGGCCGGGATGGCCGACACGAGCGCGCCGACCGTCGCGAGCGACGAGTACAGCAGGCTGTTGCCGAAGTACTCCAGCAGAGGAGCCTTCCGGAATACCTCGACGAAGTTCTCGAAGTGCCATTCCGTGGGCCACAGGCTCGACGTCATCGCCTGGTCGCTCTTCATCACCGCGGTGAGGAACACGAACAGCAGCGGCAACACGAAGATCACACCGAGCGCGATGCCGATGGCGTGGGTCGCGATGAAGCCCAGCCGCTTGTCCCACTGGCGCTTGAACTGCACGCGTGGTGGGACGGGAGCCGCGGGTTTCGCAGGAGCCGAAAGCGTCGTCATGCCCCCTCCTCCTGGTGTTGGGATTTACGCAGCTGCCGCACCAGCACCCACGTGAAGGCCGCGGACACGATGAACAGCAGCACGGCCATCGCCGCCGCGTAGCCCATGTTGAAGTAGCGGAAACCCTGTACGTACAACCAGATCGGATACGTCAGCGTAGAGTTCTCCGGCGCGCCGATGAGTTTCGAGTTGCCGGCCACGTCGGCAGTGCCCGCCGAGGCGGACGACGCCACGATGGCTTGGGTGAAGAACTGCAGCGCGTAGATCATCGAGTTGACCACGCCGAAGAGCAGCACCGGCGAGATCGTGGGCAGCGTGACGTGCCAGAACTTGCGGACCGCGCCGGCGCCGTCGAGCTCGGCGGCCTCGTACTGCTCGGTCGGCACGTCGAGCAACGCGGCCAGGATGATGATCATCAGCTCGCCCGAACCCCATAGCGCCAGCAGCGTGAGGGACGGCTTCGACATCACCGGGCTGTTGAACCACAGCCCGCCGTCGATGCCCACGAGGTGCAGGAACCGGTTCACCGGGCCGAACTGCGGGTTGAACACGAAGACGAACGCGAGCGTCGCCGCGGCCGGCGGCGCGAGCGTGGGCAGGTAGCACAGCGTGCGGACCAGGCCGACGCCCGACTTCAGCCGCGAGATCACCGACGCGACGCCGAGCGAGAACAGCACCCGGCAGATCGTCAGGATGATCACGAGCCACAACGTGTTGTACGCGGCGGTCTTCACCAGCGGCTCGCTGGTGAACATGCGCACGTAGTTGTCGAACCCGATCCACTGTGGAGGGTTGATGAGGTCGTAGCGGGTGAACGAGTAGTACACCGTGGCGATGAGCGGGTACCCGAAGAAGATCAGGAACCCCAGCGTCGCCGGCGCCATGAAGTAGAACACCGTGCGACGGCGCTTGGCCCGGCGGGATCCCGCCCGCACCTTGGCAGGTGCAGGCGGGATCGTCGCCTCAGTGGGGAGGACCTGCGACGAGGTACTCGTTACCGCCGAGGCGCCGTTGGACAGAGTCATCCGCCCGATCCTTTTTGCGCCAGCTCGTCGTTGACTTGGGCGTCGACCTGCTTGAGGCCGGCGTCGAGATCGGGCACAGAGCCGGCCTGCCACTTCTCGGCGAAGTCGTTGACCGCCTTGAGGAAGGCGTCACCGATCGGCGTGGACGGGTTGGCGACCAGCTTGCCGCTGCCGTAGATGTCGAGGAACGTCTTGAACTGCGGCGGCGCGTCGAGTTTCGGCGAGGACAGCGAAGCCGTGGTGCTCGGCACGTTCTTGAGGCCGTTGGCCATGTCCACGAGCGTGTCGGTGTCGAGCGTGACCTGCTTGATCAGCTCCCACGCGGCGCCGGGGTTCTTGGCGCCCTTGGGAATCGCGATGATCGTGCCGGTGGCGAAGCCGGCACCGTAGTGGTCGGCCATGCTGTCGAGCACCGGCGCGGGCGCGGTGGCGTAGTTCAGCGTCGGGGTCTGGTCCTTGATGAACGCGGTGCGGAACTCACCGTCGTACATCATCGCCAGCTTGCCCTTCTGGAAGCCGTTGTCGGCGGAGTACTCGTCGCCGAGGCCGGCCTTGAACTTCTCGACCTTGTCGTGGCCGCCGTAGAAGTCGATGAGCTTCTTCTGGAACTCGAACATCGCCTTCCAGCCGGGGCTGGACGAGATCGACGACTTGCCGTCCGGACCGATGAACTGCGCTCCGAAGTTCGGAGCCCAGTACTGCGCCTGGTTGGCGTAGAACGGCATCGCCGGGATGAAGCCCATCGTCTTGATCGAGCCGTCCGGGTTGAACTCGGTGAGCTTCTTCGCGTCCTCGAACAGCTCGGTCGTGGTCTTCGGCGGCGAGGAGATGCCGTGCGCCGCGAACATGTCCTTGTTGTAGTACAGGCCGTAGACGTCGGCGAGCATCGGCATGGCGCAGCGCTTGCCCTGGTACGACGTGTAGTCACGCACGGCCTGGGGGATCTGGTTCACGTCGATCTTGTCGCGGTCCAGGTACGGCTTGAGGTCCTGGAAGCTGCCAGTGGAGCACCACGCGCCGAGGTTGTCGGTGTAGAAGGAGATGGCCACGTCGGGCGGGTTGCCGCCGCGGATCGACTGCGTGAGCTTGTCGTCGTCCTGGTTGCCCTCGTGGTTGATGGTGATGTTGGGGTACTTGGCCTTCAGCTTGTTCAGCGCGGCCGTGACCACGCCGTACTCGCGGTCGGTGAACTTGCTGTAGACGGTGAGGGTGAGCTTGTCGTCCTTGTTCGGCGGCGCGGCGGCGTCGCCCGAGCCGCTCGGCGCGGCCGCGCCGCACGCGGCGGTCGCCAGCAGCGTGGCGGCGGCCGCGGCGGACAGCAGCAGAGAACCACGCCTTCGCGCGATCCTCCGGATGCGGGTCGTGGGGGCCATGACCCTCCTCCTCATGGTGGTTACTCGGTCGGGGACGGGGCAGAGCTCGGGAGTGCCGTCCGAGGCACTCCCGCTGTGTCCTCCAAGGGCCGACGCGACCCGCGGAGCGTGGGGGTGACGACGCCGAAGACGTCTTCACGGGCGGTGGCGAGCGCGGACTGCAACGCGCCCGCGCGCACGGCGTTGCCCTGCACCGAAGCGAGCGCGACGGGGGTTCGGGGCAGGACCAGTTCGTGGAGTTTTCGTGCGACTCGCTGGGCGAATTCGTCGCCACCGGCGCGGCTCGTGTCGCCCGAAAGCAGGATGAGCTGCGGGTCGGCAACGGCCACGAGGCTCGCGAGACCGCCGGCGACGCGGCGGGCCAGGTCGTCGAGGAAGGGTTGGTGGCTTTGGGTTGTCGCTTGGATTACCGCTTGCGGGCCTGTTTCGGCAGTGAGGCCGTGCGCGTGGGCGAGCCTTGCGATGGCGGGCGAGTCCACGAGGTTGCCGAATCGTGCGCCGGCCTCGGGCCAGCGGTCACTAGTGTCCACAGTGGACGGATCGGGCACGCGCATCCAGTCGATCTCGCCGCCACCGCCGGTCGCGCCGCGCAGCAGCCGGCGCCCGATGACCACGGCGCCACCGACGCCTTCGGAGAGCCACACCATCACGACGTCGTCGACTTCCTGGGCTTTCCCGACCGTCATCTCCTCGACGGCCACCAGGTTCACGTCGTTCTCGATGGTCACGGCGATCCCGAGCTCTTCGCTCAGCCTTGCCGGCACGTCGAACCCCAGCCAGCCGGGGATGTGGGGCGCGGAGGAGAGCAGGCCCGTGCGCGGGTCGAACGCGCCCTGCGCGCCGATCACGACGTTGGCCAGGTCGTCGAGGTTCTTGCCGGCTTTCTTGGTGACGTGCTTGAGCGCCTTGCCGAACGTGCCGATCACGTCGGCGCCCTCGTGCACAGGCAGCTCGACCTGATACTCCGCTTCGACCGTCCCCGCGACATCCGCGATCACGAAATCGGCGACGTGCGGCGTGAGATCCACGGCGGCGACGTGGGCGAGACTGCCGTTGACGGCCCACAGCTGGGCCCGCGGCCCGCGTCCGCCGCCCGCGCGTTCGCCCGCTTTGCCCACGAGATTGTCCTGCTCGAGGCGCGTGAGCAGCTGCGCCGTGGCCGGCTTGGACAGCCCGATCACGACTTCGAGCTCCGCCCTCGTGAGCGGCCCGCCGCGCAGCAACGCCTCGATCGCCGCGCGATCGTTGATCTCGCGCAACATCCTCGGGCTTCCGGCGCGCACTCGTGGCCCCTTAATTAGGATACTTTACAGACGGTTTCGGGCGACTGTAGTGAGCGGGGCCACATCGCGTCAATGGTCATCCGGAACGAGCGGGTAACACTTCGAGTCCAGGAGGTTTCGGGCGCGGCGGTGGGTGACTGAGCGGGTGCTCAGCGTGCGCGCGGCGTCAGAGGCAGGTCTCCGGAGGCCGTCAACCGCCGTAGAAGTCGCCCAGCGAGGTGCGGGTGTAGGAAATCAGCAGGTCAGCCTGGGCGAAGCCGGCGGGCAAGCACTCGCGCACGCCGTCAAGGAGCTCGCCGAATCCGACGGGAGGCGTCACCACGTGGGCGAGCGGATGGTGTTCGCGCAGCTGCTTCATCAGGTCGGCGATGTGGATCACGGCGGCATCGGCGTCTATCCGCCACAGCCAAGCCAAGATCTCGCCGTACGCGGCCGGCGGCCGCGCGACCGCTTCCCGGGCGGTGGTGCGAAATCGGTCGATCAGCACGGTGGCTGTTCCGGCGACACTGGCTTGCCTCAGCGCACTGAGGACGCTCCGCGGAACGACGACGGTGTCCATGAGCCCCATGCTGGCACCGAGCAGCCGTGGTCGACGGAGGCTCGCCGAGCGCAGCCGGTTCGAGGAAACGACGGCACAGGGAAATCACGCTACTGCGAAACGAAAAGAGCCCCGGGCGAAAATGGCCCCCTCGCCTGGTCAGGAGTCAGTAAGCGGCGACCGGAAGATCATTCACCGTCGAAGTCTTCCTCGTTGTCGCTGGTTTCGGGGTGGCTGTCGTAGATCACCGAGCAGCGTGCGGTCCGCCGTCCTCGCACGCACCGAAAATGGTTCGCCGAGTCGCGCTATACAACGAGCAATCGCACCGCGAAACGACAAAGGCCCTCCCCGGCTCAAGCCGGGAAGGGGCCCTGTCACGAGCAAAACCGAAGGTCACTCCTCCGCGTCAGCCCACGCCTTCAGCATCACGCGAGCGATCGACGAGTTACCCGGCAGAATGATCTCCGACGCACCACCTGCGATCGGAGTCGGGACGGCCTCGCCGCCCGCGCTGTTGCGGAAAGCGGCACGAACCTCGTCGCGGGAAACCCACAGGGCTTCTTCGATCTCGCCGTCCGCGGGGACCAGCGGGGCGGAGCGGTCGGCGCGGGCGGTGAAGCCGAGCATGATCGAGCGAGGGAAGGGCCACGGCTGGCTGCCCAGATAGCGGATGTCCGTGACGGAAGCGCCCACTTCCTCGCGGATCTCCCGCGACACGCAGCCCTCCAGCGACTCGCCGGCTTCGACGAAGCCGGCGAGAACGGAGTAGCGGCCCGCGGGCCAGACCGGCTGGCGGGCGAGCAGCACGTGGGAGCCGTTGACGCCGTCCTGGTCGTGGACGAGGCAGATCACGGCCGGGTCGGTGCGTGGGTACTCCTCGTGGCCCTTGGCCTCGCACTTGCTGGCCCAGCCGAACTGGATCAGGTTCGTGGGTGAGCCGTCGCGGGTGCAGAAGCGGGCCTGGCGCCGCCAGTGGCGCAGGGCCTGCGCGGTGGTGAACAGGCCGGCCGAGGTGTCGTCCAGCTGGTCACCGTAGCCGCGCAGCTCGACCCAGATCTCGCCGTCGACGCGCGGGACCTCTTCGACCACGCCCCAGCTGCCGGACATCTGCACGGTGTCGACGTCGCCCTCGGGGCGGCCGGGCAGCGACCAGTAGTCGGTGTCCTCCCACTCGCCGAGGAACACCGCGTCGGCCGGGGGTTCCGTGCCGAAGTCGATGGCCTTGCGGGCGGCCAGCGAGGAGCTGCCCTCGGCCACCGGCGTGCGGCCGGTGTCGTCGAGCAGCACCACGCGGGCCTCGGACCACTTGGAGACGAGACGCTCCGGGTTGGTGCGCAACGTCTCCTGACGGTCCACAGTGGACCGCGACAGGGTCGGCAGCGACTCCAGGGTGAACGGTACGGTCATCAGTCGGCCGTCTCCGAGCCCACCGTCACGTCGCCCAGCGCCGTCAGCTTCGGCGCGAGCAGCTCCGCGTCGCCGACGACCACGCCGGTGAACCGCTTGGGCGCGAAGTACTCCAGCGCCACCTCGGCCACCTGCTCCCCCGTCACGGCCGCGAGGCGCGCCGGGTGCTCCTGCAGCCATTCGACGCCGAGGCCCGTGGTCGCCAGCGCCATCAGCTGCCCGGCCAGACCCGACTGCGACGACGTGGAAGTGAGCAGCGAGCCGATCGCGTACTGGCGCACCGACTCCACTTCCTCGGCCGTCGGCGGCACGAGACCGAGGCGCCCCAGCTCGTAGCGCGTTTCGAGCAGCGCGGCGGCGGTGACCTCGTTGGCCGTGTCGGCGTCGACGTTCACCACCGCGTTCTCGCCGGTGAACTCGAAGCCGGAGTGGGCGCCGTAGGTGTAACCCTTGTCCTCACGGATGTTCTCGACCAGGCGCGAGGAGAAGTACCCACCGAACGCCAGGTTCGCCAGCTGCAGCGCCGCGTACGACGGGTGCGTGCGGGCCACCGTCTGGGCCGAAAGCCGGATCTGCGACTGCACCGCGCCGGTGCGCGGCACCAGCAGCACGTTGCCGCCGGTCAGCTCCGGCAGCGTCGGAAGCACGAGAGCCGAGCGGTCCGAGGCCCAGCCGCCGAGCGCGCGTTCGAGCTCGGCCGGCACGGTGTCGGGGTCGATGTCGCCGACGACCACCAGCACGGAACCACGCGGCAGCACCGATGCCGCGTGCAGCGCCCGCACCTGCTCGGGAACGACAACAGCAACATCAGAAGCCTGCGGGACCTCACGCGTGACGGGGTGGTCGCCGTAGCGCTGCTTCTGCAACGCCTCCCGCGCGATCGTGCGGGGCTGCGTGCGCGACACCGCGATGCGCTCGATCAGCCGCTCGCGTTCACGGGTCACCTCGGCCTCGCCGTAGGTGGCGCCGGTCAGCACGTCGCCGAGCACGTCGAGCAGCGTCGGCAGGCCTTCAGCCAAGGCGGAACCGTTGAGGTACAAGCGTTCCGGGTCCACGCCCGCGCCGAGGTCGCCACCGATCAGCGCCAGCTCGGCGTCGATCTCCACGCGGTCGCGCTTCGCGGTGCCGGTGAGCAGCGTCTCGGCCAGCACCTCCGCGGTGGCCGGGTGCAGCGCGTCCTCACCCGCGAACGGGATCCACAGCCGCACCTCGACCAGCGGGACCGTGGCCTTGCGCACGGCGAGCACGCGCAGGCCGTTGCTCAGCGTGGTGTCCACATGGGACAGGTCGGTGGCGGCGCGCTGCGCGCCGAGCTCGGGCAGCGGACGCGGACCGGTCGCGGTGCGCCCGATCTCCTGCGCGCTGCGATGCGTAGCCGAAGTCACTGCTCGTCCATCCCTTCGGAGTTGGCGGGCTTCACGACGAGCACGGCGCGCGCGTCGGGGCGCAGCGCCTTCGCCGCGGCCGAAACGGCTTCGCCGGTGACCGCCGACATGCGGTCGGCCAGCCGGTGCACCAGCGACGCGTCGCCGTAGAGCAGCTCGAACGCGCCCAGCGCCAGCGTGCGCGACACCAGCCGGTCGTGTTCCGAGTGCAGGCTCGCGGCCCAGCGCGCGGTCACCTTCTTGAGCTCCTGCTCATCGGGCGGCGTCGTCGCGAGCTCGTCCAGCACCTCGTCGAGGGCGGCCAGCACGCGCTCGCGATCCACGTCCGGCGGGTGGATCGCGGTGATCGTGAACGTGTCGGGGTCGCGCGCCTCGAACGGGCCGAACAGCCCGGCGCCGGCACCGATGTCGACCACCAGCGGCTCGCGGTGCACCAGGCGCTGCTGCAGGCGGGAACCGTCACCGTCGGTGAGGACACCGGCCAGCACGAGGTACGCGAGGTAACCGTCGAGGTCATTGATCGGGTCGGGCATGCGGTAGCCCACGGCGATCGCGGGCAGCGGCGCGTGCGCGTCCTCGTGCTCGCCGTGCAGCTCCGTGGTGGGCAGCGGCTCGGCAAACGAAGGCCGCACCGGCGCGGGCCGGTGCGGCACGTCGCCAAAGTGCTTTTGGATGAGCGCCTTGGCGTTCTCCACCTCGAAGTCGCCGGCGACGGTGAGCACCGCGTTGGCCGGCGAGTAGTAGGTGTCGAAGAAGGCGGCGCAGTCGTCGAGCGTCGCGCCTTCGAGGTCCTCGAACGCGCCGTAGCCGTCGTGGGCGTTGGCGAACGTCGAGTACAGCACCGGCGGCAGGAGGATCCAGGGGAACCCGCCGTACGGGCGGTTGCGCACGTTGAGGCGGATCTCCTCCTTGACGACCTCGATCTGGTTCGCCAGGTTCTCCGCGGTCAGCTTCGGGGCGCGCATGCGGTCGGCTTCGAGGAACAGCGCGCGCTCGAGGGCCGCCGACGGCAGCACCTCGTAGTAGTCGGTGTAGTCGGGGTGGGTGGACCCGTTGAAGGTCCCGCCGCTCGACTGCACGTGGCGGAAGTGGGCCAGCTTCTCCAGGCTTTCACTGCCCTGGAACATCAAGTGCTCGAAGAGGTGCGCGAAACCCGTCAACCCCTCCGGCTCGGAGCGAAAGCCCACGTCGTAGTGCACGCTGACCCCGACAACAGGCGCGGTCGGGTCCGGGGCGAGCACCACGCGCAGACCGTTGTCAATCGTGAAACGGACGAGCTCGGGATCGGCCATGCCCCCACCCTACGCAGAGGACCCGACCCTCGGCTCGGCTGGTGGCACCCCTCCCAGCGCGTGGGGCGCGCTCTTGGTCGCGGCGCCGAGCGCGGCCAGGAAAGCGCTGGTCCGGACGGGTGTGGCGGGGGCGCCGAACCAGTACGCCTGAAGCGAACAAACCGGTTCCGCGCGCGTGCCGAGCCAACGGTCGGTTTCGCCGAGCGCGACGGCGTACGGAAGGGCGCGGGAGAAGATCAGTTCGGTGACTTCCGCCGGGGTGGCCAGTTCGGTGCGCAGGCCCCGGAGTTGGTCGCGCAGGAGGCTGCCGTCTTGCGTGCGCGGGGGCAGCCACTGGGCGAAGAGGGTGAGCGCGGCGCCGGTGGCGACCACGACCAGGCCGAGCTGGGCGTATCCGGCGGTGAAAGCGAGCAGGGCAGTGAGGAAGACGCCGTAGAAGCAGAGGCGGGCGGCGATTTTGGCGACCAGGGCCGGCCGGCGCGTGAGCCAGCCGCGGCGGACGACGGCGGTGCGCAGTTCGTCCTCGATGTCCGGCGTGATGGCCGACAGCGGCGCCGAATCGCCGGGGACGGCGGTTTCGTAGACCGTCCGTTCGAAGGCGGTGAGGTACCCGTCGGGTGGGTTGCGGCGGTGGAGGGTCCAGCCTTCTTGCCCGTCTTCGCCGACCCACAGGTAGTTGCGGACGCAGAGGTCGAGCACGGTGACGGCGACGTCGAGGTCGTCGGTACGGCCGGTGAGCAGGAACCCGACGTGACCGGGGAGCACACCCTGGGGTGAGGAGAACTGGCCGTCGACTTCGAGCCGGACCGGGAGCACGGCGGCCCGGTCGCGGCGGCGCAGGACCAGCAGCGTGACGAGGCCGGCGATGGCGAGCGCCGCGAGGGCGAGCCACGCGGCCAGGATCGGGGTGGTGACGAGGAAGGCGCCGGCCACGGACTTCGCGGGCACGAGCTGTTCGGTCGCGGGCACGGTGCCGGCGGGCAGCTCCGCGGTGAGCTCCACGCGGTCGCCCGGCGCCAGCTTCGACACCGACACGCGCGTGAGCCCGGAGTGGTCGAGCTGCGCGGCGCCGCACGGGGTGGCGGAGCCGGGCGGGCCCGCCAGGCAGACCACGGCGTCGGGCAAGTTCGGCGCGGCGAAGGTCGCGCGCAGCAGCTCCAGGCGGGTGTCCCAGCCGCCGGCGAGGTCCCAGGTCAGGTGCTCGACGCCGAGCGTCCTGCCGACGGTCCCGGCCACGGTGTAGCGGACCACCGAAGTGCCGCCGCGCAGGTCGACGACGATCTGGTCGTCCGTGGTTTGCGTGCTGCCGGAGCCCTCGATGCTGAGGTCGCGCACGGTGAGCACGCGGTCGTGGCCGGCGTCGGCGGAGGTGCGCAGCGGGAGGGTGCGCGTCATCGTGGTGCCGGCCGGGACGGAGACGGCCTCGGTGACGGACAGGGTGCCGTCGCGCTGGAGTTTGAGCGTGACCTCGGCGCTTTGCGGCAGGGCGGGCAGGTCCTGGGCTTGGGCCGGGGTCGCGGCGAAGACGAGGGCCGGGATCGCCAGGACGACGGCGAAGCTGCGGAAGCTACTGTGCCGATCGTTACCGATCCGACCACAGTCACGGCCGAATGACTTCGCGGCAACGGTTACGTGCCGCGCGGGGGTCGGCCTACTATTGGCCGGATCAGTAACCATGGCTGAGCACCTCGAAGCGGTTCTTGCCACGACGGCGGTGCAGCCACGTCGGCACGGCGGCGATCAGCAGCAGGACCAGGGCGAGCACGGGAATGCCCGGGCCCTTGAAGAAGTCGGCCACCGGGGAGACCGCGACGAACCGGGCGTTGGCGGGCAGCGCGCCGGGCGGGATCTCGACCGCGAGGTCCACGCGCTCGCCGCGGCGCAGGCCGTCCTGCTCGACGCGGGCGATACCGCCGGCACCGAGCTCGGAGAACGTGCAGTGGCGAGCCGAGCCGATCGCGCCGGCGTAGCAGTCCACTGTGGAGATCCCCGGGGCGCTGAACGCCGTGGTGAGGCGGGTGAGGTCGGCGTCCCAGCCGCCGGTGACCTGCCAGCGCAGCTGCCCGCCGCCGGCGACGGCTCCGTCCACTGTGTACGACAGGGTGGCGGGGCCGGTGTAGGTCGCGGCGAGGCCGTCGGAGTCCTCGTCGAGGTGGCCGGAGCCGGTGAGGCGGGCGTCGCGGACGGTGTAGACGCGGTCCTCGTCGTCGGTGGTGGCCACGCGCAGGGCGATGCGGTGAGTGGCGGGAGTGCCGGTGGTGACCTGTTCGGTGACCGTGACGGAGCCGTCGGGGTGGGCCGTGGCGGTGACGTCGGCGGTGAGCCCGGCGAGCGCCGTGGCGAGTTCCAGGAGCATCGGGTCAGCTCGGCGGGGTGAAGGGGTTCTCCGGCTCCGGCCCCCGCTCCGGCGGGGCCGGTGGCGCGGGCTGTTGCGGCGGGTACTGGGCGACCGGCTGGGACAGGTGCTGCGTGGCGGGCTCGAACTGCTGCGGCTGGGTCTGCTGCGCGACCGGCTGGAACTGCTGCTGCGGCTGAGGCGCGACCGGCTGGAGCTGTTGGGCCGTCGGCTGGACTTGCTGCTGGTACTGCTGAGTCTGCTGGGCGGCGGGCTCGAACTGCTGCGGCTGGAACTGCTGAGACGACTGCTGCTGGAACGGCTGCGGCTGGTACGCCTGCTGCTGCGGCCCCGCGTACACCTGCTGCGCCAGCCGCGCCTGGTCGCGGTTGCGCCGTTCCGCCAGCACCGCCGAGAGGAACACCCACGCCGGCATCCCGTGCGGCACCGCCACCCCCACAGCGTGCGCCGTCTGGTCGGCAAGCCCTTGGCCGAGCGCGTGGGCCGCGTCGGGCCGCAGCTCGTGGAAGCGGTTCAGGTACTGGCGCGCGGCGAGCGCCAGGTCGTCGGGCAGGCGGCTGAGGTCCAGCTGCGCAGCCCAGCCTTCGAGGCCCGGCGGCATCACGACCTGGGCCTGCGCGCTCTGCGGCACGCGTTCGCGGATCACCAGCGTGCCGGCCAGGTAGTCGCCGACGCGGCGGCCGTTCGACGAGCTCAGCGACGTGATCACGGCTACCGCGCCCAGGAAGCCGAGGGCCCAGAAGTCGACGAAGAAGCCGGCGAGCGCGCGGGTGAGGGCGTGGCGGAAGCGGATGGGGCCGCCGTCGAGCCGGACCACGCGCAGGCCCAGCGCCATCTTGCCCAGCGACTTGCCGCGGGTGAGCGTCTCGAACAGGACCGGGTAGCCGATCACGATCAGCACGAACACCGAAAGGAACAGCGCGATCGTGAGCGCCGGGTCGAGGTCGGACGAAGTTGCGGCCACGGTGACCACGACGATCAGCAGGAGCGCGCCCTGCACGAGCACGTCGAGCAGCATCGCGGCGCCGCGGCTGGCGAGCTTGGCCACCCGAAGGTCGAGGACCACAGCCTCACCGGTGACGAGATCGGACTCTTCCTGCACCAGGCCAGCCTAGTTGCCGGTCCGGCCAAAAGTAGGCGGACACCCAACCGAGCGCCGCCTGCATGTCGCAACGTTTCCGCCGTGACTGTGGCCGGATCGGCAACAGACGGCGCAGTTGCCGGTCCGGCCAAAAGTAGGCGGACACCCAACTCAGCGCCACCTGCATGTCGCAACGTTTCCGCCGTGACTGTGGCCGGATCGGCAACAGACGGCGCAGTTGCCGGTCCGGCCAAAAGTAGGCGGACACCCAACCGAGCGCCACCTGCATGTCGCAACGTTTCCGCCGTGGCTGTGGCCGGTCGGCAACAGACGGCGCACTGAGCCCTAGGCTGGGGTTCCAGGAGGTGATCCGGTGGATGTCGACGTCTTCGTCGCGGCGCACGGCGCGGAGTGGGCCCGGCTCGGCGAGCTCGTGCGGCAGCGCAGGCTGTCCGGGGCTCAGGCCGACGAGCTCGTGACGCTCTACCAGCGCACAGCGACGCACCTGTCGATCATCCGCTCGACGGCGCCCGACCCGGCCCTGCTGGCGCGGCTGTCGACCCTGGTCGCGCGGGGCCGTTCGGCCGTCACGGGCTCGCACAGCCCGGCGTGGCGCGAGGTGGCGCTGTTCTTCACCCGCCGTTTCCCGGCCGCGGTGTACCTCAGCCGGCGCTGGTGGATCCCCGCCGCGCTGGCGTCGGTGGTCGTGATGGCGGTGCTCGGCGTGTGGATCGCGAGCGACGAGTCCGTGCGTTCGGCGCTGGTCTCCCCCGACGAGATCAAGGCCATGACGGCGCCCGGCGGCCAGTACGAGACGTACTACTCGACCGGGCCGGCGAGCTCGTTCGCCGCGAAGGTGTGGACGAACAACGCGTGGGTGGCCGCGACCTGCCTGTTCCTGGGCGTCGCGCTGGGCCTGCCCGTGATCAGCGCACTGTGGCTCAACTCACTCAACGCGGGAATCGCCATCGGCCTGATGTCCTCGGCGGGCCGCGGCGACGTGCTGCTCGGCCTGCTGCTGCCCCACGGCCTGCTGGAGCTCACAGCCGTGTTCATCGCCGCGGGCACCGGCCTGAAGCTCGGCTGGACCGTGATCGACCCCGGCCGCCGCTCCCGCAGCGCCGCACTGGCCGAACAGGGCCGGTCCGTTGTCGTGATCGCGCTGGGGCTGGCGTGCGTGCTGCTGGTGTCCGGCGTGATCGAGGCCTTCGTGACGCCGTCGGGCTGGCCGACGTGGGTGCGCATCGGCATCGGCGCGGTCGTGGAACTGCTGTTCCTGACCTACGTCTTCACCCTCGGCCGTCGCGCCGCGCGTGACGGCGAGCGGGGCGACCTCGACCGCCGCTACACCGGCGACTCGCTGCCGGAAGCGGGCTAGCAGAGGCAGCTGCCCTCGAAGGCGATGGAGTTGCCGTCGTCGAGGGTGGCGCTGCCGGTGAAGCGGATGTCGAACTCGCCGGGGTCGGTGAGGACGAGCTTCGGGCTCGTGGCTTGCCCGTCGGCGCCGGTTTTGGCTTGTGCGGTTTCCTTGCCGCCTTCGAAGACCAGGACGTTCTGCGCCCGGGCGGCGTGGACGTAGAAGGTGACGGGCACGTCGGGCGCCGGCTGGCCGTTCTCGCCGATCACGCGGACCACGAACGGGTTCGCGGGGTCTTTCGTGGCCAGGTGCTGGCCGTTGCCGGACAGGATGGCGAGCGTGCGGCCACCCGCCGCCCACGCGTTGGACAGGCCCGGCAGCGAACAGACTTCCTGGTACAGCCGCGCGCCCGGCGTCGGCGCCTCGGCGGTGAGGCAGCGCGCGGAGGCGACGTTCGCGATCGTCACCAGCCCGGGGTTGCCCGCGACGCGGCGCCACTGCTGCTTGTGATCCCCGTCGGCGCACGCGGCCACCAGCACGCCCACGCCGTCGACGGGACTCTGCGCGGCGAGGCACTGTCCACTCGCGACATTGCGGTAGTGCTGGGAAGCCTTGTCGTACGTCCAGGCCGCGCCCGGGTCCTTCGCGTCGGCCAGCTGCACCTTGCCGCCGACGGTGGCGAGCGAGACGGTGCCACCACCGTCGGCGAGGTAGACGGGCGCGCCGTCGGCCGCGTACGCGACCCCGCCGGACCCGATGAACAGCAGCACCACCACGAACAGCAGCCGTCGCACGCGAGCACTCCCTCGAGCCGAAGTTGCTTCCGGCTTAACAGCACCGGCCGCGGCGGACCAAGGGGAGCCACTCCATCGGGTGCGGATCTCGTGCTGGACCACGTCGGCGCAGAACCCGACTCCCCTACAGCCGGCCGGCGGCCTTCAGCGCCAGGTACCGGTCCGCCAGCGCCGGGGGCAGGTCTTCCGGCACGGCGTCCACCACGTCGACGCCGCGGCGGCCCAGGCGGGCGGTGACGGAGGCGCGTTCGGCCAGCGTGCGCTCGGCGGCGGCGGCGTCGTAGACGGCATCGGCGTCGCCGCGGCCTGATGCCATCTCGGCGACGCGCGGGTCGGCCACGGAGGCGATGATCACCTGGTGCCGGGAGGTCAGGGAGCTGAGCACGGGGAACAGGCCCTCTTCGAGCGGTGCCGCGTCGAGGCCCGTCAGGAGCACGACAAGGGCGCGGCGGCGGGTGCGCTGGAGGATTTCCGCGACCATGCCGCGGGAGTCGGTCTCCACAAGGGACGGTTCGAGCGGCGCCATGGCGTTCACGAGCGACGGCAGCAACGTCGTGGCCGACGAGCCCGGCACGGCGGCGCGCATGTGGCGGTCGTAGGCCAGCAGGTCCACGCGGTCGCCGGCGCGGGAGGCCAAGGCGGCCAGCAGCAGCGCGGCGTCCATGGCGGCGTCGAGCCGAGGTGCGTCGCCGACGCGGCCGGCGGAGACGCGGCCGGTGTCGAGGACGAGCACCACGTGGCGGTCGCGTTCCGGGCGCCAGGTGCGGACCATCACGTCGGCCGCGCGGGCGGTGGCGCGCCAGTCGATGGAGCGGACGTCGTCGCCGGCCACGTATTCGCGCAGGGAGTCGAACTCCGTTCCCTGGCCGCGGATCATCACGGCGCTGCGGCCGTCGAGCTGTTGCAGCCGCGCCAGCCGTGACGGGAGGTGCTTGCGGCTGTGGAACGGCGGCAGCACACGCACCGACCACGGCACCTCGTGCGAACCCTGGCGCGCCGCGAGGCCGAGCGGTCCCGCCGCGCGCACGGTCACGCGGAACGCCCGGCGGTCGCCTCGGCGCGTCGGCAGCATCGCGGTGGTGAAGACCCGGCGTTCGCCCGGTGGCACGGAGATCCGGTGCCGGTCGTCGGCGCCCGCGCTCGGCGGCCACGCGTCGCGCAGCAGCCCGCGCACCGCGCGCCGGCCCGGGTTCGTGACGGTCAAGGCGACCTCGGCGGGCTCGCCAAGGCGCACGGAAGTGGTGCCACTGCGCGAAAACCGCAGCGCACGCACGCTGCCGGCGAACACGAGGTCCACGGCAACCAGCACGAGCAGCACCACGACGACGCCGAGCACGCCGGCCGCGGACGGGAACAGCAGCCCGACCACCAGCGCACCCAGCAGCGCCAGCAGCCCGAGCCGCCCGGTGAGGGCCACCGCTCAGCGCGGCACCGGCACGGAGGCCAGCACCCGGTCGAGGACCCCGTCGGCGGTCACGCCCTCGAGCTCGGCCTCGGGCCGCACGTCGAGCCGGTGCCGCAGCGCGGGCCGGGCCAGCGCCTTCACGTCGTCCGGCGTCGCGTAGTCGCGCCCGGCGAGCCAGGCCCACGCGCGCGTGACGGCGAGCAAAGCCGTTGCGCCACGCGGGGAAACGCCGATGCGCACGGCCGGCAGCTCGCGCGTCGCTCGGCACAGGTCCACGACGTAACCGATGACCTCGGGCCCGATCGTCACGCGGGCCACGGCCTGGCGCGCGGTCGCGAGCTGCTCCGCGCCGGCGACCGGGCGGAGGCCCGCGGCGGCGAGGTCCCGCGGATCGAAGCCCTGCGCGTGGCGCCAGAGGATGCCGATCTCGTCCTCACGCGAGGGCGCCGGCATGGTGAGCTTGAGCAGGAACCGGTCCAGCTGCGCCTCCGGCAGCGGGTAGGTGCCCTCGTACTCCACGGGGTTCTGCGTCGCGATCACCATGAACGGGTCGGGCAACGGCCGCGGCGTGCCGTCGATCGACACCTGCCGCTCCTCCATCGCCTCCAGCAGCGACGACTGCGTCTTCGGCGGCGTGCGGTTGATCTCGTCGGCCAGCATCAGGTTCGTGAACACCGGGCCCTCGCGGAAGGAGAACTCGCCGCTGTGCGCGTCGTACACGAGCGAACCCGTGACGTCGCCCGGCATCAGATCGGGCGTGAACTGCACGCGCTTGGTCTTCAGGTCCAGCGACGCCGCCAAAGCCCGCACCAGCAACGTCTTCGCGACGCCGGGCACGCCCTCCAGCAGCACGTGGCCGCGGCAGAGCAGCGCCAGGATGAGCCCGGTGACGGCCGCGTCGTTGCCCACCACGGCCTTGCCGACCTCGGCGCGCAGGGCGATCAAGGCCGCTCGCGCGTCTTGAGCCTGATTCGGCGCCTGCGTCTGTTCGGTACTCAAGACCGCTCCACCTCTCGTTCCACGCTGTCCAGTTCGTCCGCCAGCCGGACCAGCCCGGCTTCGTCGGCCGGGGGCGGACCGTAGAGCACGCCGCCGACCTCGGCCGGGTTCCGGCCCGTGCGCGCGCTCACCGTCTCGACGACCGCGGCCGCCTCGGCGTCACGTGGCAAGCCCAACCTCGTGCGCAGCCGCGCGCGGGCCGCTTCCCGCAACGTCTCCGCCGCGTGCCCGGCCGCGCCGCCCCGGCGGTACAGCCGCGCGCGGCCCTCGGCCGTTTCCGCCGCGCGCACCACGATCGGCAACGGTTCGCTCACCACCGCGCCGAGGCGGCGCGCGCGCCACAAAGCCAGCAGCACCACGGCGATCCCGGCCGTCAAAGCACCGTAGCGCCAGCCGGGCGGGATGAGTTCGTAGAAGGTCTTCTGCACGCCGGCGAGCGCGGGATCCGTCGGCGACGGCACGTACCAGACGAGCCGCTGGTGGTCGCCCAGCAACCGCATCCCGAGCGCCGCGTTGCCCTCGTCGGCGAGGCGGTCGTTGGTCAGCGGTGCGCCCGTGCCGAGCACGGTGACGGTGCCCGAACGGTCGGCGACCTGCACGAACGTCGGCGCGTCGCCGTCGCGGTAGCACTGGCGGGCTTCGGGGTCGTCGGTGCGGAAGCGCGTGCCGCCGAGCGTCACGGGACCGGCGCCGACCGCGGCGCCGACCGTGCAACCCGGGTCGAGCGTGGCGACGTCGGTGCTGCCGACCGCGCTCACCGTCGGGAGCACTTTGGACAGTGACTCCGGCCCCGGCGCCAGCAGCACGAGGTGCGCGACGCGACGGCGCAGGTCGACGAGGCCGTCGCCCGGAACCCGATCCGGCGCGGTGATCACGAGCGTGCCGCCGTCGACCTGCTCCAGCGCCTCGGCGATGGTGTGGACGGGGTGGACGTCGACGCCTTCTTCCTGCAGCAGGTGGGAAAGGGCGTGGCTGCCGTTCGGTTCGTAGGAACCCGGCTCGAGCTCGCCGCTCGTCTGGTCGCCGCGGCTGAGCACGAGCGCCAGCGCGACGACCACGATCAGCAGCAGGAGCGCGAGCGGAACCCGCACGCCGTGCCAAATACGCCGGAGATCAGGCGAGACAGAAGTGCTCACGCGCCCACCAGCACCGGCCGCTCACGGCGGACGCGGTCGTCGAGTTCGGTCAGGGCACGGTACGCGGCTTCGGTGCCGGGCCGGCCGCCGTAGTGCACGTCGTCGAACTGCCGGGCGCCCGCCGCGAGGTCGGCGGCGAGGGCAGGCAGCAGCGCGCCCGCTTCGGCGGCGGCTTCGTCGGCCGTGCGGCCGGTGCGCGAGTCGAGCAGCGCCCGTTCTTCGAGGCCGCGCACGATGGCGCGGAAGCGCTCACGCACGGCGTCGGCGAACTGTCCTTGTGCGGCAGCCTGTTCGGCCGCCTTGCGGTACTCGCCGGCGCTGCGGCGGCGGCCCGTGAAGACCTGCCGCGCCGCCCGCGCCGCGCGTCCGACCTTCCCGACGCGCAGCCGCACCACCACGATCAGCACGATCAGGAGCCCGATGATCAGCAGCAGACCCAGCGGCCCGCCCGGCACGCCGGACAGGCTGTTCAGCAGCTCGCTGAACAGCTCGCCGAGCCAGTGCGCGAGCTGTTGCAGCACACCGGGCCGAGCGGCCGCGTACGACGGGTCGCTCAGCTCCTGGATCGCCCGCAGGTGAGCGGGGTCCCGGTCGATGTCGACCGGGACGTCGGTGAGCAGGAACGTCACCACGCCTGCCGCGGCGCCGGCGGCGGGTTGAGGCCCGCGGCGCGCGCCAGCTCGATGTCCATGCCCTCGCGGCGCATCCGCTGGTCGATGTAGAGGACCACCGTGACCAGCGCGATGAACGGCGCGACGATCGTCCTCGCGATCACCACGCCCACCGCGCTCAGCACCAGGCCACCGGTGGTCTGGACCGGCGCCGTGGCCTGCGGGTCGAACAGGCCGGAGAACGCCCCCGAGCCCAGGTCGAACGGGATGGCGATGATCGCCGAGATCAGGTAGCCGATCACGGCGGCGAGCAGCAGGATGCCGAGCACGCGCCAGAACGCGCCCGACACGAGCGTGCGCGAACGGCCGAACGCCTGCCGGATCGTGCCGCGCTCCAGGATCAGCGCGGGACTGGCGAGCGCCCAGAACACGTACGGGATCACGGCCGGCAGCAGGCAGAAGATCGCGGCGACCATGGTGGCCAGCGCGTACAGGACCGTCAGGCCCAGCAGCGGAAGCAGCCGCGGCGCGGCTTCGCGCAGCGCCGTGCGGAAGTCGACGGGACGGCCGAGCACGGCCTTGCCCATGACCACCGTGAGGAAACCGGTGAGGAACGTCTGGCCGAGCAGCGTGATGATCAGCGTCGGGATCAGCGACAACGCGGTGCTGCCCAGCAGGTTGTACATCGCGTCGAGCGCTTCCTGCTGCGTGGCGGCCGGACCGAGCGTCGCGACGCGGTTGAGGTCGGGCTGCACCACGAGCTGCACGATGAGGTTCAGGCCCGCCACGAACACCGCGATGACCGCCGACGTGCCCAGGATCAGCGCCGGGTAGCGGCGGATGGCGGTGATCGCGCCGTCGAGGATGTCGCCGACGTTGAGCGGGCGCAACGAGATCACGCCGGGTTTGCCGAGGCCGTGCGGGGTCCAGCCACCCTGCTGCCCATAGGCGCCGGCGGGGTACTGCGGCATCGGCTGCCCGTACTGCTGACCGGGCGACTGCCACTGACCACTGGGCGGCGGGGTCTGCTGCTGCCCCGGCGACTGCCAGCCGCCGGACGGCGGGGTCTGCGGGGTCTGGGGCTGCTGCGGCGAAACGCCGCCGGAGCCGGGCGTCTGCGGCGAGCCTTCGGGCTGCGCGGTGCCGGACGCGGGCGTGCCGGACGCGGGCGTGCCCGTGGATCCGGTCTGTTCAGGACTGGTCGGTTCGGGACGCTGGAAACCCTGGCTCGGGGTGGGCGCGTCGTCGGGTGCGCCGGACCCCGGCGAACCGGGTGTGTTTGTCATCGAAGCCCCTCGTACTCACGACCCGTCACTTGCTGCCGCTCACTCTTCCAGAGGCGCCCAAACCGGGCCAGACCTGGGGTGACACCCGGGTCGGGTGACGGCGTCGGCACGAGTGGTGCGTACGCCCCCCGTTCCCCCGATATGCTGAACGGAAGCCGGGGGCCGCCCGGCCCGTGCCGAGACCCTCCGGGACTGCCCTGATGACGCAACCGCCTTACGGCCAGGTGCCGCCTCGCGGGACCGTTCAACCACCGCCGGTCCCGGGTCACGGACCCGGCAGGCAGGGACCCGCGGGTCCCCCGCCCCAGGGTCCGACGATGCAGGGTCCGTCGATGCAGGGCCCGCCCCAGGGACCTCCGCAAGGGCCGCCGCCGCAGAGCCCGTGGATGGGCCAGTACCCACCGCAGCGCTTCCCGCCGCAGCACCAGAAGAAGTCGCCGGGCGCGATCATCGGGATCGCGCTCGGTGCCGTCACGGTGCTGGTGCTCGGGGTCGTCGCGATCGTCGCGCTGAACCGGCCGAGTCAGAACGTCAACGCCACCGGCTACCAGAACCCGCCGGCACCCGCGCCGACCAGCGCGTTCGAGCTGCCGCCCAACAACGGCTCGTCCTCCACCGCGTCTTCGGCGCCGACTGAGTCCTCCGAACCGAGCTCCGCCGGCCCGCAGAAAATCCTCAAGCTGGCCGACCATCCGATCCTGCAGGACCCCAACGCCGGGCTGCAGAACCGCGTCTGCGATCTACCGACGTGGCAGAGCACGCAGTCGGGCGCGGAAGCGTTCTTCACCTCGGCCAGCAAGTGCCTCGACGCGGCGTGGGGCCCGTTCCTCCAGGCCTACAACCTGCCGTTCACCCCGCCCGCGCTGCACTTCCCCACCGGGCCGAGCTTCGAAACCGCGTGCGGCACGATCCAGGTCGGCATCGCGACGGCCGCGTACTACTGCGAGGACAACCTGTACGTGCCCTTCGCGGGGCTGCAGACCGACCAGTACGGCAACAACCCGGGTGTCTACCTGGCGTTGTTCGCTCACGAGTACGGCCACCACGTGCAGGAGGTCGCCGGGATCATGGACGCCGCGTGGCAGAAGATCTACGCGGCCGGCCAGAACAGCGCCCAGGGCCTGGAGATGTCGCGGCGCAAGGAGCTGCAGGCCCAGTGCTTCTCGGGCATGTTCCTCGGTGCCCACGTGGACCAGGGCGGCACGATCACCCGCGACATGTACAACAAGGCCTGGAACGACCAGGAGACCCGCGGCGACAACACCTCCCACAGCCACGACCACGGCACCAACGCGCACTACGCCTACTGGTGGCGCCAGGGCGCGAAGGCCAATCGGATCGCCGACTGCAACACGTTCGCGGCGCCGTCGTCCCTGGTCAGCTAACGCGCCCCAATGTGGCGTTCGGTGCGTTGAACCGGGCCTGGGCGCGCAGCGCCTCCGTTGAGGGTGGTGGCGGGGGCATGGATGGAGCACCCAATGTGGCGTTCGGTGCGTTGAGCGCAACCAATGCCGCATTGGGGTGCTGGGGCGGTCAGTGCAGCAGGGCCAGTTTGCCGGGACCCTTGATGACCAGGAACGCGTACGTGCCGCCGGCGAAGCATGCGAAGACCAGCAGCACCAGCGCGACCGGCCCGCGCGAGTCCTGAGCGCCCGCCGAGGTGTCGGCCGCGCTGACGGTGATCGGGCCGTCGGCCGGAGCGTCCACGGGCACGCCGACCTCGACGCGTTCGCCCTTGGCATGGCCGCAGCCGTTGAGCGTGCCCTGGCGCGGCTTGCCGCCGAGGCTGAACGTGACGGACTCGACCGGGTTCCCCGCCGAGCACGCGGCCGGCTGGGTCACTTCGGCCTGCACGGGCGCGCCGGCCTCGTCGCCCGCGATGCCGAACAGGCCGGGCCCGGCGAGCCACGCCAGCACCACCACAAGCACGCCGGCGGCAGCCGGGATGCCCACCTGCAGCCACCTCTGGACTGAGGTCTTGCTCGTGAGGTCGGAGAGCTGCACGCCGCCATGGTTCCAGATCCACGGGGCAAAACCCAGTGAGGTCCCGACCACCGGCGTCACCCTCCGCCGATCGGCCGTCACCCAGTGGTCAAGAAGTCACGGATCAGGATTCGACCTTGTCGGCCGAGGTGACCTTCTTGACGTACAGCAGCCGGTCGCCCGGTTCGATCGCATCGGCCTGCGGGGCGTCGACGCGGTAGAGCACGCCGTCGCGGACCACGCCGAGCACGATGTCGGGCAGGTGCCGCGGCGAACCGCCCTCTTCGGACGGCTCCACGGCGCGCTCGGCGATCGCCAGGCCCGACTCCGGCGTGATGAGGTCCTCGACCATGTCGACCACCAGCGGCGTCGACGTCGCCATGCCCAGCAGGCGCCCGGCCGTCTCGCTCGAGACCACGACCTGGTTCGCGCCCGACTGCTTGAGCAGGTGGACGTTCTCCGCCTCCCGCACCGACGCCACGATGTGCGACTTCGGCGCCAGCTCACGCGCGGTGAGCGTGACCAGCACGGCGGTGTCGTCGCGGTTCGGGGCAACGACCACGGCCTTCGCGTGCTGCACGCCGGCCACCCGCAGCACGTCGGACCTGGTCGCGGAACCGTGCACGGTCACCAGGCCCATCGAGCTCGCCGCCTCCAGCGCCTGCTGGTCGGTGTCGACCACGACGATGCGGCTGGGCTGCACGTCCTCGTCGCCGAGCAGCGCGTTGACGGCCGAGCGGCCCTTGGTGCCGAATCCGACGACGACGGTGTGGTCACGCACCTTCGTCCTCCACTTCTGGATCTTGAATGCCTGCCGGGAGCGCTCCGTGAGCACCTCCAGCGTGGTCCCGACGAGGACGATGAGGAAGAGCACGCGCAAGGGCGTGATGATGAGGACGTTCACGAGCCGCGCCGAGGCCGAGGCCGGCGCGATGTCGCCGTAGCCGGTCGTGGAGAGCGAGACGGTGGAGTAGTAGATCGCGTCGAGGAAGGACACCCCGTCGCCGTTGACGTCGCGGTAGCCGCCGCGGTCGGCGAATACGATCAGCACCGTCGCCAGCAGGGCGAGCAGCGCGCCGATGATCCGCTTGACGATCGAGCGCATCGGGCTCGTGGTGAACTCCGGCATGCGGATCACGCCGACGAGCTCGTGGTCGGGGCGGTCGTTGAGCCGGACGTTCAGGGGCAGCCGTTTCAAGGCTTTCATGCACCGGCTCCCCGCGGGTGTTCGGCGTCACTCACAGCGGGGAGGATAGCCGAAGGTCATCGCCCGCACACCCGTCGCGCTGATCACGTTGTGGCAGGCTGGACGCATGTCCGACTCGAGCAGGCCGCAACGGCCCGCGTACTGGCTGGCCGGTTTCCTCGCCTCCGCGGGCCTGACGCACTTCCTGCGCCCGAAGCAGTACGACGCGCTGGTACCGGAGGAGCTCCCCGGTTCGCGTCGAGCATGGACGTACGCCTCGGGCGCCGCCGAGCTCGGCGTCGCGGCGGCCATCGCGCTGCCCCGGACCCGCCGGTTGGGCGGGCTCGCGGCGGCGCTGCTGTTCGTGGGTGTGCTCCCCGGCAACGTGAAGATGGCGCTGGACTTCGAACGCAAGAAGCTGGCGGCGCCGGTGCGCGCGGCGGCCTGGTTCCGGTTGACAGCACAGTGGCCGCTCGTGAAATGGGCGTTGAAGGTTCGCGACAACGCCTGAGCCACTCGCGCGGGACAGTCACTCGCGCGGGACACGGCGGAGCAGGTCCCTCAGGCCTTCGGCGTCCAGGAGGTCGGCGGGGCTGAGCGTGTGCCCGTGGCGGACGTAGTGGAACGCGGCGCGGACGCGGTCCACCGGCACGTTCTTCAGCGCCGCCCACGCGAGCCGGTACGCGCCGAGCTGCACGGCCAGCGCGGGCAGGCGGTCGGCTGACGGGACGGAGCCGGTTTTCCAGTCCACCACGGTCCAGCCGCCGTCGGGATCCGCGTAGACGGCGTCCATCCGGCCGCGCACGGTGATGCCCTCGACGTCGGCCGAGAACGGCACCTCCACGGCCAGCGGCACACGCTCGGCCCACTCGCTGCGTTCGAAGGCTTCTTGCAGTACTTCGAAATCGGAGTCGGGGGCCTCGCCGACGTCGGCGGCGCCGGGCAGGTCGTCGATGTCCAGCAGGCCCTCGCCGGAGAAGCGCTGTTCGAGCCAGGTGTGGAACGCGGTGCCGCGGCGAACGAAGGTGTTGGGCGGCAACGGAAGCGGGCGTCGTAGCTTCCGGGCGAGTGCTTCGGCGTCGGCGGCGAGCTCCACGAGCTGGCTCACGGAAAGCTGGGCGGGGAGTACGACCCGGTCCACAGTGGCCTGGGCGCGGGCGCGTTCGGCGAGCAGGACGTCGGTGTCGGCGGCCCAGCCGTCGGGGTCTTCGGGGTCGACGTCGTCTTCGTCGTCCTCATCGTCTTCCTCGTAGGTTTCTTCGTCCTCATAAGGTTCTTCGTCGAACTCGTCGGGTTCGGGCGGGAGCGGCACCTCGTCGTCTTCGGCGACGCCGAACAGTTCCGGCTGCTCGGGTTCGGCCTTCACCGGCGCAGGTTCTGTCTCTTCGGGTGCTTCGGGCAGCGCCGCCATCGCCGCGAACACCATCTCGACACCGGTCGACACCCCGGTCCGCCGGTCGCCCAGCGGGTCGACGGGCCAGCTCGCCTTGCGGGAGTCGGCGACCAGCGGGTTCTCCTCGTCCTCGGCGGGTTCGTCGGCCCACGCGTCGAGCACGCCGATCGGCGGTTCGGCCGCGCGCAGCACGTCGGCGATCTCCGTGAGGAACACCGACGGTCCCTTCGCGCGCGTGCTGCTCTCGTTCCACCAGTGACCGGACACGATCAGCGCGCGTTCCGACCGCGTCAACGCGACGTAGCAGAGCCGGCGTTCCTCGTCGGCCTCCCGCTCGACGAAACCCTCCTCGTGCAGCTCGAGGGCCTCCTGCACCTCCTTGCGGTCGAAGCCGTCGGAAACGCGCAGCTCAGGCAGGTCGGCCGAGTCGCCGCGCAGCAACGCGGGCAGCGACGTCGCCGTGCGCAGCCACGACGAGGACCGGCGCTTGCTCGGGAACACCTCCGCCACGAGGTGCGGCACGGCCACGACCTCCCACTCCAGCCCCTTGGCGGAGTGCACGGTGAGCACCTGCACGCGGTCGGGCACGACCTCGACCTCGCCGGGCGTGAGGCCGTCTTCGGCGTGGGCGGCGGTGTTGAGGTAGTCCACAAAGGACAGCAGAGTCGCGGTCGGCGCCGTCTCGGCGTAATCGGTGACGACCTCCGCGAACGCGTCGAGGTGCGCGCGGCCGGCCGAGCCTGGGCGGGCGAGGGACTCGACGTCGAGCAGCATCGTGCGCTCGACGTCGGCCACCAGCTCGGGCAACGACTGGTCGAGGCGCCGCCGCAACGCCGCCAGCTCCGCACCGATGCGCCGGATCCGCCGGTAGCCGTCCGCGGAGTAACGCTCGGGCTTGCCGGGTTCGTCGACGGCGTCGATGAGCCCGGCCTGCTCGGCGCGTTCGGTGACCAGCACGGGTTCGTCCTCGGAATCCGCCTGTGGCACGGGCGAAGACAGCTCCCCCGCGCGCCGCCACAGCGCGGCCAGGTCCGCCGCCGCGAGCCGCCAGCGCGCGCCCGTGAGCAGGCGGGCCGCCGCGCTGCCGGCGAGCGGGTCGGCCAGCACCCGCAGCGTGCTGACGAGGTCGGCGACCTCCGGTTCGTCGAGCAGCCCGCCGAGGCCGACGACCTCGACCGGCAGCCCGCGCATCCGCAGCTCGGCCGCGATCGGCGCCATGTCCGCGCGCCGGCGCACCAGCACGGCGGCCGTCGGCGGTTTGCCCGTCTCCTCTTTCTCGGCGAGCCAGCGCCGCGCCAGCGCGTCGGCCACCCACTCGCGTTCGGCTCGAACATCCGGCAGCAGTGCCACGGCGATGTCGGCCGGGCCGGCGCCCTCACGCGCCCGCAGCGGCTCGACGCCGAGGCCGCGCGACCGCAACGGCTCGGCCACGGCGTTGGCCAGGTCCAGGATCTGCGGCGGGTTGCGGAAGCTGGTGAGCAGGCCGAACTCGTGCGCGGGCGCGAGCCGCCCTTCGGCTTGGCGCGGGAAGTCGGTGGTGAAGCGCGGCAGGTTGGCGGCCGACGCGCCACGCCAGCCGTAGATGGCCTGCGCCGGGTCGCCGACGGCGGTGACCGGCATCGGCGCGTGGTCGCCCCCGCCGAACAACGACCGCAGCAGCACGCGTTGCGCGTGGCCGGTGTCCTGGTACTCGTCGAGCAGCACGGCGCCGTAGCGCTCGCGTTCACCGGTGATCACGGCCGGGTAGCCGTCGGCCAGCTGCGCCGCGAGCGACATCTGGTCGGCGAAGTCGAGCGCGCCCTCGGCCCGCTTGCGCCGGTGGTAGGCCTCGACGAGCGGCAGCAGCGCGAGCCGGAACCGTTGCGCCGCCATCACTTCCTGCAGCTTCTGCGGCAGCGCCGCCCGCTGGCCCTTGGCGCGCGGGGCGTTCTCGATCACCTCGCACAGCCACGTCGTGTACTGGGCAAGCCGTTCGGTCGACACGAGGTGCTCGCCGAGCTCCCCGGCCAGCGCGAGCAGCTGCGCCGTGACCGAGGACGGCACGCGGTCGGTGTCGAGGTCGTCGTCCCAAGTGGACACCACGCGGTGGGCGAGCTGCCACGAAGACGTCTCCGAAAGCAGCCGCACGCCCGGCTGCACCGGCAGCCGCAGGCCGTGTTCCGACAACAGCCGCCCGGCGTAGGCGTGATAGGTCAGCACGGTGGGCTCACCGGCGACGACCGTGGCGCGCAACCCGCCCGACGGGTCGAGCTTCTCGAGCAGCCCGGACCCGGCCAGGCGGCGCAGCCGGGCGCGCACGCGCTCGCCGAGCTGGCGCGCGGCCTTGCGGGTGAACGTCAGGCCCAGCACGCGTTCGGGGCTCACGATCCCGTTGGCCACCAGCCACACCACGCGCGCGGCCATCGTCTCCGTCTTGCCCGCGCCGGCGCCCGCGACGACCAGCGACGGCTCCACGGGCGAGGCGATGACCGTGGCCTGCTCGGGGGTCGGGCGGTGCAGGCCCAGTGCGTCGGCGATCTCCGCGGGCTCGACCGGGTTGGCGATGAGCCGCAAGCTCACGGGCCGGTCACCTGCCTGCCCTCGGGCCGCAGCGGGCAGCAGCTGCGGGCGGGACAGCGGTCACAGTCGGGGTTCTCGTGGGCTTGGTAGCCGGGCCCGGCCGCGGAGGCCGCCGCCGAACGCACGAGGTCGAGCCACTGCCGGCCGCCGTCGTCGTCGAGCGGCGGCTGGTCGCGTTGCGTGGCGCCGGTCTTGTTGTTGGTCTTCGCGACGTAGACCAGCCGCGCCCCACCCGGGGTGTTCTTGCCCTCGATCGCGCCGAGCAGCACGGCGAGCTGGTACGCGGCGAGCTGCGGGTGCTGCTCGGCGTCGGCGCTGGACACCGGCACCTTGCCGGTCTTGATGTCCACGATCACCGGGCGGCCGTCCTTGTCCAGCTCCACGCGATCGACGCGGCCGCGCAACATCACGCGCACCTCGTCGTCGCCCATCGGCAGCTCGACCTCGATGTCCTGCTCGACACCCGCCTCGATCAGCTCCTTGCGGCTGCCCTCCAGCCACGCGACGAAGTTGCGCAGCATCTGCTCCACGCGGTTGCGCTCGCGCCGGGAGAACCACGGTGCACCGGCGTCCACGCGCACCCACGCGTCGTCGAGCGCGGCCTGGATCTGGTCTTCGGTGCGCCCGCCCGCGACGGCCTGCGCAAGGCCGTGCACCAGCGTTCCCGTGACCGCGGCGAGCTGCGCGGGGTCGCTGCCGCCGTGGCGTTCGACGAGCCAGCGCAGCGGGCACTTCACCAGGATTTCCACTGTGGACGGTGAGATCCGCATGAGGTCACCGGGTTTGTGCACCGGTTCGTCGGTGGAAGACGGCAGCAGGCCGTACCACGTGCTGGGGTGCGCGCCGGGCACGCCGGCGTCGGCCAGCCGTGCGAGCTGCTTCGCCGCGCGGGCACGACGTTCGGGGTCGGCCTTGTCGTCGCACACGACCTCACGCAGCTCGCCGACGAGCTCGGCCAGCACCAGCGAACGGCCGGGTGGCTTCATGCGGGAGTCGAGCGCGCCGTCGTCGGCGCCGTTCTCTTCCAGGTCGTCGAGGAAGCGGGACGGCTGCTCGTCCTCGCCCGCCACGGCCGTGACCAGCAACGTCCGGCGCGCGCGGGCGGCGGCGACGTAGAACAGGCGCCGTTCCTCGGCGAGGATCGGGGCGATGGCGGAGACCTTGTCGCCGTCGTCCACTCCGGACAGCAGGTCGACGAGCCGCTCCACGCCGAGCACGGAGCCGCGCAGGCGCAGGTCCGGCCACGCACCTTCCTGCACGCCCGCCACGGCCACGACCGTCCACTCACGACCCGCAGCCGCGTGCGCGGTCAGCAGCGACACGCCCTCGCCCGGGATCGCGGCGGGCGCCAGCGTGTCCCCCGCGATGTTCTGCGACGACAGGTAGTCGGCGAACGACGCGACGCTCGCGCGCGGCAGCCGGTCGACATAACGACCGGCGGCGTCGAACAACGCGACCACGGCGTCGAGGTCGCGGTCGGCCTGCGCACCGAGCGAGCCGCCGCGGTCGACGAACCGCAGCAGCCGTTCCTGCAGGCCACTGGCCTCCCAGAGCTCCCACAGCACTTGTTCCACGCCTTCACCGCGCGCGACGGCCTGGTGCGTGACGCTCAGCAGCTTGCCGACGCGCCGCACCGGCGTCGCCTCGGCGTCGGCGAGCCCGACCAGGATGTCGCCGCCGCGCAGGGCTTCCACGAGCAGCTCGTCGCTGGAGCGCTGGCCGCCGCCGGCCAGCTCGAGCCGGCGCAGGCCACGGCGGACCCGGCGCAACGCGAGCGGATCGGCCCCGCCCAGCGTCGAGGACAGCAGCATTTCGGCGAGGTCGACGTCGAGCAGCTCCGGTTGGGCCGCGATCCGCAGCACGGCCAGCAGTGGCCGGACGGCGGAGTGCTTGGCCAGCGGCAGCTCTTGCGTCGCCGAGCCGATCGGCACCCCGGCCGCGCGCAAAGCTCGTTGCAGCACCAGGAAAGTCCGCGCGGGCGAGCGCACGAGCACCGACATCTCGGACCACGGCACACCGTCGATGAGGTGGGCGCGGCGCAGCTGGTCGGCGATCCAGCTGGCTTCGGCAGCCGGCGTCGGCATCAGCCGGACGCGGACTTTGCCTCCGCGTTTTCCCGGGGGAGAAACGAGTTTCCGGTGCTGCGACGCACCCGGCAGCGTGGCGCCGAGCTTCGTCACGGCCTCGCGCACGGCCGGGGCAAGCCGGTGGGAGGTGGTGAGCTTGACCGTGCGATCACCGTCGGAGTCCGCGTCGGCGAACAGCCGCGGATCGGCTCCGCGGAAGGAGAACACGGACTGGTCGGGGTCACCGGCCACCACGAACTCGGCCGCGGTCTGGCCGATCTGGCGGATCAGCTGGACCTGCAGCGGGTCGAGGTGGTGGGCGTCGTCCACGAACAGGTGCCGCACGCGGCCGCGCTCGCGCTCGCGCAGCTCCTCGTCGTCTTCGAGGGCGAGCAGGGCGGAGGTGACCAGCTCAGCGGCGTCGAGCGCCGGGGCGCTGCGGACGCCGAGCGCGTTGCCGCCCGCGCCCTGCAGCTGCGTGACCTCCTCGTACTGCGCCCAGAAGTGCCCGGCCGCCACCCACTCCTCGCGGTCCTTGCGGTGGCCGAGCGCCACGAGGTCCTCGGGGCCGAGCCCGCGCTCGGCCGCGCGCATCAGCAGGTCGCGCAACTCCTCGGCGAAGCCCGGCACGAGCAGTGCCGGACGGAGCTGGTCGGGCCAGTCGGGGGCGCCGATTTCGAGATCGCCCTGCAGCAGGTCGCGCACGACGACGTCCTGCTCCGCGCCGGCCAGCAACCGCGGCGGCGGCAGCTCTTCGGCGCGGGCTTCGAGGCGAAGCAGCGAAAACGCGTAGGAGTGCACCGTGCGCACGAGCGGTTCACTCACCGTGCGCGGCAACACCGACGACTGCTCTGGATCGGCCGTGAGGCGGCGCGTGATGTCGGCCCGCAGCGCGTCGGCCGCGCGGCGTGACGCGGTGAGCACGAGCACGCTCTCCGGGTCGGCTCCGTCGGCGATGCGGCGCGCGGCCGCGGTGGCGAGCAAGGTCGTCTTGCCGGTGCCGGGCCCGCCGAGCACGCGGAGGAACCCGGCCGGTGCGGACAGCAGCCGGCGCGCGCCTGCGTCCCAGGTGAACGTGGGTGCGCCGACGGCGGGCGGGCGCACGAGCCGCGCCCTGCCCTGCGCCGTTCTCCGCCCGTTCACGCCTACGATGGAAGCACGCTGACACGCACGGGTGGCGCACCGGCACGCGGTTGCGCGACCGGCGGTCGAAACTGTCGGTGGCGTGCGGCACAGTGCTCGGGTGGACGACGAACTTCACGAACGGATCCGGGCTGTGATCAGCGACGTGCCGGAGGGCACGGTGGCGACGTACGGTGACATCGCAGCACTCAGCGGCGCTCCTTCACCCCGGCTCGTCGGGCGCGTGCTCGCTGAAGACGGGCACGACCTGCCGTGGCAGCGGATCCTGCGCGCCAACGGCACTCCGGCGCCGCATCTGGCCCACCGACAGCTCGAACTCCTGCGCGCGGAAGGCGTGCTCGCCGACGGCCAGCGCGTGAACCTGCGCGAGTACCGCTGGCGTCCTGACGGGCTGCCGCAGGAGGAGGAACCCGAAGGTCTGTTTTAACCCCGCCACTTAGGTTAGGTTTGCCTAATGGCATTGCTGACTGCGCACCGCGGCCGGGTCACCGCGGTCCGGCGGGTCACCCCGCACATGGCCAGGGTCACGTTCGACTGCGCCACGCTCGCCGCGACCGAAGGCTTCGGACCCGACGCTTACCTGAAGGTGTTCTTCCCGCTCGACGGTCAGGACGAGCCGCAGCTGCCGCCCCCGCCGACGAGCGGCGACGTGGTGTCCTGGTACCAGTCCTACCTCGCGATGCCCGACGAGGTCCGGCCGCCGATGCGTACCTACACCGTGCGCGCGTTCCGGTCCGCGCTCGGCGAGGTGGACATCGACTTCGTGCTCCACGACGACATGCTGGGCCCGGCCTCGGCGTGGGCCGCGCGGACGGCGGCGGGCGATCGGGTCGCGTTCGTGGGGCCGCACAGCCTGTACGAGGTGCCGGAAACCGCCGAGTGGCAGCTGCTGGTCGGCGACGAGACGGCGCTGCCCGCGATCGGCGCGATCGTGGAGAACCTGCCGCGTTCGGCGCGGACTTCGATCTACGTCGAGATCCCGGACCGCGCCGAACGCCAGACGTTCGACACCGCCGGCGCCGTCGCGCTGCACTGGGTCGTGCGCGGCACCCGCCCCCACGGCGAAGCTCTCCTCGATGCCGTGCGCGCCGCGAACCTGCCCGGCGGCGCGCCGTACGCCTGGGTTTCGGGCGAGGCCGGCATCGTGAAGCGCGTCCGCCGCCACCTCGTGCGCGAACGCGGCTTCGACAAGGACATGATCTGTTTCACCGGCTACTGGCGCCACGGCCTCAGTGAGGAAGCGGTCGGGCGCGAGCGAGTGGCTGCAATTTCCTGAGCTGTGGCTTCCTGAGCTCAGGCGGCCAGGATCTGTTCGCGCAGGATGTCGGCGTGGCCGCAGTGGTGGGCCAGCTCCCGCAGCACCTGCAGATACACCCAGCGCACCGTGCGCGGGCCGGACCGGTGGCCGGTCACGACGGCGTCCAGCGTCAAGTCCGCGACCACCGTCCGGGCCGTGGCGCAGGCTTTCCGGTAGGCCGCCGTGACCGAGGCGACGGTGTCGTCGTCGGCGAGCCGGAACGACTCGTCCGGGCTCCGCACCAGCCCGAGCTCACCGCGGGACGTGCCGCCGACGCATTCCTCGAACCACACCCGCTGCATCCAGGTGACGTGCTTGAGCAGCCCGAGCGGCGTCGTCGCCGACGCCACGAGCCGACGGCGGGCCTGCTCCTCGGTGAGCCCGTCGAGCGTCATCTCGATGCCCACGCGGTATTCCTCGATGAACGCCTCGAGCTGGGTGCGTTCGTCGTCCAGCGGCACCGAGAACGAACCCCTGAACTCACCCATCAAGCCCTCCCCAGCGTCGAAACCACCAGCTTCACCAAAGCACCGAGCCGTTGCCGGTCCGGTTGGCACGTCGGAATGCCCTGCGCTTCCAGCGGGGCCGCCGTCACCGGGCCCACGCAGAAGGTCTTGATCCGGCCCGTGCGCACCACGTCGAGGGCGCCGGTGCCGGCGGTCAGGGTGAGGAAGTTTGTGGCGGCCGGGGCGCTGGTGAAGACGAGGGCGTCGACTTCGCCCGCCTGGATGTCGTGCGCCAGCGAGAGGACCGGAGCGGTGTCGGCGGGTGAGTGCCAGCGGTAGGGCTGCACCGCGACCACCTCGGCGCCGACCAGCTGCCCGGTGAACTCCGGCAGTGGAGCGCCGTGCAGCTGGACCGCAACGCGGGAATCGACCACACCCGCGGAGACCAACGCGGCGAACAGCTCGGCGTTGCTCTCCCCCGGCGCCGAGAACTCCTCGCGCAGCCCCGCTCCCCGCACGGCGCCCACGGCTTTCGGGCCGCGCGCGAAGATCCGCGACGAGCCCAGCGTCGTGAGCAGGTCGTTCTTGAGGCCCCAGCCGTCGGCGGCGGCAAGCCAGCCGCGGAAGCCGGCACCGGTCGTGACGGCCGTGAAAGCAACCGGTGCGGCGAGCACGGCTTCGGTGCTGAGCCGCAGCTCGGGGTCTTCGGCGAGAGGCACGATGGTGATCGTCGGCGCGTGGCTCACCTGCGCGCCGTAGCGGAGCAGTGCGGAGATGAGGTCCTCGGCGCGGCGCTCGGCCGTGACGCCGATCCGCACCCCGTCCAGCTCACCCATAGGTCGCGCCCATCTCCCTGATCGCCTTCGCGAGCTGCGCCCGCAGGTCCGCCGGCTCGAGCACCTCCAGGTGCGGCCCGAACCGCAGCAGCTCGCCGATCGCGGGTTCCCCCGGCTCGACCGGCAGCCGCATCGTGAGCCAGCCTTCCTCATCGGCGACCGCGCCGCCGTCCAGGGCCTCGCGCAGCGCCCGCGCCCCGACGCTGCCCGCGTAGAACGGCAGCAGACCCTGTGCCCGCGGCGACAGGCGCACGGTCGCGAGCCGCGGGTACATACGCCGCTCGAACTGTTCCGACCACTCCCGCCAGTAACGAGGCAGGTCGAAATCGGCCGGTCGCTCGAAGGCCTCACCGAGGTCCGTCAGCTCGAGGATCCGGGAAATCCGGTACGTGCGATCGGACCCCTCGCACCGGCCGGCGAGGTACCAGTTTCCCGCCTTGAGAATTAGGCCGAGCGGCTCCAGCACGCGCTCGACCTCGCGTTGGCCCCAGCGTTCGTAGCGGATCCGGACGCGGTGGCTCGACCACACGGCGTCGGCGACCGCGGACAGCACCGGCAGGCTCTCGATCCCGCGGTGCCACCCGGGCACGTCCAGGTAGAACCGCTCGGCGACGCGACCCGCGCGGCTGCGCAGCTCCTTCGGCAACGCGGCATACAGCTTGAGCTGCGCCGCCGCCAGCACCGTGCCGAGGCCCAGCTCCGCCGCGGCCACGGGCAGGCCGGCCAGCGAAAGCGACTGCGCCTCCTCCTCGGTGAGCCCGGTCAGCCGCGTGCGGTAGCCGTCGACCAGCTGGTAGCCGCCGGTGCGGCCGCGGTCGGCGTAGACGGGCACGCCGGAAGCCGACAGCGCGTCGATGTCGCGGTAGACCGTCCGGACGGAGACCTCCAGCTCGGCGGCCAGCTCCTCGGCCGTCATCCGGCCACGGTTCTGCAGCAGGAGCAGCACCGTGAGCAGCCGGGACGCGCGCATGAATCGAGTATGACCGAAAATCCTGACACAAGCTGACAGGTATGGGCGGTTGAGTGGTCCCATGAACACGTTCAGCATGAAGAACTGGGACGAACACCTCGCCAGCGGCAGCGAAGGCGGCCCGCGCGTGGCCTACGCGCACGCCACGATGGAGTACAGCGGCGTGATCGAAGGTGAGTCGATCTGCGATTACCTGCTGTACTACGCGGGCGAGGGTTACGACGGCGGCGGCACCACGTCGCCGAGCTTCGAGCGATTCGACGCGACCGTGGACGGCCGTCGCGGCACGTTCGTGGTCCGGCACGAGGGCGGATTCGACCCGAAGGGCATCTGGTCGAAGTTCGACGTCGTGGCCGGCTCCGCGACGGGCGAGCTCACCGGCCTGACCGGGTCGGGCACGGTGAAGGGCACGATGGGCGAACCGACGGTGTCGTACACCTTCGACTACGCGCTGAGCTGAAGGAGGCCGCTGTGCTCGAGGTGTCACGCAAGCAGGTGATGGCGTACCGGGTCGCGCGGCACGGGCTGCACCGGGACTTCGCGGACCCGGTGGCGTCGCCGCTGTTCGACCTCGGTCTGCAGGACAGCATGCGTGACACCGCCCTGCTCGCCCTCTCGGCGCGGTCTTCGACACCGGTGGAGCCGACGTCCCTTGTGGACGATCCGCGCGTGGTGCTCGTCTGGTCCCACCGCGGCGCTCCGCATTTCCACCGGCGCGAAGACCTGCGCGAGCTCGTAACGTCGCTGATCCCCCTCGACGACGCCGACGCCCTGGCCCGGATGCTGTGGCAGAAAAAGGAAATCGGCGCGACGGGCGTACCCGCGTCAGAGGTGCTCTTCACCGCGGCGCGGGCCATCCGCAAGGTCGTGACGCAGCCGATGTCGAAGGGCGCGGTGAGCGCCGCCGCCACGCGCGAGCTGCCGCCCGAGTACTCCCGCTGGTGCCGCCCCTGCAACTCCACGCACATCCAGGAGCAGCTCATGCGCCTGGCCACCCTCCACGGCGGCGTGCGCCTGGAAGCCGACCAATCCCCGGCGACGCTGGCGCCGCTGGAAGACCGCGGCCGCATGCGCACTTCGCCCGACGCGGCGGCCGTGTCGCGCGTGGTGCGCGGCTACCTCGTTGCCAACGGCCCCGCCACCCAAGGCGACGCGGCGGGTTTCGTGGGCACGGCGAAGACGGCCCTGTCTGCTGCGTGGCCTGATGATCTGGTCGAGGTCAAAGTGGACGGTCGCCGGGCGTTCCTGCCCGCGGATCAGGTGGCCGCGCTGGAGAATCCGCCGTCGCCGTCGGTGGTTCGGTTGCTGCCGCCGCTGGATCCGTTCACGCAGGCCCGTGACAAAGCCGCGCTGGTGCCGGACAAGGCCCGCGCGAAGGAAGTGTGGAAGATCCTCGGCAGCCCCGGCGCGTTGCTGGTGGACGGCGAGCTGATGGGCGTCTGGCGCACCCGCGGTTCGGGCAAACGCCTGGCCTTCACGATGACCGCGTTCGACCCGCTTCGCGCGGCGGATCGGGATGCGGCTGAGGAAGAAGCTTCCCGGGCCGCCACGGCTCGCGGGTACGCCGACTTCTCCGTCACCTGGGGCTAGTCACTCCACTTCGGACAGCCGGGCCGTCAGGTCGTCGACGAACCGGTTCAGCAGCGTGCCGAACGTCCGCTGGTCCTCGATCGACCAGTCGGCCACGGCCTCGGTGAACCAGCTCAGGACGGTCTGCAGGTAGCGCCCGGCCGCGGCTGCGCCGTCCGGCGTGAGCTCGATGAGCCGGGCGCGCTGGTCGTCGGGATCGGTGACGCGGCGGATGAGGCCACGCTTCTCCAGCTCGTTCAGGTGGCGCGTGACGTGCGGGCCGACGACCTGCATGCGCGTGGCGATCTCGCCGACGCGCAGCGGCTTGCCCGCCATCTGCAGGGTGATGATCACGGTGAGCGCCGGCCGGTCGAGAGCGAGGCCGGCCTGCTCCATGGCGCGTTCCGCGAGGTGGCTGCGGTTGAGCACCGTGCTCAGCTGCATCAGGCGCGGCAGCACCGTCAACGGGTCGAGCCGGCCTTCTGTGTCGCTCATCACACCTCTTACATACCTAAGTTAGCTATATAGTTGCCTCGAGTGCAGCAGTCGTCCAAGGCCCGTTGCGCTCGCGAGAAGCATACCTAACTTAGCTATCGAGGAGACACCATGACCACCGTTCTGATCTCCGGCGCCAGCATCGCCGGCCCCGCACTGGCCTACTGGCTGCGTGAATACGGCTTCGACGTCACCGTCGTCGAGAAGGCCGAGGCCCTGCGCGGCGGCGGCTACCCCATCGACATCCGCGGCACCGCCCTCGGCGTGGTCGAGCGCATGGGCCTGATGCCACGGCTGCGCGAAGCCCACGTCGACAGCCGCAGGCTCACCTTCCTCAACGAAGACGGCAGCACGGTCGCGTCGCTCAGCCCCGACGCCATCGCCGGCGGTGTCGAGGGCCGCGACCTGGAGGTCCGCCGGGGCGACCTCGCCGAGTCGCTCTACAGCACCATCCGCGACGACGTCGAGTTCCTCTTCAACGACAGCCTCGCCGCCCTCGACGACCGCGGCGACGCCGTCGACGTGACCTTCCGCAGCGGCCGGCGCCGCACGTTCGACCTGGTCATCGGCGCCGACGGCCTGCACTCGGGCGTCCGCGCGCTGGCGTTCGGCCCGGAGGAGCAGTTCCACCGCTACCTCGGCTACTGCTTCGCCGGCTTCACGATGCACAACGACTTCGGCCTGGCCCACGAAGGCGTCCTCTGGTCCACCCCGGGCCGCGGCGCCGCCCTCTACGCCGTGGGCGACAGCGACACCATCTTCGGCTTCCTCAACTTCACCCGCCCCGAGCCGCCCTTCGACGCCTTCCGCAACCCGGCCGCGCAGCGCGACCTCATCGCCGAGGTGTTCGCCGGAGACGGCTGGGAAATCCCGCGCCTCGTCGCGGCCATGCGCACGGCCGACGACCTGTTCTTCGACATCGTCAGCCAGATCCACCTGCCGCGCTGGTCCTCCGGCCGCGTCGCCCTCGTCGGCGACGCCGCGCACGCGCCGTCGTTCCTCACGGGCCAGGGTTCCAGCACCGCGCTCGTCGGCGCCTACGTGCTGGCGGGCGAATTGGCCACGCACGCCGACCACACCGCGGCGTTCGCCGCCTACGAACAGACCGCGCGCCCGTTCGTCGAGGCAAACCAGGCCCTCGTCACCGTCGGCAACGCCACCATGTTCCCCGCCACGCCCGAAGCCCTCGCCGAACGCAACGCCGGCCTGCGCGAACTCACGACGCTGCCCGTCGGCCCTGGCCGGCCGGAGCACAGTGCGCTGGTACTGCCGGACTTCACCGGTCGACGGCCGGCCGGTAGCCGCGCCTGACCAGGTTTCGTCCTTTTCGGACAGTCCGGTGCGTGCTCATCCTCGAAGCTCAGCGGAGCCGAACCTCGCCACGTAGTGCCAGACCCGCTTGAGCGCCTGCTCGTCGTGCCGGCCGGCGCGCGACGCGTCGCCGAGAACACAGGGATCGAGGCGGCCGTCGCGGGCCAGCGATTCCCCGAGCCGCACGAACTCCGAGCCTCGGTACTCCGGATGCCGACGCAGTTCGCTCGTAGCCAGGACAAAGCCGCCGTGCCATTCGACGGCGCACGGCAACCGGGCGGCAGCGGCCTCGATCGGAGTGCCGCGGTAGCAGGGGTCCAGCACCACAGCTTCGACGTCGGCGTGAAGATCGAGCACACCGTGGACGTGCGCTTCGACGTAGTCGTCGAGCGGATCCGGGTCGTCCGCCAGTGCTGCCGCGATCAGCGCCGACAGGCTCGACGCGACGCCGAATCTCCGGGGTTCGAAGAAGCTGTCGGGGTAGCAGAACGTGGTGCGAGCCAGAACCGGCCCGGCCAGTCGCAGGTGGGCCGAACCGAAACGCGGTGAGCCACCGATCCGGCGTCGGCGGAAGTTCAGCGAACCGTACTTCGGCCGCTGCGCCGGCGGTGCGTCGTCGTAGGACCCGGCGAAGATCCGGCTCTCCCAGAGCCAGCGGGCGCCGCCGGGGTGCGCGGTGAGGCCCCCATTGCCCGTGCCGGTCTCGAACTGCGACCGGTACACCCCGTCACGAGCCAGCAGTTCCAGAATCGGTGTCCCGGCGACCAGCCGATCCGGGTGGAAGTGCAGGGTCACTCGCCACGACGGGTCCGCGGGCCCACCGGTCGCGAGGGTTGCCAGGTGGGCGATCGCGGTCTCGTGCGGCTGCGGCATGGCTCCAGTATCCGCGCGGCCTCACCGGTCGACGGCCAGCCGGTAGCCGCGTTTCACCACGGTCTGGATCACAGCCGGGCCGCCGAGGGCGGTGCGCAGGCGGCCGATCGCCGTCTCCACCGCGTGTTCCTCGCCCCCGCCCGGGAGGGAGGTGGTGAGCTCGCGGCGGGAGACGACGCGGCCGGGTGAGTGGGCCAGGGCGCGGAGCAAGGCCATGGGGGCGGGGGCGATGTCGTGCCAGTCGCCGTCGAGGAGGACGGCGTGGCCGCGCAGTTCCAGCGCGTGGCCGGCGACGGAGAGGCACGGGGTGCGGACCAGGAGCGCATCCGCGACGATGCGGGCGAGGGCGCCGAGGCGGGAGCGAGCGGGCTGGACGGTGGGGATGCCCAGCGCCGCAAGGGGTGCGGCCGTGATGGGGCCGACGCAGGCGACGACCACGCGCGACGTCAGGGCGTCGACCAAAGCCGGCAGGCGGCCGGTGCGGCGGGCCAGGGCGAGCGTCGACGCGGCGGCCGGCGCGGACGTGAAGGGCAGGGCGTCGACGGTGCCGTCGAGCACGGCGTCCACCAGGCGGTCGAGCGGGCCCGGGTCGGCCGGGCCGACCCAGCGGTAAACGGGGATCTCGATCACCGACGCACCCGCCGCGCGCAGGGCCTCGGTGAAGAACGGCAGGGGCTCGCCGTGGAGCTGGACGGCGATCGTCAAACCGTCCACACCGGACGCCAGCAGGTGCTGCAGCACACCCGCGTTGCTTTCCGACGGTGGGGAATAGTCCTCCGACAAGCCCGCGGCCCGCAGAGCGCCCGTGGCTTTCGGGCCACGGGCGACGAGGCGGGCGCGGGCGAGGTGGGCCAGCAGCGCGTCGCCGAGGTCCCAGCCCTCGGCGGCCTCCACCCAGCCGCGGAAGCCGATTCCGGTGGTGGCGACCACTACATCCACGGTGGACCCCAGCAGCCGCACGGTGGCCGCGTGCAGCTCCGTGTCGTCGGCTAGCGGGACGATCCGGATGGCCGGGCCGTACCGAACGGCAGCCCCCTTGCGCACCAGCAGCGCGCCGAGCTCGTCCGCCCGGCGCGCCGCGGTGATGCCGGCGACGAAACCGGCCAGCGGGAGCACGTCCGTCACGGGGAGCCCACCTCGACGATCCCTTCCCGCACGCGCACGCGATAGACCGGCACGGAAACACCCGGCGCGTCCAGACACTGTCCGGTGTGGAGCGAGAACCGTTCCTTGTAGACCGGGGACGTGACCACGGGCTCACCCCCGGCGTCGCCCACGATCCCGCGCGACAGCACCGCCGCTGCACTGCACGGATCCCAGTTGGACAGAGCGAACCACTGCGAGCCGACGTGGAACACGGCCACCTGCTCGCCCTCCACCAGCGCCGCCACGCCGGAGCAGTCACCCACCCGCGAGACCGCGCACACCGCCGTCCAGGTCCGTTCGATCGATGTCGTCATCGCCGCACCTCCGGAACGCCCAGCAGTACCGGAACCCGTTGGAGGCGCTCCGGCCGGAATGAGATCGACGGGTCCGGCGTGCCCGGCGCGTTCACGAACGAGCTGAACCGCGCCAGCTTCTCCGGATCCTCCAGCACGCCCCGCCACTCGTCTTCGTAGTCCGTGACGTGCTTGGCCATCGCGGCGTCGAGGTCCTCGCAGATGTCGAGGCTGTCGTCCACGATCACCGCGCGCAGGTGCTCCAGGCCGCCGTCGAGCTCCTCCAGCCACGGTGCCGTGCGCTGCAGCCGGTCGGCTGTGCGGATGTAGAACATGAGGAACCGGTCGATCGTGCGGATCAACGTCGGGGTGTCCACATCGGACAAGAACAGCTGCGCGTGGCGCGGAGTGGCGCCGCCGTTGCCGCCCAGGTAGAGGTTCCAGCCGTGCTCGGTCGCGATCACACCGAAGTCCTTGCCGCGCGCCTCCGCGCATTCCCGCGCGCAGCCGGAGACGCCGGACTTGATCTTGTGCGGCGAACGCAACCCGCGGTAGCGCAGTTCCAGCTCGATCGCGAGGCCGACGCTGTCCTGCACGCCGTAGCGGCACCAGGTCGACCCGACACACGACTTCACCGTCCGCAGCGCCTTGCCGTACGCGTGCCCGGACTCGAACCCCGCGTCCACCAGCCGCCGCCAGATCTCCGGCAGCTGGTCCACCGTCGCGCCCAGCAGGTCGATCCGCTGGCCACCGGTGATCTTCGTGTACAGCCCGAAGTCCTTCGCGACCTGCGCGATCACCATCAGCTTCTCCGGCGTGATCTCGCCACCGGGGATGCGCGGGACCACGGAGTAGCTGCCGTTGCGCTGCAGGTTGGCGAGGAACTTGTCGTTCGTGTCCTGCAGCGTCGCTTGTTCACCGCCGAGGATGTGGCCGTTGCCGAGCGTCGCCAGGATCGACGCGACGGCCGGCTTGCACACCGCGCAGCCCGAACCCGTGCCGTAGCGGCTGACCAGCTCGCTGAACGTGGTGATGCGCGTGGCCCGCACGATCTCGAACAGCTCCGCCCGCGACTGCGCGAAATGTTCGCAAAGCGCCGTCGACTGTTCGACTCCGCACGCGTTCAGCAACTTCGCCAACATCGGCACACACGAGCCGCACGACGTGCCCGCTCGCGTGCACGCCTTGAGCTTGCCGACCGAGTCGCAGCCGTCCTCGTGGATGGCCCGCGTCAGCGCACCCTTGGAAACACCGTTGCACGAACAGATCTGCGCCTCGTCCGGCAACGCCTCCACTCCGACCGCCGCGCCGCCACCGGCCGGGGCGAGCAGCGCACCCGGCTCCGCGGGCAACGGACGGCCGACCAGCGCCCGCAGCGTGTGGTACTCGGCCGCGTCGCCCACGAGCACGCCGCCGAGCAGCGTCCGGCCGTCGTCGGTGACCACGAGCTTCTTGTACGTCCCGGCCACGGCGTCGTTCACCGCGACTTCCAGCGCGCCCTCGGTTGCCGCGTGCGCGTCGCCGAAGCTGGCGACGTCGACACCCATCAGCTTCAGCTTCGTGGCCGTGTCCGGCTCCGGGAACGACGCCGCTCCCCCGGTGAGCCGCGCCGCGACGACCTCCGCCATCGCGTACCCCGGGGCGACGATCCCGTACACCCGTCCCTCGACGGCCGCGCACTCACCGATCGCGAACACGGCCGGATCGCTGGTGCGGCACTCGGCGTCGACCAGCACCCCACCGCGTTCGCCCACGGCCAGGCCACACTCACGCGCCAAGTCGTCGCGTGGGCGGACACCCGCGGAGAACACCACGAGGTCGACGTCCAGCTCCGTACCGTTGCCGAGCTTGGCCAACAGCCTTGACCCGTCAGCCTCGAGGGCGTCCGTCGAGGTTCCCGTGTGGACAGTCACGTCGAGCTGCTGGATGAGCCGCCGCAGCAGCGCGCCACCACCCTCGTCGACCTGCAACGGCATCAACCGAGGCGCCATCTCCACGACGTGCGGCGACAAGCCCATGTCCCGCAACGCCTTCGCGGCCTCCAGTCCGAGCAGCCCGCCGCCGATCACCACCGCGGACCGTCGCCCACGGCCCGGCTTCGAGGCAGCCACCCGGATGGCATCCAGGTCGTCGATCGTCCGGTAAACGAACACACCCGGCAGCTCTCGCCCCGGCACCGGCGGCACGAACGGCCGCGAGCCCGTGGCCAGCACCAGAGCGTCGTACTCCTGCACGCGACCGGCCGAGGTCGTCACCGTGCGAGCTTCCCGGTCCACCGCCACCACGGCGTCACCGAGGCGAAGATCCACAAGGGAATCGTCCGCGTAGTCCGCACCCGGCAGGGCCAGCGCGGCCGGATCCCACGTGTCCACATAAGACGTCAGTGCCACCCGGTCGTACGCGGGCCGGTTCTCTTCCGCCAGCACCACGACCCGCCACTCGCCGGCCGTGTCCGCCGCGCGCAGCGCCTCCACGAGCCGGTGCGCGACCATGCCGTGCCCGGCCACCACGAGTGTCCTCATCAGACCTCCGCCCCGGCCAGCACGACCTGCGTCCGCACCGCGGGTTTGCGCAGGTACACCACCCACGTCACGCCCACGCACACCGCGTAGAACACCAGGAAGCCGACGAACGCCGGAATCCCGCTGTGCGCGTCGGCGAACGACTGCCGGAACGCGAGGTTGATGAACAACCCGCCCAACGCTCCGATCGCCCCCGCGAGCCCGATCAACGCACCCGACAGGCGACGGGCCTTGAGCAGTTCCGCGGCCTCGTCACCACCGAGGTCGATGGCCGCGCGCGCCTTCACCTGGAAGATCGCGGGGATCATCTTGTACGTCGAACCGTTGCCGATGCCCGTCAGGACGAAGAGGACGATGAACGCGACCGTGAACAACCCCAGCGAGTTCGCCGACGAAGCCAGCACCAGCACCACCGTGGCGAGCGCCATCAAGCCGAACGTCGCGAACGTGACCCGGCCGCCGCCGAGCCGGTCGGACAGCCGGCCACCCAGCGGCCGTGCCAGCGAACCGAGAAGCGGCCCGAGGAACGTCACCGCCGCCGCCTGCAACGGCGTGCGGCCGAACTGGTTCTGCAGCACCAGCCCGAACGCGAAGCTGTAGCCGATGAACGACCCGAACGTGCCGACGTACAGCAGCGACATCACCCACGTGTGTCCATATCGGACGACCTCACGCATGGCTTTGGTGTCACCGCGGACCGTGGCGAGGTTGTCCATGAACAGCGCCGCGCACAAAGCCGCGATCACGATCAGCGGCAGGTAGATGAACAGCACCAGCCGCGGCGCGGTCGCACCCACTGTGCCGATCACCAGCAAGCCGACCAGCTGGATCACGGCGACACCCAAGTTTCCGCCGCCTGCGTTGAGGCCGAGCGCCCAGCCCTTGTACCGCTCCGGGTAGAACGTGTTGATGTTCGTCATCGACGACGCGAAGTTCCCGCCGCCGACGCCGCCCAGCGCGGCCATCAGCACGAACGTGCCGAGCGACGTTCCGGGGTGCAGCACGATCGCCGTCAGCACCGTCGGCACCAGCAGCAATGCCGCGCTGAAGATCGTCCAATTGCGACCGCCGAACTTCGCCACCGCGAACGTGTAAGGCAGCCGCATGATCGCGCCCACGAGCGTCGGCGTGGACACCAGCAGGAACTTGTCCGCCGCCGAGAATCCGTACGCGGGGCCCATGAACAGCACGACAACCGACCACAGTGTCCAGATCGAGAAACCGATGTGTTCGGCGAACACGGAGAACCACAGGTTGCGGCGGGCGATCCGCTTCCCGGTCGTCTCCCAGAAGGTCTCGTCCTCGGGTGTCCAGTGCTCGATCCAGCGATTCTTCACGGCGTCCTCCTTGGCAAGAGAGAGTCGGGTGCTCACTGCGCCGCCAACCAGCCCGCGACGGCCGACACGGTGTCGTGGCAGCCGCCGCAGCCGGTGGTGGCGCGGGTGGTGCGGGCGAGCGCGGCGACGTCGGTGGCGCCTCCGCGCCACGCGTCGACGAGCCGGCCCTTGGTCACGGCGTTGCACCGGCAGATCAGCGCCGACGCCGGCAGGTCGGCGGGGCTCGCGGCGGCCGGCGCGCCCGCGGGCAGCGCGCGGCCGAGCAGCACGGCGAGCCGGTCTTCGGGCAGCGGGATGCCGCGGTCGTGGAACTGCGTGACGGTGGCCGCGGCGTCGGGCAGGCCGAGCAGGATCGCGCCGGTCACGCGGTTGTCGCGGACCACGAGCTTGCCGTAGCGGCCGCCGGAAGGGTCGTCGATCGTGAGCACGTCGGCGTCGTCACTCGCGTGCGTCTCGCCGAGCGCGGTCAAGTCGACACCTCGAGCCTTCAGCCGCGTGACCACGCTCGTGCCTCGGTAGCGCGCCGCGGTGTCGGCGCCGGTGAGGAGGTCCGCGAGCACGGCCGCCTGCTCCCACGCGGGTTGCACGAGCCCGGCCGGTGCGTGTGCGTGGCGCGCGCAGTCACCGAGAGCGTGAATGCGGCCGTCGCTGGTGCGCAGCAGGTCGTCGACGAGCACGCCGCGGTCCACCGCGAGCCCGGCGGCCTCGGCCAGCGCCGTGTCCGGGCGGACACCGGCGGCGACCACCACGAGGTCGGCCGGGACGAAACTGCCGTCGTCGAGCTTCACGCCGTCGCCGGGCAGGTGGCGCGCGGCCGTCGCGTCGAAGCGGAAGGTCACGCCCAGCTCGGCGAGCCGCCGCGCGAGCACGCGGCCGGCACCGGCGTCGAGCTGGCGTTCCATCGGGTGGCCGTGCGGGTGCACCACGGTCACGTTCGCGCCCCGCCCGGCCAGGCCCCGTGCGGCTTCGAGGCCGAGCAGCCCGCCGCCGAGCACCACGACGGGAGCACCGGGCCGGGCGGCGTCGAGGATTCGGGTGCAGTCGTCGAGGGTCCGGAACATCGCGACGCCCGGCCCCGGCTCTAGCCCTTCGACCGGCGGGAGCCACGGCGTGGCGCCGGTGGCGAGCACGAGCGCGTCGTACTCCAGCGGGCCGTCGGTGGTCTCCACCCGACGGTTCGCGCGGTCGACCCCGGTCACGGACGTGGCCAGCCGCAGGTCGACGCAGGCCCGAGCCGCCCAGTGCTCGTCGTGCAGCCGCACCGTCGCCGCGCTCAGCCCGCCCGCGAGCACGGACGACAGCAGCACCCGGTTGTACGCGGGATGCGGCTCTGCACCGACGATCGTCAGCCGTACCCGCTCCGCCGACGGGTCCCGGCGCCGGAGCTCGTCGGCCAGCCGGGCGCCGGCCATGCCGTAGCCGGCCACGACCACGTGCCGGGCGCTCATGCGTCCACCCCGGCATCCACTCTGGACAGTGCGACCGCGCACACCTTGAACTCCGGCATGCGGCTCACCGGGTCGAGCGCCGGGTTCGTCAGGAGGTTCGCGCGCCCCTCGCCCGGAAAGTGGAACGGCAGGAACACCAGGTCGGGCCGCAGCGAGGCGACGCACCGCACCCGGGCGACCGTCTCCCCGCGTCGCGAACGGACCAGCGCCCGCTCCCCCTCGGCGAGGCCCGCGCGGGCGGCGGTGTCGGGGTGGACCTCCACGAACACCTCGGGCACGACGTCCACCAGCTCCGGGATCCGGCGCGTCTGGGCGCCGGACTGGTAATGCTGGAGCACCCGGCCCGTGGTGGCCTGCAAGGGAAACTCGGCGTCGGGAAGCTCCGCGGGCCCGGTGTGGTCGACGGCGGCGAACCGAGCCCGGCCGTCCGGGTGAGCGAAGCGATCGAGGAACATCCGCGGGGTTCCGGGGTGCTCCGCGGAAGGCACCGGCCAGTGCAACGCCTCACCGGAGCGCAGCCGGTCATAGGTGACGCCGGAGTAGTCCGCCGTGCCGCCCTTGGACGCCGCACGCAGCTCCTCGAAGACAGCCGGGGCGTCCACCGGGAACCGCTCGGCGGGCTGGCCGAGCCGGGTCGCGAGCTCCCGCAGCACGTCGAGGTCGGACCGGACGCCCACCGGCGCGTCGACGGCCTTGCGGCGCAGCAGGATCCGGCCTTCGAGGTTGGTGAGCGTGCCGTCTTCCTCGGCCCACTGCGTCACGGGCAGCACGACGTCAGCGCGCTCGGCCGTCTCCGACAGCACGAAGTCGGCGACCACGAGGAGGTCCAAAGCGGACAGTCGATCTTGGACGCGGCGCGACCGCGGCGCCGACACCACGACGTTGCTGCCGAACACCAGCAACGCCTTCGGCCCGCCCTCCTGCCCCAGCGCCTCGAGCAACTCCGTCGCCGAACGCCCCGGACCCGGCAGGCTTTCCGGCGTGACACCCCACACTCCGGCGACGTGCTCGCGCGCGGCCGGGTCGTCGATCTTCCGGTACCCCGGCAGCTGGTCAGCCTTCTGCCCGTGCTCGCGCCCGCCCTGGCCGTTGCCCTGACCGGTGAGGCAGCCGAACCCGGACCCGACGCGACCGGGCAGCCCCAACGCCAGTGCCAGGTTGATCCACCCGCTGACGTTCGCCGTCCCTGTCGCGTGCTGCTCGGTGCCCCGCGCAGTCAGCACGTACGCGTTGTGCGCCTCACCCAACATCTCGGCAGCTCGGCGTTGATCGGCCGCCGCAACCCCGGTCACGCGCTCGGCCCGCTCCGGCCACCACGCAGCGGCGAGGCGCCAGGCCTCGTCGAACCCGGCCGTCCGAAGATCCACATAGGACTTGTCGAGCTGCCCCTCGGCGACCACCGCGTGCAGGATTCCCAACGCCAAAGCCAGATCCGTCCCCGGTGCCGGCGCGAGGTGCAGGGTCGCGAGCTCGGCCGTCGGCGTGCGCCGCGGGTCGATCACGATCAGCTCGGCACCTCGCAGGTGCTGCACGAACGGCGGCATCGTCTCCGCCGGGTTCGCCCCGGCCAGCAGCACCACGTCCGCTTCGGCCAGATCCGTGACGGGGAACGGCAACCCGCGATCGGCCCCGAACGCCTTCAGCCCCGCCGCCGCGGCAGACGACATGCAGAACCGGCCGTTGTAGTCGATCTGCGACGTCCCCAGCGCGACCCGCGCGAACTTCCCCAGCAGGTAAGCCTTTTCGTTGGTCAGCCCACCGCCGCCGAACACCGCGACGGAGTCGGGCCCGTGCGACGACCGCAGCTCACCCAGCTTCGCCGCCACGAGGTCCAGCGCCTCGGCCCAGCTCACCGGCGTCAGCTCACCGTCACGCCGGACCAGCGGTGTGGTCAGCCGATCGCCGGAACGCAGGAGCTCCCCGGACGTCCAGCCCTTCTGGCACAGGCCACCCGCGTTGACCGGGAAGTCGCGCGGAGTGACGCGCGTGCCGGCCAAGCGCATCCCGCACTGCAGTGCGCAGTAGGGGCAATGCGTGTCGACGTGCGGCACGGGCGCTCCTCGGGGTCGGCGATGGCCCCGACGCTAAGCACGCCGTGTTACCTGGAGATGCCTGATTGTTTCAGGCAGTTGACATCACTCGCCACTTTCCGCGACCTCACGGTGAGGTCGGAAAAACTCAGAGGATCGCGCTGACCTCACGCGCCGCCGCGCGCAGACCGTCGAGCGCCGCGCCCGTCGAACGCGGGTTCAACGCGTTGGCCGCCAAGCGGAACAGCACCGCGCGAAGCAGCAGCTGCGGCCACTCCGGCAGGTGAGCCCAGCGGTCGAGCAGCTCGCCGGTGGCGCCGCCCCACGCCAGGGCATCGACGGCCACGATCGCCGCGCCCCACTCGCCCGGCCGGTAATACGGCACGAAGTCGACGATGCCGGGCGCCGCGTCACCGTCGAAGAGCACGCCCGCGAGCAGCTCGCCGTGCGCGACCTGCAACGGCAGCTTGATCGGCCGGCGAGACGGCGCGAGCACCTCGAACCAGCGGCCGCCCTTGGCCTCGTCGAGCGGACGGTCGAGCTCTTCCCACGCAATGCGGTCGGCCACCGCGTCGAGGTCGTCGCGCGCGGACAGGAAATCGGGCCGCGGCAGGTCGGCCGTGGCGCGGTGGAGCTTCACGGCGGCGAGCATGGCGCCGTCGACGTGGTTCTCGGCCGTGCCCGAGACGTAGCGCCAAGCCGACCAGTCGCCGACGATCCAGCGGCCGTCGCTCGCGCGCACCGGCTTCGCGATCCGCAGGCCCGGGTCGTCGGCGTGCTCCAGCGCGCGGGCGGTCCACAGCGTGCGCGAGCGATCGGAAACCGGCTTCAGCACCAGCTCGCCGCAGCGCCAGGCCGTCGAGTCCGGCAACGCCGAAACGAGGCCGATGTCGCCGCCGAAGGCCGCGCACACCCGCTCGGGTGGCCGTTCGAGAGTGGACCGCACGAGAACCGAAGGTACCCGCCTGTGCGCGCCACGAACGAGAAGACGCGCTGGTCACGGACCGCTTTCATATTTCAGACACACCCGGCGCCACGCGCCCAAAACGCCACGATGGCCTCCCCGGCGAACCGGGAAGGCCATCGTGGGTGGAAACCGTCAGTAGGTGGGCAGGCTCGGGTCGATCTGCTTGGCCCAGGACAGGATGCCGCCACCGAGGTGCGTGGCGTCCTTGAACCCGGCCGCGTGCAGAGCGGCCAGCGCCTCCGCCGAACGCGCACCCGACTTGCAGTGCAGCACGATCGGCTTGTCCTGCGGCAGCTCGGCCAGCGCCTCGCCCGAGAGGATGCGGTCCTTCGGGATCAGCGTCGCGCCCTTGATGTTCACGATCTCGTACTCGCCGGGCTCGCGGACGTCGATGAGGGCGAAGTCGTCGCCGTTGTCGAACTTGGCCTTGAGCTCCGCCGGCGTGATCGTGCTGCCCGAAGCGGCCTGCGCGGCCTCGTCGGACACCACACCGCAGAAGGCTTCGTAGTCGATCAGCTCGGTGATCTTCGGGGTCTCCGGATCCTTGCGGATCTTGACCTCGCGGTACTTCATCTCCAGCGCGTCGTAGCTGATGAGCCGCCCGAGCAGGGGCTCACCGATGCCGGTGATGAGCTTGATCGCCTCGGTCACCATGATCGAGCCGATGGACGCGCACAGCACGCCCAGCACACCGCCCTCGGCGCACGAGGGGACCATGCCCGGAGGCGGCGGCTCCGGGTAGAGGTCGCGGTAGTTCAGGCCCTTGCCGTTGGGCGCGTCTTCCCAGAAGACGCTGACCTGGCCTTCGAAGCGGAAGATCGAGCCCCACACGTACGGCTTGCCCAGCAGCACGGCGGCGTCGTTGACCAGGTAGCGCGTGGCGAAGTTGTCGGTGCCGTCGAGGATCAGGTCGTACTGCTCGAAGATCTCGAGCGCGTTCGCCGACTCCAGCCGCTCGACGTGCAGGTACACCTTGACCAGCGGGTTGATCTCGGCGATCGACTCCTGCGCCGACGCGGCCTTGAGCTTGCCCACGTCGGACACCCCGTGGATGACCTGGCGCTGCAGGTTCGACTCGTCGACCACGTCGAAGTCGATGATGCCGAGCGTGCCGACACCCGCCGCGGCGAGGTACAGCAGCGCGGGGCTGCCGAGGCCGCCGGCACCGATGACCAGGACCTTCGCGTTCTTCAGCCGCTTCTGCCCGGTCACCCCGACGTCCGGGATGATGAGGTGGCGGCTGTACCGGGCCACCTCTTCCTTCGTGAGCTCCGCAGCCGGCTCAACGAGCGGCGGCAGTGCCGTGTCTGACATCGGGTCCTCCATACTCGCGTGGATCGCGTAGTCAATCCCAGTATCCACAACGCCCACAGGCAAGGTGGGCTTCCCGGCGTCCGGATCGTGGGACGAGGGTTGCTTTGTACGGCGGGACCGGTTCTACGCGGGCGGCGTCGGGTTCGGCCAGGCGTTGGGCACGCAGACGTGGTGGTCGGAGGCCACCTTGCCCTTGTCGCCGCCGGGGATGTTGTTGAGCATCGCCACATAGTCGTCGGCGACGCCGAACGACTGCTGCATCATCACGGGCGCCGGGTCGCCGGTCGCGGGACAGCCGACGTGGATGTTGCCGAGCGCGTGGCCCACCTCGTGGTTGATGGCGTACTGCCGGTAGCCCGTCATGTCCGCGCCGTAGGCCTTCGCACCACGCACCCAGCGGGCGAGGTTGATGAGCACGCGGCCCATGCTGCGGCGGTAGCAGGAGGCCTCGAACTTGATCTGGAACCCGCACGCGTCGGCGCGGTGCGTGGTGTTCGGCGTGGTGAGGCTCACGCGGAAGCTCGGGTCGGGGTAGCTCGCGTCCACGCGCTGCAGCCGGATCTTGCCGTTCCACGTCCAGCTGCGCGGGTCGGACAGGATGCCTTGCACGGCCGTGGCGAAGCTGTCGTCGCCGGCGTAGCTGGACGGGTCGATGCCGTCTTCGACCTCGACGGTGTAGGTGTAGAGCTTGCCGCTCTTGCCGACCGTCGGGCCGGAGCCCGGCACGACGTGCCAGGTGCCCTTGCCGCTCTCGGTGTAGTTGCCGCCCGTGGGCAGCTCGGCCGTCGGCACGTTCACGTCCGCCGGCTTGGCGGGGTTCTCGGGGATGGCCTGGCCGCCGTCGATCGCGCCGGCCGCCGCGTCGCCCACCGCCGATTCGCCGGTGCCCGCGGTAGTGGTCGAACCGGGCTCGGCCGGGCTGGTGGCCGTGTTCACCACGACGAGCGCGGTGATGACGACCAGGATCGGCAGCGCGTACACGCGCCAGCCGTAGGTCTTCACGAACCCGCCGACGCCGCGCTTCTTCGCAGCCGGCCTGCGGGCTGCGGGCTTCTCCTCGTCACCCTTCGGCTGCCACGACGCCTTCAGCGGCTCCGCGCTGGTGCGCCGGGAGCCGGGGCGGTAGCGGTCCTCGCCCACGCGCTGGGCGGGCGGCTTCGACGGCCGGAACTGGCCGACGCGCGGGGAGCCCGTGTCCGTGAGCGGTGAGTTCCTGGAGCTGGTTGACGAACTACTCGACGAATTCTTTGACGAGGCCGACGTCGCACGCCTGGCTGAACCGGCGTACGAGGCTCGCCGGTCGTCTCCTCGTGCGTCCTTCGGCCGGTCCACCGCCCCAGGGTGCCATATCCGAACGGTGCTGCTCTCGGCGACTGGCTGATGACCGAGAGATGATCTGTCACTCGTTCGGACTACCAGATGCCCTTTTCGGCGGCCTCCCACAACCCCAGAACCGCCCGCGCTACGACATTCGGGCGTTCCATCTGAGCCACGTGCCCGGTTCGGGGAAGGACCAGCAGCCGGGCGTGTCGGAGCAGCCGCGCGGTGCGGGGCGCGCGCCGCACGGAGATCACCCGGTCGTGAAGGCCCCAGACGACGAGTGTGGGAATGCTCACCCGCGCCGCGACGGACCACAGCGACGCGTCGCCGACGGCGCTCCAACGCCGGAAGATGCCGAACGTGCTGCGCGCCATCGCGGGCGCGGCCCAGGCCAGCGCCGCGCGGGCGCCGTGCTCCTCGGTCAGCTCGTCGAGCCGGCGTTCGGGGAACTTCGCCAGGTCGTAGAAGCACAGCTTGATGACCTGCGCCGCGCGTTCGCGGGCCGTCGCCGAGGCCAGCCGGCGGCGCACGCGCGCGCCCACCACCGGCAGGTACGCCAGCGCCATCAGCGGGTCCGACAGCCGTCGCGGGTCCGGGCGGCGGTCGGGCATCGCCGGCGAGATCAGCGTGAGCGTGCGGACCAGCTCGGGGCGCGCCGCGGCCACGAGCAGCACGACCGCGCCACCCATCGAGTTGCCGACCAGGTGCACCGGCCCCGCGTCGAGGCCCTCGATGTAGCGCGCGACGACCTCGGCGTGCTCGTCGAGACTGAAGTCGAAGCCGGGGGCGGGCTCTGAAAAGCCGAAGCCCGGCAGGTCGATCGCGCGGCCGCTCGCGGTGGGCGCGAGCAGCGCGGCGAGGTCGGTCCAATTGCTGGACGACCCGCCGAGCCCGTGCACGTAGACGGCGACGGTACCTTCGGGTCCAGGGGTGCGGCGTACGTTCAGCGAAACACCGCCCACGTCCTCGACAACGCCAGGCCAGGGCGGCAGCACCGGCTCGAGCGCCGGCAACGGCGCCGTGGACAGCGGCACGTGGGTCACAGCCGGGCGCACCGCCGTCGCGGTCGCCGGGCGCGTCGTGGATGTGGTCACCACCTCAGGATGCCCGACACTTGGCGTTCCGGGCGTACCCGCGAGTAATCTCAAACCCGCTTCACGCGGCGGTGCTACTGCCCGGCGAAGCCGTGGACGGGAGGAAGAATGACGGAAATGGCGCGACTGCAGCAACGAGGCGTTCGGCTGCCCAGGACCGAACGCCGCGCCCAGCTGCTGACGGCCGCGCAACGCGTCTTCGCCGAAAACGGCTATCACGCCGCGGCCATGGACGAGATCGCCGAGGAGGCGGGCGTCAGCAAGCCCGTGCTGTACCAGCACTTCCCCGGCAAGCTGGACCTCTACATCGCGCTGCTCGAAAGCCACGTCGACGACCTGGTGAGCCGCGTGAAGGGGGCGCTCGACTCGACGAGCGACAACCGCCAGCGCGTGCCGGCCACGGTCGGTGCCTTCTTCGACTTCGTGAGTGAAGACGCCGGCGCGTTCCGGATGGTCTTCGAGAGCGACCTGCGCGGCGAGCCGGCCGTGCAGGAGGCCGTGGACCGCGCGGTGTCCGCCAGCGTCGAGGCCATCACCGAGAGCATCACCGCCGACGCCGGCCTGGACGAGGACAAGGCCCGGCTGCTCGCCGTGGGCCTGGTGGGCATGTCGCAGGTCTCGGCGCGCTACTGGCTGCAGCACAACCAGTCGATGTCCCAGGAGGAAGCCGTGGCGCTCACGGCCAACCTCGCGTGGCGCGGCATCGGCGGTGGCTTCCCGCTCAAGGACGGCTGACGCGCTTGGCCCCGCTCGTGGTGGCCGTCCCCGGCACGCTCTGCAGCCCGGCGGTCTTCGGTCCGCTGGCGCGAGCGTGGCCGGGCGTCGTGCACGCCGTGGACTGGATGTCGGCGCCCGGGCCGTGGCGGATCGAGGACGTGGCCGAGCGGATCGCTTCGCGGATCGACCGGCCGGTACTGCTCGTGGGGCATTCGACGGGTGGCTGCATCGCGTTGCGGCTCACGGCGAAACACCCCGAGCTGGTGGCCGGGCTGCTGCTCGCGAACACCGGCGCGCACATGCGGGGCCACGGTGACGTCGACGGGATCCTTCAGACGATTTCGCAGGCTTGGGGGCCGGAGCTGCACGCGGCGGTGCTGGACCGGTCGTTCGCTTCACCGTTGCCGGTGGAGCTGCGTGACGACCTGCTCGCGTACGCCGCGCGCGTGCCGCAGGAGGCCGCGCTGGAGGTGCTGACGAGCCAGCGCGATCTCGACCTGACGCCGGAGCTCGCGTCGATCCGGTGTCCGGTGCGGGTGCTGCACGGCGTCCACGACCGGGCTCGGTCCGTGGCGGACGCGCGCTACCTGGTGAAGCACCTGCCTGACGCGGAACTGACCACAGTGGACACTGGCCACACCCCTGTGTTCGAGGATGTGCCCGCGACCGTCGCGGCGTTGAAGTCCCTTATGGAGCAAGGATCCCAGCCGCCAGCAGGATCTTGATCCGCGCGGCGACTTCGGCCGCGCGTTCCTGCGGAAGCATGTGGCCGGCGCCCGGGTAGCGGATGAACTCGGCGTCGGGCAGCTCGTCGGCGATCACCTTCGCGTGCGGCAGCGGGCACAGCCGGTCTTTCTCCCCCGCCAGCACCACCGCGGGCACGGTCCGCAGCGCGCGCAAGGCCACGCGGCAGTCGTGCACGGAGATCGCGTCCTGGAACTCGCCCAGGCTCGCGGGATGCGCGCACAGCAGCTGGTCGACGACGCTGTTCACGTCGCCGCGCTTCGGTTTGTCGCCGAACACCAGGAACCGCGCGCCGGACCGCACCATCGCGGGGCTCAACGGCAGCCGTTCGCCCTTGCGGTGCGCCAGCGCCTTGGCCAGCCGCCGCTCGAACCGCGCCGACATTGCCCCTGCCGGCCCGGGCATGCCGAGCGTGATCCGGTCCATCTGGCCCGACGACGTGGCCACGAACGCGACACCGGCGACGCGCGCCTTCACCAGGTCCGGATGACGTTCGGCGAGCGCCATGATCGTCATGCCGCCCATCGAATGGCCCGCCAGCACGAGCGGTCCGTTCGGTACGCGTTCGGCGATCAGCTCGGCAAGGTCGTCCGCGAGTCGCGGGATCGTCGCCGCCCCCCGTCGAGCCGGCGACGATCCCCCGTGGCCACGCAGGTCGTAGCGCAACACCCGCGTGGCCGGTCCGAGGTGCCGGACGACGCCGTCCCACGTGCGGTGGTCCTGCGTCCAGCCGTGCACCAGCACGAGCGTGATCGGTGCGTCTGCCGGACCGGACGTCTCGACGTGCAGGGCGGCACCGTCGCCGGCCATGAACCGATGGTCGCGCGCCGGATCACGCAGCCGTTCGAGCGTGGTCACTTGCCCTCCGGCAGCAGGAAGGACTTCTTCCAGAAGTAGCGGCCCGGCAAGCCGACCAGGCCCGACTCCTGGAGGAACGGCATGATCTTCTCGCCGGCCCACGCGATCGTCGCGCGCCAATGCGGGTTGTTCAGCGCCGCTTCGACGCCCTCGCGCGGGCGGATGCCGACAGCCTTGTAGACGTTGGGGTTGATGAACGCGCGCGTGACGAAGTACGAGATCAACGCGATGACGAACTGCTGGTAGGCGATCTCGTGCTTGCCCAGCTTGGCCATCCCACGCGTGACTTCTTCACGCGCGAAGGTCACGTGGCGCGCTTCTTCGAGCACGTGGATGCGGTTGACCATGCGCACCAGCGGCTGCACGTTCTCGTCCACCATCTGCTCGCGCTGCAGGCGGTCGAGCACCTCTTCGGCCACGAGGATCGCGCCGTAGCGGGCGGGGCCGTAGGAGATGGTGGGCATGAGCTTCGCGAACTGGCGCAGCGCCGGCACCGGGCCGTAGGCAGGGCAGCCGATGCGCGCGGCCATGCGGGCGAACATCGTGGAGTGGCGGCACTCGTCGGCGATCTCGGTGAGGGCGAACTGCGCGTGGGAGCTCGTGGGGTCCTCGTCGTAGACCTCCTTGAGCAGCATCTGCATCAAGAGGATCTCGAACCACAGGCCGGTGGTTGCGACGCTCGCGACCTCGTGCTTGCCGAGCTCGATGCGCTGCTCGGGGGTGAGCCCGTCCCAGAGTTTCGTGCCGTAGAGCGACGAACGCTCGGGGAGGATGTAGTTCTTGCCGTCGACGAGCGGTGCGTCCCAGTCGATGTCGACATCGGGGTCGTAGAACTTGTTCGCCGAAGACTTGAGCAGCCGGTCGGCGGTCTTCTCCCGGTCGGTCTCCTTGAGCGTCCGCGTCATCGCTCGCCCTCTCTCCTATAGCTGCATCCCTATAACTGTAACTTGAGGTAACAGTTACCTCTGGTAGCATGACCCGGGTGATCGAACGTGTCAAGCGCTCCAGCAAGCAGTCCGGCAAGCACCCGGCTCCGGGGGAAGCCGCGACCGGTGACGCCCGGCGGGACCGGTGGCGCAAGCACCGCATCGCACGCCGGGCGGAGTTCGTGGAGGCCGCACTGCGGGCGCTCGACAGCCATGGTCCGGACCTGGGCATGGAGGACGTCGCGGCCGAGGCCGGCGTCACGAAACCCGTGCTGTACCGGCACTTCGAGGACAAGGCCGACCTGTACGTGGCGCTCGGGCAGCGCGGGACGGAGATCCTCTTCGAGCGCCTGATCCCGGCGATCAACGCGGAACTCGCGCCCGTGCCGCGCATCCGGATGGCGCTGGACGCGTTCTTCTCCGTGATCGAGGAACACCCGAACCTCTACCGCCTCCTCGCCCGCGGCGGCCTGCACGAGAAGACGGTGAGCGACTCCGACGTCGTCGCCGAGGACAAGGAAGTCATCGCCACCGCGCTGACCGCCCTGCTCGGCGACTACATGCGCATGTTCTCCATGGACTCCGGCGCGGCGGAACCGTGGGCGCACGGGATCGTCGGCATGGTCCAGAGCACCGGCGAGTGGTGGCTCGACCGCCGCTCCATGAGCCGCGACTCCGTGGTCGAGTACCTCACGCAGATCATCTGGGCGGCCATCGACGGGCTCACCCGCCAGCACGGCGTGGTGATCGACCCGAACCTGCCGCTGGAGGAGAACAAGGTCGTCCAGCTCGGACGTGCCAAGACCGACGCCCCGGCGGACAGCGACGCGGGCTGAGTTCGTTTCGTTCTTTCGTTCGGGAGGCTTTCATGAGCGACGAAGACGGTTACGCCGGCACTGCGACCCTCGTCGTCGATGGCATGGAAATGGCTGTGCAGGTCGACCTGCGCGGCCACTTCCAGCCGATCGACGGGTACTACCACTGGTACGGGCGGATTTCCGCCTCGGGCGAGCTGACCGCGGCGGTGGGCGGCCGGAAGAAGGCCTGCACGGTCGCGGTGGAGGATCGTTCGGTCGACGGTGAGCTGTCGGATCCGGACCCCTGGGGGCGGTACCGGATCACGGGGACGTCCACGCCGCCGTTTTCGGTGCCGACGAGCTTGGAAGAAGTCGAAGCGGCGACTGCCTGATTCGGGGCCCAGCGACTCGCCAAAGCTCCCCAGGACAGGAAAAAGCCGCCCCGGGCCAAAGCCCAGGGCGGCTTTTCGGTTAACCGCGAAAACTCGAGAACCGCCAGAACTCGCGAGCCTCAGTCGCCGACGCCGAAGCCGACCTTGCGGACGTCCGAGGGGGCGATCTCGACGTACGCGATGCGGTCGGACGGGACGATGTACTTGCGGCCCTTCTCGTCGTTGAGGCGGAAGAGCCCGTCACCGGCCGTCAGGGCCTCGGCGACCAGCTTCTCCACCTCGTCGGCGGTCTGGCCACTGGACACCACCAGCTCGCGCGGCGTGTCCTTGATGCCGATCTTGACCTCCACGTGGGACCTCCGCTGGAAATTCGTTGTCGTTACGCCTGGCAAGGCTAGCCCAACCGCAGCGCTGCGGTGTCGCGCCACCGCGTGGTGAACCGGCACTTCAGCCGAGACCGAGCGCCTGCATGCGCTTCGTGTGCCCCTGCTGCAACCGCCGGAACAACCCGGCGATTCCCGACAGGTCGCCGGAGCCCGCGACGATGAGTTCGGCCAGGCCATCGCGTTCGGCGACCACGTACTGGGCCTGTGTGAGGGCCTCGCCCAGGAGCCGGCGGCCCCACAAAGCGAGCTTGTCTCGCGCCTTCGGGTCGGCCTTGATGCCCGCGGCGACTTCGCGCTCGGCGAACGCGGAATGACCCGTGTCGGCGAGGACGGTGAGCACCAGGTCCTTCGTTTCCGGGTCGAGCCAGCTGGCGATCTCGCGGTACAAATCCGCCGCGAGGCCGTCGCCGACGTAGGCCTTGACCAGCGATTCCAGCCACGACTTTGGCCGCGTCGAGGCGTGCCACGCGTCGACCTGGGCCACGAAAGGGCGCATGGCGTCGTCGACGGACACGCCGTGGGCGGCGAGGTGGGCCGACAGCATGTCGAAGTGACCGATCTCGGCCGCGGCCATGGAGGCGAGCGCGGCGCGGCCGGCGAGCGTCGGCGCGGTGCGGGCGTCCTCGGCCATCCGGTCGAACGCGGAAAGCTCGAGATAGGCGATCACGCCGAGCAGGTCGACGACGCCTTCGCTGATCTCTTTCGGGTCGGTCACGGCGACGAGGGTATCGCCGAACCCGTGGTCGACGCCGTGAAGAGACCGATCCCACGCCGCGCCGTCGCGCCCGGTAGTGTTGAAAAACTCCTGACCAGGTACACTGCGGAAGAATTGACAAGGCTTCCGCACGTCTTCTGGCTGCGGGAAACAGGCGGGCGACCGGCGCCACCAGGGCTGCCGGGGCTCGCTGCAATTGTGCGTGCACGCCTCCAGCGGCATTCCCGGGAGGGCGGCTGCGGCGCCGGATCCTCAAGGTGCCTGCCCAGACCCCCCGGTCGAGTGTCGAGTGACAACCGGCCTGTGCGCGCTGGTCACGAGAGAGGCGATCACCCTGACCGCAGAACAGTCCACAACCGAAGAAACCACCACCCCCGCAGTCGCGCTGGAGCACAGCGAGACCGGCCCGGCCGCGCTCGACACCTCGCACCCGCTGCAGGCGGGCGTCGAGGTCGAGCCCGAGGCACCCACCTTCGCCTCGTTCGGCGTGAAGCCGGAGATCGTGAAGGCGCTGGGCGAGGCCGGCATCGAGCGCACGTTCGCCATCCAGGCGCTCACGCTGCCGCTGGCCATGGCGGGCGACGACCTCATCGGCCAGGCCCGCACCGGCATGGGCAAGACGCTGGGCTTCGGCGTCCCGCTGCTGCACCGCGTGCAGGTGCCCGGCGACGGCACCCCGCAGGTGCTGGTCGTGGTCCCGACCCGCGAGCTGTGCATCCAGGTCGCCAACGACCTCAAGGGCGCCGGCAAGCACCTCGGCATCCGCACGCTGGCCATCTACGGCGGGCGGCCGTACGAGCCGCAGATCGAGGCGCTGCGCAAGGGCGTCGACGTCGTGATCGGCACCCCGGGCCGCCTGCTCGACCTGGCCGAGCAGCAGCACCTGGTGCTGGGCAAGGTCCGCGGGCTCGTGCTCGACGAGGCCGACGAGATGCTCGACCTTGGCTTCCTGCCCGACATCGAGCGCATCCTGCGGATGGTGCCGGACGAACGGCAGACCATGCTGTTCTCCGCCACGATGCCGGGCCCGATCATCACGCTGGCGCGCACATTCCTGCGTCAGCCCACGCACATCCGCGCCGAGGAAAACGACGCGAGCGCGATCCACGAGCGCACCACGCAGTTCGTCTACCGGGCGCACTCGATGGACAAGCCGGAGGTCATCGCCCGGGTGCTGCAGTCCGAGGGCCGCGGGCTCACCATGATCTTCAGCCGCACCAAGCGCACCGCGCAGAAGGTGGCCGACGACCTGGTGGAACGCGGCTTCGCGGCCGCCGCCGTGCACGGTGACCTCGGCCAGGGCGCTCGCGAACAGGCGCTGCGCGCGTTCCGCTCGGGCAAGGTCGACGTGCTGGTGGCCACCGACGTCGCGGCTCGCGGCATCGACATCGACGACGTCACGCACGTCATCAACTACCAGTGCCCCGACGACGAGAAGACCTACGTGCACCGCATCGGCCGCACCGGCCGCGCGGGGCGCACGGGTGTCGCGGTCACCCTCGTCGACTGGGACGAGATGCCCCGCTGGAAGCTGATCTCCGACACGCTGGGTCTGGACAAGCCGGAGCCGGTGGAGACGTACTCGTCGTCGCCGCACCTGTTCAGCGACCTCGGCATCCCGGAGGGCACCACCGGCCGGCTCCCGCTCGCGAAGCGGACCCGCGCCGGGCTGGCCGCCGAGGAGGAAGAGGACCTGGGTGGCAAGCGCCGTGGCCGTGGTGGCCGGGGCGCCGGTTCTGCTTCTGACGACGACGCCGCGCCGCGCAAGCGCACGCGGGCTCCGCGCAAGCGCACCCGTGGTGGTGCGAATGCGGCTGAGGCGGTCGAGAAGGCGGACGCTACTGCTTCCTCCGACTCCGCTGCGTCGGGTTCGGGTTCGGGTTCGGGTGAGGAGCGCTCGCGCTCGCGTCGCCGCACCCGTGGTGGTGGCGGTGGGGAGTCGACCGGCCCTGCCGGCGCGGCCACCGCGTCGGCCTCGGCTTCGGGCGAAACCGGAGAAACGGGTGAGCGTCCGGCACGTCGGCGCCGTCGTCGCCGCCCCTCCGCGACGTCTGATACACCTGCGTCGGCAGACTGAGGGGACCAGCGGAGCCGACGGCGGGAGTCAGGTACGTGAGCGACCACGAAGACGGCGCACCGGACCAGTCTGAACCGGACGTTCCGGCCTTTGTACCGCCTTCGGACTCCGGGGTGGTTTCACACCGCCCCCTCGGCACCGAAGATGTTTTGCCCCCGTCGCAGAGCTCTGCGAGCACTGTGACGGGGCCTCCCGTTCGCGTGCGGCGCTCGCCGTGGAACCGCGGGCGGGACCGCGTGATCGCGGCGTTGGTCGCCGTGGTCGTGGTGGTCGTGGCGCTGGTTGTCGCGTTGAACAGCGACAACCTGCACACGAGCCGCGCGCTCGTTTCCCCGCCGCCGACGTTGCCGCCGGCGCCCACGGCCGTGCCGGGTTCGATGGCGCAGCTGTGGCAGGCGCCCAGCTCGGCCACGCCCGTGCCGATCGGCGAGGGCGACACCGTGACCACCGCCGACGGCGGCGAGGTCGCGGGCCGCGACCCGCTCACCGGGCAGATCCGCTGGCACTACACGCGCGAGAACCTGCAACTGTGCACTGTGGACACCGCGTGGGGCCGCGTGAACGCGGTGTACCACAAGGCAATGGGCTGCAGCGAGGTCACGCAGCTCGACCCCACCACGGGCCAGATCACGGCCCAGCGCAACGGCGACGCGGAGCTCGGCACCCAGCTCGTCAGCGACGGCAGCCACGTGACCACCACCGGCAAGCACCTGCTCGACACCTGGCGCGATGACCTCGTGAAGAGCATGGAGTACGGCCAGGTCCCGTTCATGGTCAACCCGAACAAACAGCCGCGCACAGGCTGCACGTACGGCACGGTCGCCGCGGCCGCCGAGAAGGTCGGCGTGATCGAGCGCTGCCCCGGCGATCCGCACGACCGCCTCACCGTTTACAAGGCCACGGCCGAACACGAGGACGAGCCGCAGGTCGTCTTCAGCAGCATCCTGGCCGGCTCGCGCGCCCGCGTGATCGCCATGTCCGGCGACTTCACGGCCGTGCTGCTGCCCGACCAGAAGCTCCTGGTCATCTACGGCCCGGACGGCAACGAGCGTTCCGCGTACCCGATGGACCTGCCCGCGAGCGACCTGGCGGGCGACCCGCCGCGCGGCATCGAACAGACCACTCGCACCGACAGCGGCGTGTATTGGTTCACGGGCACCAAGACCGTCGCCCTGTCGCGCGACGACCTCACCCCGCGCTGGACCCTCGACAGCACCCGCGGCCCCGGCATCACCTTCGCCCGCCAGCTCGTCGTCCCCATCAACGGCGGTTTGGCCGTGCTCAACGAATCCAACGGCGCCACGATCCGCACGGTCGGCGTCGACCGTGGGGCGTACCGCGGGGTTGTGCGGCTTACGGCTTTGGGGCCGGTGCTGCTTGAGCAGCGCGGTCCTGTGGTGGCCGCACTGCGCTAGCGATCGTGACGATCTCGCGGCTCTGCTCCGTCAGGGGGCCGCTTTCCCAGTCGCCGAACCGCTCCTCGACGACGAATCCCGCCGCGGCGAGGAACTCGTCCAGCTCGGCCGGGCCGAGGAACCGCAGCGCCGCGCGGTCGACGCGCCGCACGGTGCCTTCGGGGTCGGCGGCGGTCTCAGTGAACGTGACAACGCCGCCGACGACCGACTCGACCTCGTGCCACAGCCGGAGGCGACGCGGCTGGGAGACGGTGACCGGGTGAGCGGGAGTCCAGTCCTCCCAAGCCTTTGCCTGCGGGTGGCGCGTCTCGAACGCGAACCGTCCGCCGGGCCGTAGCGCGCGACGGATGGCGGTGAGGGAGTCGCGCAGGTCTTCGTCGGTGGTGAGGCACTGGAACGCGTGGCCAGTCATCGTGGCGAGGTCGAACTCGGCTTCGGCGGTGAGCGTGGCGGCGGTTCCTTCCCGCCACTCGACGTCCGTGCGCCGCCCTGCCCGGGCGAGCGCCGCGCGATCGGGATCGAGGCCGACGAGCCGGCCTCGGTGGCCTCGGTCGCGGGCGTGGTGCAGCATGCCGCCGGTGCCGCACCCGATATCGAGGACGTTGTGCGCGCGCTCGACGAGGGCGTCGTAGAAGTGATCCGCGGGGAAGTCGCCCCAGCTGTTGAGGACGTCGTACAGCTCTGCCGCTTCGTCGTCGGACAGCACCCGGGTCAGGACCACCAGAACACGGTGAGCGCCACGAACGCGACCAACAGTACCGCGATGCCCGCCAGCCCCGCGGCGCGGCCGTAGCGCCGATCCGCGACCCGCTGCAGCACCAACGCGACCACCGCGGCGACGGGGTGGCCCACCAGCAACAGCACGCTCGGCCCCGGCGCCCCGGTGGCGAGGCAGACCGCGCCGACACCCAGCACACCCACCGCCAGCACGGCCAGTCCCGCGGCGATCGACCCGGTGAACCCCCGCCACCACCGCCCGCGCGGCTTCCCCGCGCCGACGGCCTCGATCCGCTGTGGCGCCGCGACGGGCACGTACTCGGCCGGCGTCTCGGCCGCGTGCGTCGCCGTGGTCGGGTCGGGCTCGGCGTCGACGGCCGGCGACTCGGCGACAGACGCGTCCGCAACAGGTTCCGAGGGCTCACCGTGCTCGTCAGCCTCCGCCGGCGGAGCTTCGGCGTGGGCGTCCGACGGAGGGGTGCCCTCGCGAGTGGCGACGTCCGCCGCGGCCAAGGGGGCGGCGGTCAGTTCCTCGGTGTCGGGTGAGGCCACGGTGGGGGGTCCGTCCAATCGTCGGCTCGAAGGGAGGGCGGTCAAGGCGCCAGGAGGTCCCACGGTTGGGACGCGGGCGCGGCCTGCTGGCCTTCCGGGCAGCTCGGGCGGAAGTCGCACCAGGAGCAGCGGCGGTCGGGGCGGGCGGGGAACAGGGCGTCGCCGTCGGCGCCTGCGTCGAGGGTATCCGTGGCCAGGCGTAAGTCGCCCGCGGTTTCTTCTGCGCGTTGGAGTTGGCGGCGGAGCGAGTCGGGCGTGTGTTCGGCCGCGGCGATCGTGCCGGTGGGCAGGTGGTGGAGCTCGACCTTGGTGCAGGGCATGCGAAGTGTGCGCGAAGAAGCCACCGCGTACATGGCCAACGCCTGCGAAGCGCGGGCCTCGTACTCGTCGGGAGCGCGTCGGCCGGTCTTGTAGTCGACGATGACCAGCTCGTCGCCGCGCCGGTCGATGCGGTCGGCGCGGCCCTCGATGATCATCGTGGGCTGCCCACCGGTGGTGCTAACCGGCGCGGACACCCAGCGCTCGAGGCCGATCGGGTCCTCGGTGACGTCGTGGTCCTCCACGTACTCCCCGACCCAGCCCTTGGCCCGCGCCCGGTAGCGCGCGGCTTGCTCGGCGTCCTCGAACCCCGCGTCCTTCCAGTACTCGCCCACGAGCGCCATCGCGCGCTGCGCGGTGCGCTTGGCGGCGGGCAGGTCGAACAACGCCCGCAACGCGTTGTGCACCACCGCGCCCAGCGTGCTGTGCGCCCACGGGCCGGTGCGTTGCGGCGTGGGGCGCTGCAGGTAGCTCAGGCGGTAGCGGCGCGGGCAATCCTCGAACGTGCTCAGCCGCGCCGGCGACACCTTCGTGAGCCGCTGCGGCTGCTCGACGCCGAAATCGAACCCCAGCTGTTCCTTCACTCGACCCCCGTTCGGTTCCGGCGTCCACGCTACGCACCACCACCGACACTTTCCGGCGCGGGGGCGGCTCTCAACCGAACGCCGCCGCATTGCGCTCACACCACGCGGCGAACGTCCGCGGCTCACGCCCCAGCAGCCGCGAAACCGTGTCGGTGCGCGAACCTTCGACGTCGGCGCGCATGAGCGCGGCGGTCTCCAGCAACGCCTCGGCGAGGGCCGGCGGCGCGCCCGCGGGGAAACGCGACCGCACGATCTCCTCCGGCGAAGTAGGCTCCCGCACTTCGATCGAGCGCCCCAGCGCCCTGGACAGAACCGCCACCTGCTCCGCCACCGTCATCAGCTCGCCACCGTCCAGCACATACGCGGCGCCCTCGTGCCCGTCCGAGGTCAGCACCCGAGCCGCCGCCGCCGCTATGTCCGCCGTGTCGATCGGCGCGAACCGGCCGGGCCCCAAGGCGTCCAGCACGTAGCCCTCTCGGACGGATTCCCGCCACTCCAACGCGTTCAGCATGAACCCGCCCGGCCGCAGGATCGTGAACGGGATCCCCGACGCCCGCACGAGTTCCTCGCGCTCGTGGTGCCACCGGCCCATCATCGGCATCGGGTGGCCGAGCACGTTGCTCGACGACAGGTGCACGACGTGCCGTACGCCGGCCTCGCGTGCCGCCGCGAGAGCGTTGGCCACGCCGGAAGTGCCCAGCCCGGGTGTCAGCAGGAAGAACCTCTCCACCCCCGCGAACACCGCCGGCAGCGTCGACGGGTCTTCCAGGTCCCCGGCGACGACCTCCGCGCGCAGGTCTGCCGCGCGAGCGGGATCGCGGGTGAGTGCACGGACGTCCGTCCCTGCCAGCTCGCGGACGAGATCACGACCGATGTTTCCGGTGGCTCCGGTGACCAGTAGCATGAGTTCCCCAAGTCGTTTGCCGACTAATGACTTCACGAGAAACGTTAGCCGGGAAATGATTAGCCGTCAATCGATTGAGGAGGCGTGATGCCGGAGTTCCTCGACCTGTTCAGCAAGACGCACAAAACGGTCCGCGCGCTTTCCGACGCAGCGATGCGCGCCCACGGCCTGCACGAGGGCCAGAACGTGCTGCTCGCCGCGCTCTGGGTTCACGACGGAGCCACGCCCGGCGAGATCGCCGCGCAGGTGCGGGTCACCACGCCCACCGTCGTGAAGATGGCTACGCGGATGACCGCCGCCGGCCTGCTCACGCGCCGCCGCGACGAGAAGGACAACCGGTTGGTACGGCTGTGGCTCACCGACGCCGGGCGCGCGTTGCAGGAGCCGGTGGAGGCCGAGCGGCATGAGCTGGAAACCAAGCTCACGGCCGGCTTCAGTGACGCCGAGCGAGAGCGGCTGCTGACCCTGCTCGGCCGGGTCCACGCCGCGGCGAGCGACCTGTCCGAGCCTAGAAGTTCCCGGCGATGAAGCCCTTCACGGAGTTCGCCACCAGTTCCACGGCGATCGCCGCCAGCAGCAGACCCGCGATCTTCGCGACGAGCGTGATGCCGCTTTCCTTGATCAGCCGGATGACCACACCCGAGAAGCGCATGCACGTGTAGATCACGAAGTGCACGGCGATGATCGCGCACCCCAGCGCGATGTAGGCGCCGAGGTGGCCGTCGGCCTGGCGGACGAACACGATCGTCGCCGCGATGGCGCCCGGGCCGGCGAGCAGCGGCGTGCCGAGGGGCACGAGGGCCACGTTGACGTCGTCGGTCGCTTCGGGTTCGTTGCCGCCCTTGCCCGTGAGCAGCTGCAGCGCGATGAGCAGGAGCAGCAGGCCGCCGGCGCCCTGCAAAGCGGGGATGCCGATGCCGAGGTACGCGAGGATCGCCTGCCCGGCAACAGCGAACAGCGTGATGACCAGCAGCGAAACCAACACCGCTTGGCGCGCCGCCTTCACGCGCGTGGCCATCGGCTTGCGGCCGACGAGGCTCAGGAACACCGGCACCGTGCCCGGCGGGTCCATGATCACGATGAGCGTGATGGTGGCGCTGATGAACAGCTTCGCGTCGAAGAACTGCGCGACGCCCATCTCAGCCCTTCACGATCTGCGACCCGGTGGCGCGCGCGACGAGCTGCTCGAACTGACCGGGGTCGGTCGTCTCCTGGCCGAGGCCGATCGTCTTGTTCGTGCCGTGGTAGTCGCTCGACCCGGTGCGGATGAGCCCCAGCTCGTCGGCGAGCTCACGCGTGCGGACGCGCGTGGCCGGCTCGTGGTTGGGGTGATCCACCTCGACGCCGGTCAGGCCGCGGCGGGCGAGGTCACGCAGGGTGTCCTCGCTGATCGTCGCGCCGCGGCTGTAGGCGAACGGGTGCGCGATCACCGTGACGCCACCAGCGGCGACAATCATGTCGATCGCCTCTTCGACGGGGGTGTCGTGGCGCGGCACGTAGTAGCCGCGGCGGCTGCCGAGGTACTCCGCGAAGGCCTCGTCGACGCTCGACACCAGCCCGGCGCGCACGAGCGCCTGCGCGAGGTGCGGCCGGCCGGCCGGCGAGTCGGCGGGCAGCAGGCCCATGATCTCGTCGGCGTCGATCGGGAGACCGTCGGCGGCCATGCGGGCCGCCATCGCGCGCAGCCGCGTGCGGCGTTCGGCCCGCAGGCGCGTCTGCTCGGCGACCAGCGCGGGCGCGGTCGGGTCGAAGAGGTACGCGAGCAGGTGCACGCTGATCCGCCAGCCCGTTTCCGGGTCGACGGACACGGTGGACAGCTCGGCGCCGGGGACGAGAGTCAGCCCGGGCGGGACGGCCGCCGCCGCCGGAGCCCAGCCGGCGGTGGTGTCGTGGTCGGTGATCGCGACCACGTCGAGGCCGGACCGGACGGCGGCTTCGACGAGCCCGGCAGGGCTGTCGGTGCCGTCGGAGGCAGTGGAGTGGGCGTGCAGGTCGATGCGCATCGTGACCATTCTCAACGATGCGCTGCGTCACAGCGACGCCGGTACCTGGGACAACGCCCGCAGGTCAGCCGACGGGCTTCTTGCCCCTCGCGGCACGCTGCGCCTTGATCATGGAGAAGCGCTCGGCCTGCTTCTGCTTGTCGCCGAACACGAGCTCCGAGATCGTGTCGTAGAACTCCTCGGGCCGAGGCAGGTAGTCGATGCGGTTCAGCGCCTGGATCTGACCGGCGGACTCGACGACCATCGTCCCGTAACCGAGCACCCGGCCCCAGCCGGGCCGCTCGTAGGTGAGGTCGGTGACCTTCGTGATGGGCATCATCAGCACCTTCGTGGTGATGACGCCCTTGGTCAGCACGAACCGCTTGTCCGTGACGACAAGCCGCTCGACCCACCACTGGACCACCGCGTAGGCGAACCGCAGCACGACCAGCAGCGCGACGTACCAGAGGATGTTCTGCACCACCCACAACGACGGTGGCAGCAGGTACGAGACCAGTACGCAGACGGCGAGCAGGGCCGCCGCCTCGAACGTGTCCCAGAGCAGGACTGCCCAGTGGCGGCGGATGCGGATGACCCGCCGCTCAGTGTCGAGCAGGTACTCGTCGGGGTCGCGTGGCGCGAACATGTCTCGAGGTTATCCTCCGTCAGCCGTTGAACACGTTGCTGACGAACGAGACCACCGATTCGGCCGAGCTACGGAGGAATTCGACGATGTTGCCGACGAGTCCTGCCGCCTGGTTCGGCTGAGCGATCACGAAGAACAGCACCAACGCGATACCCACGAGACCCGCAAGCTTCTTCGCGTTCACAGCGATCAATCCCGTCTCTAAACGTGGCACCGGAAAACTGACTTTCTACGTTGTACCGCACCAACCACCCACGCGGCAGGAAAGTCCCGCGCATGGGTCAGCAGGCCGTCCGAAGTGTACCGTATGGCTACTCTCCGTGTACAGCGTGACGAATCCAGGGGTTGACACTCATGACCATCCGAGTGCCCTGCGTGGGCGGCATCGTGTTCGACGACCAGGGCAGACTGCTGCTCATCCAGCGCGGTCACGATCCGGGCAAGGGCCTGTGGTCGTTGCCCGGCGGCCGGGTCGAACAGGGCGAAACGGACACCGAAGCTGTCGTCCGCGAGCTGCGGGAAGAGACCGGACTCGACGTGACACCGCACACATTCGTGGGCATGGTCGCCCGCGGTCCCTACGACATCCGGGACTACGAGTGCACCGTCGCGGCCGGAACCCTCACCGCCGGCGACGACGCCGACGACGCCCGCTGGGTCGACTCGGCCGAACTGGTGGAACTGGACGCCTCGGGCCTGCTCGTCCACTTGCTTTTCATCACGCTGCGTGACTGGGGTGCGTTACCGAGAGCCTGAGTCAAGTCGGTGCATTTCCGCGGTGCGCCGATTGCTTGCGCGAATGTTCGTGGATTTCGTACGTCGGTGAATGGTGTTATCCCCGCACCGATCGCCGGATGAGCACGGGAAATGCGGGTTGAGCAATTCCACATCAGTGCCTGTGCATGTGACGACGCATGGGCGTGCGGTGCGCGAGTGTGACCAATGGGGTGAATGTGACACAGGTGACACAGTGTGCAGCTGATGCGCCTGCGCGAACCGTCAGGCGGGCAGCCAGGTCATGCGCTGCCCGCGCGGCGAGGTCCGAGCCAGCGCACGGGCCACCGGCTTGCCGTCGGACCACGAGACCAGGCCGAGCACGCAGGGGTCCGACAAGCCGGGCGCCGGGGCGTCCAGGTCGGTGCGATCCGGCAGCACGAGCTTGAGGCCGGCCGAGTAAGAGCCCTCCGTGACCCACCACAGGGGGCGCGTAGCCGCGAGCGAAGCCAACGCGGCCACGAAGTCGGCCCGGCGGTCGCCGAAGTACGCCAGCGCGTGGCTGGTGAGGACCACCAGCGGCAGCTCGGCCGGCAACGTCGCCGCGGCCGCGGCCAGGTCGTCCACGCCGTCGCCGGCGATCAGGGGCGGGACGTGCTTGCGCTGTTCCGCGGCGGCCGTGCGAAGGAGCCGGATGCGGTCCGGCTGGTCGGCCCAGACGCAGGCTTCCAGCCAGGCCAGCTCGTCTTCGTCGGCGAGGTCGACGGGGGCTCGGTCCAGACCGGCGCGCGCGGCGATGGAGACCCTCTTAGGCAGCTTCGGCAGCACCGCGCCGGGCGCGAGGTCCAGGGCGCAGTGCAGGCCGACGGCGGCCTTGGCGGGTCCGGCGACGAGCTGCTCGCCGCCGTCGCACTGGTAGCGGTAGGAGAAGCGGTCGAGGCCGAGCAGCAGACCCGCGCTGCAGCCGACCTCGAGCAGGGCGATCTTGCCGCCCGCTTCCTTCGCGGCCGCCGCGACCGCGGGGTACACGAGCGACGCGCGGCGGACCTCGTTGGTCTGGGTGTAGCGCGTCGAAATGATCTGACGGGCCTTGTCCGCGCGCTCCAGCAGGAAGGTGCGGAACAGCGGCCAGGTCTCGTTGTCCACACCGTCGAAACCGCCCAGTGACGGGTAGTAGCGCGACAGCGGGTGGATCGGGTCGGCCTGGATGAGGCGGTGGGCCGCGGCCAGTAGCAGGGTGCCGCGGGCCTCGCCGCCGCGAGCGTCGGTGAGCAGGCCGGCGACGTCGTCGTCCTCGGCCGACTGCGTGGCGAGGTGGTCGTACAGCGGCGAGACGCCGCGCGCCTCGACCTCGGCGAACCTGCGCAACCGCTGCTTGATCTCTTCCAGGGCGATGGCCACCCGTGCTCCTCCTCGAACAACTCCGTGCCTAGGTAACGCCGCCTGAGCCACTTGCGACACTCACCGGTGGTGAGGAGTACCCTCGACCATTGGTGTTCGTGCGTCAACGCGAGCCCCACCACTCTCCGCGTCTTACGATCGCGCCGGCCTGAAGGAGGTGAGGAACGCCCCATGAGTAGTGGCGATAGTCCGCTCCCTAGTAGTCCCAGCGTTCCCGCCGAGCCGGCCGGCCGATTTTTCTCCTGGTAGGTCCGGCGAACAGGGAACGCCGGTGATGCCGGACGGACGCTGAAGTCCGCCTGGCCGTCGTCTTCGTGTTCCACCACGACGCCAGCCCAGGAGATCCCATGCCTGCCATCCCCTCCCTCGGAGGCCTTCGCGGCCGCGGCGGCAGCCGCACCAAGCCGATGCTCGAGCGGCCGATCCCTGTGCCCTTGTCGGCGTACGTCGTCGACTGCGCGGTGTACGTCGACGGCGCGCGCTTGCCCGGCCGCTGGACGCATTCCGACGCCATCAAAGAGGTGCGCAAGCGGCACGCGGGGTTCGTCTGGATCGGACTGCACGAACCGGACGGAGAGCAGATCCAGGGCATCGCCGACACGTTCGGGCTCCACGAGCTGGCCGTGGAAGACGCGCTGGAAGCCCACCAGCGGCCGAAGCTCGAGCGCTACGACGACACGCTCTTCCTGGTGCTCAAGACCGTCCGCTACGTGGAGCACGAGTCGCCGACCACGGCCAACGAGATCGTCGAGACCGGCGAGCTCATGGTGTTCCTCGGCCGCGACTTCGTGATCACCGTGCGCCACGGCAACCACTCCGGCCTCGCCCGGCTGCGCCGCGACATGGACGACGACCAGGAGCGCCTGAGCCTCGGCCCGGCCGCGGTGGTCCACGCCATCGCCGACCACGTGGTGGACCACTACCTCGAGGTCTCGAGCCGCATCGAGTCCGACATCGACGAGATCGAGGCGCAGGTGTTCGCGCCGCGCTCGCTGGTGAGCGCCGAGCAGATCTACCTGATGAAGCGGGAAGTGCTGGAGCTGCGCCGCGCCGTGCTGCCGCTCGCCACGCCCGTCTCGCGCCTGGCCGAGGGCTACACGCGGCTGGTGCCCGACGAGGTGCGCTCGTACTTCCGCGACGTCGCCGACCACCTCGTGACCGTGTCCGAGCGCGTGGCGGCGTTCGACGAGCTGCTGAGCACCCTGGTCGACGCCACCGTCGCGAAGATCTCGCTGCAGCAGAACACCGACATGCGCAAGATCACCGCGTGGGCCGCGATCATCACCGTGCCCACGATGGGCGCGGGGATCTACGGCATGAACTTCGACTACATGCCCGAGCTGCACTGGAAGTTCGGCTACCCGATCGCGGTCACGGTGATCTTCGCGATCTGCCTGCTCCTGTACCGAATATTCCGGAAGAACGGCTGGCTCTAGGCCGCCACTCGGTCCCCGTTCCTTCACCCGGTAGCGCTACAGGAGTACTCCCATGCCTCGTTTGCTGACCAACCTCAAGTTCTGGGCCCTGACCCTCGGGATCGTCTGGATCCTCGGGATCATCACCGTGATCACCCTCAACCCGGGTTTCTCTCACGGCATGAAGTGATCGCGTGAAGTAACGCTGCCAGGCCTTACTCTGGGCGCATGCCCAAGGCGCTGGTGGTGGCCGACGAGGTCGACGAGCGGCTGTGGACCGGTGCGGTCCGCTCGCTCGACGTCGACCTCGTGGTCGCCGCCGGCGACCTGCCCTACGACTACCTCGAGTTCCTCGCCGGCGCGCTCGACGTGCCGTGCGTGTTCGTGCCGGGCAACCACGATCCCGACCTGAGCGGCTACACCCGTTACGGCGGACTGTCCATGAAGGACGGTTTCCCCACCGAATGGCCCGGCCCCGCGGGCGGGATCAACGCCGACGGACGCGTGGTCGACGTCGCAGGGCTCCGGTTCGCCGGGCTCGGCGGCTCGATCCGGTACAACGAGGGCCCGAACCAGTGGACTCAACGCCAGCAGTCGCGCCGGGCCCGCGGGCTCGAATGGCGCGCGAAGTGGCGCCGCCGCGACGGGCACGAGGTCGACGTGCTCCTCACCCACTCCCCTCCGCTGCACCTCGGGGACCGCGAAGACCCACCGCACCGCGGTTTCGCCTGCCTGCACCGCACGATCGCCACGCTGCGGCCGCGCTGGCTGCTGCACGGCCACATCCACCCGCACGGCGAACCGGTGCCCGACCGTGTGGTCGGCACCACCCGCGTGCGCAACGTGGTGGGCCACCGGATCATGGAGTTCCCGCGATGACCAGACCCACGGGTTTCCCGCGCGCCGACGCCGAACACGACTTCCTGCGCGCCCGCCGCGGCCAGGTCCTTTCGCGACTGTCCACGTGGCTGCGCCGCGAGCCCGACGACGTGAACATCATGCTGCCGTTCCACGAAGTCGTCGACGCGCTGGGTTACGCCGGTGAGTCGCGCATCGGGCTGCGAGTGATCACTTTGGACTCGATCGTGGGCACAGTGGACCGCAGCCGCGACTTCGACCGTCGCTTCCGCCCCACGTCCGGGCGGGTGCGCGAACGCTGGGAGCGGCTCGCGCTCGCGGCCCGCCGCGGGGAGGCGATCCCGCCGATCGAGGTGTACCGCGTGGGCGAGCTGCACTTCATCATCGACGGTCACCACCGCGTGTCCGTCGCCCACGCGCAGGGTCTGTCCACAATAGAGGCTCAGGTCACCGCGGTGCGCACGAAGCTCAACCCCAACGGCATCCGCTACCGCGGCGACCTGATCGTGAAGGACTACCGGCGGCTGTTCCTCGAACGCGTGCCGCTGACCGGCCACGCGCGAGCGTCGGTGATCATGTCGGACCCGTGGGACTACGCGCACCTCGGCGAGCACGTGGAGGCGTGGGGCTTCCGGCTGATGCAGGACGAGGGCCGCTTCACCGATCGCGCCAACCTCGCGCAGCGCTGGTTCGACGAGGAGTTCACGCCCGTCACCGGCATGCTCCGCCAGGCCGACCTGGTCGGCGACCGCACCGACGCCGAGGCCTACCTGTGGGTCGCCGCCGAGCGCTACCGGCTCATCCGCACCCACCGCTGGGACGACGACGTGATTGAGGCGCTGCGCTCCCGTCGCCACTGACCCTTGTCAGGACTCCCCTGACGCGGCTAGTGTCAGGGGAGTCCTGACATGCTCCTGGGGAGGTCTCGATGACTGACGACAGCTACTGCTCGTTCTGCCTCAAGCGCGCCGACGAGGTCAGCAAGCTCATCTCCGGCGCGGGTGTGTACATCTGCGACGGCTGCGTGGGCCTGTGCCGCGAGATCCTCGCCGGGCAACACGAGCCGGCCACGCCGGAAGTGACGCTGTGGGAACGGAAGTCCGACGACGAGATCCTGCAGAGCATCCCGCGCATGGCCATGGTGAGCGCCCAGGCCGACGCACGCATCCAGGCCCAGGTGGACCTGCTGCGGTCGCGCGGAGTCGCGTGGGCGCGCATCGGCGAGGCACTGGGCGTGACGCGGCAATCGGCGTGGGAACGGTTTTCAGCAGTGTCTTCTGCCTCGGCTCCGCCGAGGCGGTGAGATCGCCGCAAGCCGGCTTCTTCCCTCCCGATTTCCGTGCGGCCAAGGGGCCGCACGGAAATCGCTCAGTCCAGAAGCCGGCGCGATCTCACAGCGTCTTCCACAGCCACGGGTAGACGGTGCCCGTCCACACCTGCTGGCCGAGGCCGGCGCAGTGGCCGTCGACGCCTTCGGCCGCGGTGAGCTGGACGACCTGGGCTTTGGTGGTGAGCGCCTCGCGCAGTGTTGGGCCGCCGCCGGCCGTGAAGTCGTGTTCGGACTCCACGAGCAGGGCCGGGCAGGTGATGTTCGCCGCGTCGGCGAGCATGGTGAACCGCCGCAGCTCGGCGAAGTACTCGCGGACGGAGTCGATGCCGTGGGCGGCCATGCGGGCACCGAAGAACTCCGCGCGGTCGGCGTTGCGCCGCATCTGCACCCGCACCGCGGGCGCGGCCGCCAGCGCGGCCGGGCCGGACGGCACCCGCGCGCCGAGGTCCGGTTGCGCCGGATCGCACACGAGCGCGGCGATCCGGTGCTCGGCGGTCGCCGCGCGCGGCGCGAGGTACCCGGCGAACGACCGGCCGACGAGCACCACCTTCGCCGGGTCGACCTCGGGCCGGTCGAGCAGCCAGTCGAGCACGGGGGTCAGCACGTTTTCGAAGTCGTGGCGCAGGTAACGGTGCTGGACGTAGAGCGTCTCGCCCTGCCCGGGGCCGTCGAACACGAGCACGTTGTAGCCGCGGTCGACGGCGCCGGGCACGTCGAGCCAGCCGGACTCGGCCGTGGAGTCGTAGCCGCACGGCAGCACGATGGTCGGCCGCGGCGTGCTGGACGCGTGTGGCGCGAAGAAATAGCCGTGCAGAGTCGTGTCCTCGTACGGGATCCGCACCGCTTCGGCGGGGTGTTCGAGGAGTTTCGCGGCCTCCGCGAACGCCTCGACGTGACCGCGGTACGCGGACTGCAGCCGCGGATCGTCCACATCGGACCGGATGAAGAAGTACGCCTGCCGGAAGTATTCGCTCGCGCGCAGGAACGCGTGGCGCGCGCTCACGCGGTCCCCCGCGGCCAGCGCCGAGTCCGCCACGACACGCGCGCGGTCCGCGGTGGCCGACCACGCGTCGTACCAGCCGCCGCCGGAGAGCTTGCCGAGGCCGCGCGCGGTCGCGAACGCCTCACCGAGGTCGGCCGCGTGCACCACCGCGGCGTTGAGCGTGCGCGCGAACTGGCCGTCGTAGCTCGGATCGCTGAAGAAGACCTTCGCCGGGTCCGTCATGTCCGGTGAGTCGGGTGGGCCGCGGCGCGAGTTACCGGGGTTGAAAAACGAACGGTCCCTTCCCGGCCGAGCCAGGAAGGGACCGTTAACCCCGATCAGCGGTCAGACGTGAACCCAGCCACTCGCGAGATCGCGCCGGCTTCTGGACTGAGCGATTTTCGTGCGGCCCCTGGGCCGCACGAAAATCGGGAGGGAAGAAGCCGGCTTGCGGCGATCTCGCCGCCTCGGCGGAGCCGAGGCAGACAACCCAGTGTCAGACGTGCACCGCCTGCACTACGGCCACGCCGCGCGGGGCGCCCGGGCGCAGCAGCAGCCCGGTGATCACCGCACCGACCGCGAAGATGACCGCGGCCCAGGTGAACGCCGTGGTGTAGCTGTGCACGGCCGCCTCCGGCGCTATGTGGAGTAGGTCCCTCCCCTTACTTGGCCCAAGGTACACAAAAACCGGAGATGGTGCCTCGACTTCTTTTGGTAACCTGGGCGTCATGACACCGGACGCCGCACCGGCGCGGCCGCTGCGGCGTGATGCCGAGCTCAACCGCCGGCGCATCCTCGAATCCGCTCGCGCCGTCTTCGGCAAACGAGGACTGGAGGCGACGCTCGACGACGTCGCGCACCACGCCGGCCTGGGCGTCGGCACCGTCTACCGGCGGTTCCCCAGCAAGGAACACCTGGTCGAGGCGATGTTCGTCGAGCAGCTGCAGGACATCGCCGACCTCGCGGAACAGGCGCTGGGCGCCGAAGACCCGTGGGACGGTTTCGTCGACTTCGTGTGGCGCACGGTCGAGCTGCACTCCGCCGACCGCGGGCTGCGGGAGATCATGCTGTCCAAGGCGTTCGGGCACGAGCACGTGGCCGAGGTGAAAGCTCACATGGTGCCACTCATCACGCGGCTGATGGAGCGCGCGCAGGAGTCCGGGCAGCTGAGGGCGGACCTCGTGCCCACCGATCTGCCGCTCATCCACCAGATGGTCGGCGCGGCGGTCGAGTACACCAGCGCCGTGGAGCCGCACCTGTGGCGCCGCTGTCTCGCGCTGATCCTCGACGGCCTGCGCGCCGAGCCGGGCCGCGCGACCGAGCTGCCGCACCCGGGGCTCGACCAGGCCGAGATCGACCAGGCGATGTGCGCGTGGCGCCAGCCGCGCCACCCGCATCCGGCCACTCCGCCTGCCCCTCGCACGAAGCAGTAAGGGCCTGTCCGCCGCACCGAAACACCCCCAATGTGGCGTTCGGTGCGCCCAACGCACCCAATGCGGCGTTCGGTGCGTTCAGCGCACCGAACGCCGCATTGGGGCGCACGAAGGCAAGGTCACTCGCTGGGCATGATGGCCCAGAGGATCAGGTAGGCGACGAACTGCGGGCCGGGCAGCAGGCAGGACAGCAGCGCGAGCACGCGGACCTTGCCCGGCGTGGTGCCGAAGCGGCGGGCGAGCCCGGCGCACACGCCGCCGATCATGCGGCCGTTGCGCGGGCGGCTCAGCCTCTGCGTGACAGGTGCGGTCATCGTGGTCCCTCCCGTTGGGTTCGTGTCTCAAGGACACCAGGAACGCGCCGCGAGCACATCGCTCCCCGGGACGATTCGGACCCCTAAGGGCCCGAGCCGGTCTTCCCGCCACGCACGGACCGGCGTCCGATTTCACGGCGCTGACCTGCGCCGACACCACAGCGCAGTGTGGGATTTCCCTGTCAGGGCTGATTTTTCGCGCGATTCGTGGTGATACTGCACCCCGTGCGCTCCCCCTTAAGACCCGTTGTCGTCGCGCTCGGTGGCGCGCTCCTGCTCGCCGGCTGCTCCTCGGCGGCCGCCCCCGCGCCCGTCTCGCAGGCCCCCTCGCCGATGACGGCCGTGGCGGCGCTCGGCGACTTCACCACGCTCGACTACTGCAGCCTGCTCGACGTCTCCCGCCTGCGCGGCGCGACGGCCGACGACCCCGACTCGTCGTTCACCGACTGCCGGACCGACTACGTGCGCAGCGGGCGCCAGCACACGGTGAGCGTGGGCCCGCTGGCCGCCGACGCGGACCCGAATGTGAAGCCGTACGAGTACTCCGGCCCGCTCCCCGACGGCGTCGCCGTGCAGCAGGCCGGCTTCACGCCCGACAAGACTTGCTCGCGCGTGGTGACGTTCGCCGACGGGATCCGCCTCAACGTCGCCGTGACCGACGCAGAGGGCGCCGGCGCGTCGGCCGACCGCTGCTCCGACGCCGACGCCGTGGTGGGCGGGGTCCTCGCGGCCGCGAGCGGCGGCAAGGTGCGCCACCACCAGTTCCCCGACCGCTCGTGGGGCCGCGTCGACCCGTGCGCGCTGCTCAACGTCCACGAGCTCGACGCGATCGCCGGCGCCGGCACGCAGCCCTCGGCCGGGTTGTCGGGCCACTCCTGCATCCGCGGCACGGTGAGCGTCGCGTTCTCCGTGCAGAAACAGGCGCCCACCGGCGCGACCACAACCCTCGGCGGCCGCACCGCGCGCCAGAGCACCGACGGAGCGTTCTGCCACCTGACGACCACTCAGCCGTCGCCGGACACCCCGGGGCGCGGCGAGCAGGCGGTGGTGAGCGTGGTGGACACGAGCGGTTCCAGCGGAGCTGCCGCGTGCCCGGTCGCGAGCCAGGTCGCGGCGCTGGTGTTCGCGAAGATCCCCTGAGCACGACGAAGGCCCCTTCCCGAGCTGAGCGTGAAGGGGCCCTCGTGTCGGCAACCTATTCCTGGTAGGTCAGGTTCCGCCCGTTGCTCGGGTCGAACAGCTTGACCTTGTCCGCGTCGAACCAGATCTCCAGATCCGCGTTCTCCGCGGCCTGGGACTCGGCCGAGAGCCGGGCCACGATGAGCGACTCGGCGCCCGGCACGTCGGCGGAACCGCTGTCGGCGGCCAGCTCGGCGAGCTCGGCCGAAGTGGCCACCTCGCCTTCCACGGTGAAGTGCGCGAACTTCTCCGAGCCCATTGACTCGAGCACGTCGATGTGCGCGGTGAACGTGGTACCGGCGCCGCGCTGGGCGGCGTCGACGAGCGACGCGTCCTCGAAGTTCTCCGGCCGGATGCCGGCGATCACCTCGCGTGGGGCGTTGGCGGCCTCGGCCATCCGGCGGACGCGGTCGGTGAGCGGCGTGGTGCCCAGCGCGCTGTGCAGCTCGCCGTTTTCCAGCGTCGCAGGCACGAAGTTCATCGACGGCGAGCCGATGAACCCGGCCACGAACAGGTTCGCCGGGTTGTCGTAGAGGAACTGCGGCGAGCCGATCTGCTGCACGTACCCGGCCCGCAGCACCACCACGCGGTCGCCCAGCGTCATGGCCTCGGTCTGGTCGTGGGTCACGTACAGCGTGGTCGTGCCCAGCTGCTTCTGAATCTTCGACACCGACGTGCGCATCTGCCCACGCAGCTTGGCATCCAGGTTGGACAGTGGTTCGTCCATCAGGAACGCCTTGGGGTTGCGCACGATCGCGCGCCCCATCGCCACGCGCTGGCGCTGCCCACCGGAGAGGTTGGACGGCTTGCGGTCCAGGTGGGCGGTGAGGTCGAGGATCTTCGCCGCCTCCTCCACCTTCGCACGCACCGTCGCGTCGGGCACCTTGGCCAGCCGCAGCGGGAACGCCATGTTCTCGCGCACGCTCATGTGCGGGTAGAGCGCGTAGGACTGGAAGACCATCGCGATGTCCCGGTCCTTCGGCGCCCGCTCGTTCACGCGCTTGCCGTCGATGCGCAGCTCGCCGGACGAGATGTCCTCCAGCCCGGCCACCATGTTGAGTGTGGTCGACTTCCCGCAGCCGGACGGGCCGACGAGGATGATGAACTCGCCGTCCGCGATCGTGATGTCCACTTCGGACACCGCGAGCGCACCGTCGGGGTAACGCTTCGAAACTTTGTCGAGGACGATTTCAGCCATGGGTCAGCCCTTCACCGCACCGGACGTCAGCCCCGCCACGATGCGACGCTGGAAGAACAACACGAACAGGATGATCGGGATGGTGATCACGACCGCGGCCGCGCTCACCTGGCCCGTCGGGTCCTCGAACTGCGAAGACCCGGTGAAGAACGACAACGCGGCCGGCACCGTGCGCGACGCCGTGGTGGACGTCAGCGAGATGGCGAACAGGAAGTCGTTCCAGCAGAAGATGAACACCAGGATCGCCGTGGTGAACACGCCCGGCGCGGCCAGCGGCGCGATCACCTTCCGGAAGGCCTGGGCCGGCGTCGCGCCGTCCATCTTCGCCGCCTTTTCGAGCTCCCACGGGATCTCCCGGAAGAACGCCGAGAGTGTGTAGATCGAAAGCGGCAGCGCGAACGTGATGTAGGGCAGGATCAGCCCCATCCACGTGTCGAACAGGCCCAGGTTGCGCTCGATGTTGAACAGCGGCGTGACGAGCGAGACCTGCGGGAACATCGCGATCAGCAGGGAAAGCCCCACGAGCAGCTGCTTCCCGGGGAACGCGAGGCGCGCGATGGCGTAGGCCGCCATCGTGCCCAGCACCACCGCGATCACCGTGGAGATCACCGCGATGCCGATCGAGTTCACCAAGGCCCGCAGGAACTCCGACGTCTGGAAGATGTCGGCGTAGTTCTTCAGCGTCCACTGCTGGGGCCAGAAGCTGCCGTCGTTGAGCGTGTCCTTCGTCTTGAAGGACAGGGAGATGATCCACAGCACGGGGATCAGCGCGAAGGCCACGACGAGGATGTCGATGAGGCCCCAGCTCACTTTGCGGCCGGTCGTGACCGCACCACCGATGGCCATCAGCGTTTACCCCCGTCGTCCGTGCCGGGTGCGGCCGTGCCGAACACCTTGATGAAGAGGAACGCGATGATCGCCACCGTGATGAAGATCAGCACGGCCATCGTGGACCCGATGCCGAGGTTGAGACCCTTGACCAGGTTGTCGTAGGTCATCATCGACACCGATCCCGTATCCTGCGCTCCGTTCGTGAGCACGTAGATGTTGTCGAAGATGCGGAACGCGTCGAGCGTGCGGAACAGCAACGCGACGAGGATCGCGGGCTTCATCACCGGCAGCATCACCTTGGTGAACCGCTGCCACGCGCTCGCGCCGTCCATGGCGGCGGCCTTGAGCAGGTCCTCCGGAACCAGCGCGAGACCGGCCATCAGCAGCAGCGCCATGAACGGCGTGGTCTTCCACACCTCGGCGAGGATGATGATGAACAGCGACGGCCACTGCTGGGTGAGCGGCGCCGCGCCTTCGCCGAGGGCGTTCGCGAGGTAGCCGGTCTCCGGCGTCCACGCGAAGTACCACGAAAACGCGGCCACGACCGTGACGATGCCGTACGGGATCAGCGCGACGGTGCGCACGAGCCCACGGCCCACGAGCGTGCGGTGCATGATCAGCGCGAGCGCCATGCCGAGCGCGAACTCGATCGCCACCGACACCACGGTCAGGAACATCGTGGTGCCGAACGCGGTCCACCAGTAGGAGCTCGTGAGCACGGCCCCGTAGTTGGCGAACCCGATGAACTCCTGCTGCGCCGGGAACCTCAGGTCGTAGCGCTGCAGCGAAAGCCAGATCGAGTAGACGATCGGGTAGCCCGTCACCGCGATCATCACGATGAAGGCCGGCGCGCAGAGCCACAGGCCCAGCCGCCGTTCGGCCCTCTTCCCCTCGCTGAGAACGGGTTTTCCCTTGCGGTGGCTCACGGCCTCGTGCGCGGGCGGCGCGCCGGTGGGTTCGGCGGTGCCGGTTGAGGGGTCCTGGACGGTCACGGGATCACTCCCTTCGACTGGAGCGCGTCACTGAGTTGTTCCCGCAGCTGCTGGGCCGTCACGGGCGGGTCGATCTCCGAAGGCGGCGACAGGATCTTCGACATGACCGTGGACGCGTTCTGGTACGCCGGGGAAAGCGGGCGCACCGCGGCGGTCTTCAACGCGTCGAGGATGGTGTCGCGCATCGGGTACTTGATGGCCATGTTCGGGTTGTCGTTCGACGCCGGCTTCGACGGGTCGAGCGGAACGTCGTTGTGGTACACCGATTCGATGGTCGGCGGCACCCCGTCGTTGATGGCCGAGAACTTCTGGTTCTCCGCGCTGCGCAAGCACAACGCGGCTTCGAACGCCTCCGGCTTGTGCTGCGAGTAAGTGCTCACCGCGAGGTCGTAACCACCGATGGTCGTCTTCGCCGGCATGCCGGCCTTCGCCTCCGGGTACACCGCCCACTTGAAGTGCGACAGGTCCTGCGGCTTCTCCTCCGCGTAGGAGGCGTAGACGAACGGCCAGTTGAGCTCGAACGCGGCGTTACCGCGCTGGAACGTCTGGCGGACGTCGTCCTCCTTCTGGTTGGTCAGCGACGGGTCCGTGATGCCCGACGACGTGACCTGCTTGAGCAGCTGCAACGCCTCCACCGCGCCCTGGTCCATCACCACGGACTTGCCGTCGTCGGACAGGATGTGGCCGCCGAGCGATTCCACGAGCGTGTTGTAGATGACGACCAGGCCTTCGTACTGCGCACCGGTGAACACGATGCTGTACGGCTTGCCCTGGCTCTTGAGCTGCTGCGACATCTGCATCATCTCGTCCCACGTCTTCGGCGGGTTCGGGGTGATGCGGTCGTCGTACCAGAGCAACTGCACGTTGGTGTTCTTCGGTGCGGCGTAGAGCTTTCCCTCGTAGGTGGCTGTCTCGAGCGGGCCCTGCAGCACGCCGTCGGACGCGGCGGCCTTGTTCTGCCCCGTCCACTCCTCGGCCCAGCCGGCCTCGGCGAACTCCGACACCCACGTCACGTCGAGACCGAGGATGTCCATCGACGTGTCACCGGCGGCGAGCCGGCGCGCCATCTGGATTCGCTGGTCGTCGGCACCACGCTGGAGTTTGTTGTAGACGATTTCGTAGCGCCCGTTCGCGGCTTTGTTGCAGTTGTCCACAACGGTCTGGAAATTGTCCTCGGGCGCGTAGTACACGTTGATCTTCATCGGTCCCGAGCCCGTGCCACACGCGGCGAGCAGACCCGTGGTCATCAATCCTGCGGCCAGCAGCGCGCCCGTTCGGGCGGGCGAGCGACCCCGTAGCCTCTTCTTCCCCATCGAACAAAAGCCTCCTCACCCGCGCACGCCGGTTACCGTGACGCCCCCAGGCATCACGACGCGATGAGGCGAGTCGCGCCAGCACCCCGACGTGCCAGTGCTCGGCCGGTCGCGCTGGAGGACGCGGCCGCCCGACTGGTGTCGGACAACCTATGCCCGGCGATCACACCCCGCAAGCAGTATCCGTAACGATTCAGGCTTGCGCAGCGCGAAACGCCGGAATTACCGGGGTGAACTGTGGACCGGCACTGCTTCCATTCGGGTGACTCAGCACGAATTCGCCAACGGCACAACCCGAATTCGGCCTAGGACGCCCCTAATCCGCCCCCTGTTCTTCACTGCCCGGCACCACGGGATGCGGCGCCGGGCAGCGCGAAAACGGGTGTCAGGCGGTGGCGGGCGGCGGCTTCAACGCCAGCTTCGAGAGCAGTTCCCGCCCCTGTTCGGCCGAACGCGGCTGGCACAGCACGTCGTAACGGCCGGCCACCAATTGGCTCGCGGACGAGAAGTCACGGCGCCCACGGGACGCGCGGTAGCCGATGCCCGCGAACAACAGACCCGAAAGGACGCCGAGCACGAGCCCGGTGAGCAGTTGCAACGCGAAGCCCTGGTTCACGAACAGGCCCAGCATCAGCCCGGCGAACAAGCCGAACCACGCGCCCGACATCGCGCCCGCGCCCAGGACCCGGCCCCACGTGAGCCTGCCGATCACGCGCTCCACGAGCATCAGGTCCACCCCGACGATCGTCACGTCCGTGACCGCGAACTCGCTCTCCGCCAGGAAGTCCACCGCGCGCTGGGCTTCCCGGTAAGTACCGTACGACCCGATCGGCCAGCCGGTGGGCGGCGTCGGAAGCCGCGGCGGCCCGGCCGGCCGTCCACCACCAAAGGGACTGCTCACCATCATCACCTGCGTACTCGTCCGGTCCGAGGGGTCCATCTTGTCAAGAACCGGCGAACCGTGCGAACCGCGTACTGGTGAATGCCGTTCACCCAGGGTGCGTCAGTGGTCCAGGCCCTTGGCGAAACCGACCACCGCGTCGGCGAACAGCCCGGGCTCCTCCAGGTGGCCGAAGTGCCCGCTGTGCTCCAGGACCACGAGCCGCGAGCCCGGGATCCCGTCGTGCAGCTCGCGGCCCCAGCGCACCCCGCAGATCACGTCGTAGCGGCCGACGACCACGAGTGCCGGCACCCCGATCGTGTTCAGCACCGGGCGGTCGTCGAACAGCTCGGGGGTGCCGTCGGCGTCGCGGCCGGAGATGTACCCGCCACTCACCTGGTCCTGCAGCGCGCCGAACTCCGCGAAGCGGCCGCGGAAGTCGGCGAAGTACGCGGGCAGGATGCCGCGCACGGCCTTGGTCACGTCTTCGTCGGACGACAGCGAGCCGAGCGACTGGAACGCGGCGAGCACGTCGGGCAGACCGGCGTCTCCTTCGGATCGGGCCGCGTACTCCTCCAGCTGTCGCATCAGCTCCTCGCCGTGCTCCGCCCCGACGACGGGTGCGCTGTCGTAGAGCACGATCCCGGAGACGCGCTCGGGGTGCCTCAGCGCGAGGCGCTGGGCGACGAAACCGCCGTGGGAGTGGCCGAGGAAGAGGGTCTTCCCGAGCCCGAGGTGATCGAGCAAGGCGAGGACCGCGCGGACGTAGCGGTCGCGCGTGTAGCCGTCGGGGTGCGTGGCCAGCCGGCTCGAACCGCCGGTGCCGATAGGCTCCGGGTAGACGACGGTGAACTGCTCTTCCACGAGCGGCATCCGCAGGTACTCCCAGTCGATGCCGGGGCCGCCGGAGTGCGCGACGCACACCGGGCCGGAGCCGTGGACGTGGTAGCGCTGCACGAGGCCGTCGAGCTCGACGGTGTGGGTGCCGGGGGCGAGGTGGTCGGTCACGGGGTGCTCCGTCTCGTACGGGTGTCTGGACACCCGCACGATGCGCAGCGACGACCGTTGGTTCGATCAGTTCGCTGTGACGGCGGCCATAGGCGCGTGGTGGAGCCGCAGATCTGCGACGCGGCCGCCGTCCAGCCTCATCAGCCAGGCGACGCCGGGCGGGCAGTGCGTGGGGTTGTCGGGTGGGTTGAGCAGGTCCATCTCCCACACCACGACCTCGCGGCTCGCGACGATGTGCACCGGCCGCTGGCGCACGCCGGCGGCGAGGTCGCCCTCCATGCCGCGCAGCAGGAAGTCGTGGCCCACACCCCGGACGTCGCCCGCGGTGAGCACGACGTCCTCGGCCCACCGGTCGGCGAGCACCCGGGTGAACTCGCCGCGTTCGGCCGCGGCCAGGGTGTCCAGCGCGTCGAGCTTGCTGCCCGCGACGAGCGCGCCGGCGTCGTCGTGGGCCGAATCCGCGGTGGCGCGCAGGGCTTCGGCGAGCTTGGCGCGGCCCTGGTTCAGCCGGCTGCGCACGGTGCCGACGGGGATGCCGAGCGCCCGCGCGATCTGCTCGTACGACGTCACGCCGAGCGAGAAGTGCCGCAGCAGCATCACGAGCCGCACAGGCGGCGAGAGCTGTTCGACGGCGTGGGAGACCCAGTCGCGCAGCGCGTGGTCGTCGAGCAGCTGCTCGGGAGTGGCGAGCGTGGACGCGGTGAGGTCCCAGCCGTCGGCGACGGGAATGTCGAGTGTGGACCGAAGCCGCGCGCGGCAGGCGTTGCGCACCACCATCCGCAGCCACGCGCCGACCGCGGCCGGGTCGCGGACGTCGCCGATCCGGCGCAGCGCGACCACGGCCGCGTCCTGCACGGCGTCGTCGGCCTCGGCGGTGTAGCCGAGCAGCGCGATCGCGACGCCGCGCATGCCGGCTTCGTGGCGCGCGAGCAGCGCGCCGAGCGCCGTCACGTCACCGGACTGCGCGGCGCGCGTCAGCTCGGTGTCCGAAAGCTCGCTCACCACTCCAGCCTACGAGCGGTTTCGCACACTTCGGTGTGAACCCGGGTACTCGGAGCCGCTCAGGATTTCGACTTGTACTCGCGCAGCAGACCACGGCTGATGATGGTCTTCTGGATCTCGCTGGTGCCTTCGCCGATCAGCAGGAAGGGTGCTTCGCGCATGAGCCGCTCGATCTCGTACTCCTTGGAGTAGCCGTAGCCGCCGTGGATGCGGAACGCGTCCTGCGTGACCTCGGCGCAGTACTCCGACGCGAGCAGCTTCGCCATGCCGGCCCCGACGTCGTTGCGGACGCCGGAATCCTTGAGCCGCGCGGCGTTCACCATCATCAGGTGCGCGGCCTCGACCTTCGTCGCCATCTCCGCGAGCTTGAACGCGATCGCCTGGTGCTCGGCGATCGGCTTGCCGAACGTTTTGCGCTGCTGCGCGTACTCCACCGCCAGCTCGAACGCGCGGATCGCGATGCCGCACGCCCGCGCCGCCACGTTCACGCGGCCGACCTCGACACCGTCCATCATGTACGCGAAGCCCTCGCCGGGCGCGCCGCCGAGCACCTGGTCGGCGCCGACGCGGAAGCCGTCGAACACCGCCTCCGTGGTGTCGACGCCCTTGTAACCCATCTTCTCGATCTTCCCCGGGATGGTGAGGCCCGGCAGCACCTCGCCGTAGCCCTCGGGCTTCTCGACGAGGAACGTCGTCAGGTTGTGGTGGGCCTTCGGCGCGCCCTCATCGGTTTTTGCCAGCAGCGCGATCAGGTTAGAGGTGCCGCCGTTGGTGAGCCACATCTTCGCGCCGTCGATCACGTAGTCGTCGCCGTCGCGACGTGCTCGGGTCTTGATCGCGGCGACGTCGGAACCCAGGTCCGGCTCCGACATCGAGAACGCGCCGCGCACCTCACCCGTGGCCATCCTCGGCAGGTAGTGCTGCTTCTGCTCTTCGGTGCCGTGGCGGGAAATCATGTGCGCGACGATGAAGTGCGTGTTGATGACGCCCGAGACGCTCATCCAGCCGCGCGCGATCTCCTCCACCACGAGCGCGTAGGTGAGCAGCGACTCGCCGAGGCCGCCGTACTCCTCGGGGATGGTGAGGCCGAACAGGCCCAGCGCCTTCATGCCCTCGACGATCTCCGCCGGGTAGGCGTCCGCGTGCTCCAGCTCCTGCGCGTGCGGGATGACCTCCTTGTCCACGAACGAACGCACGGTCGCGAGGATCTCGGACTGCACGTCGGTCAGGCCGGCGGTCTGGGCGAGGCGGGCCATCACGGGCTCCTTCCGCGGGGTTACCGCGGAGTATGGACGGCCGGGCGGGTAGGCGCCTATGAGGGTGCTCACGCCGTGACCGCGTTTGCCCCGGTACTGTGTCGATCGTTACCAATCCGGCCACAGTCACGGCCGAATGGCTTCGCGGCAACAGGTTACGTGCCGCGCGGGGGTCGGCCTACTTTTGGCCGAATTAGTAAAGTGCGGTTCCGGGCAACCTGTGGCCGGGAAGGAGCGTGATGAACGAAAGCTACGAACACCCGTCGTTCGAGCACCAGCCGTACCCGCCGCAGGGCCCGCCGCCCGGCGCGGGTCTGGCGATCGGGTCGCTGGTGTGCTCGATAGCGGGCTTCATCGTGTGCGCGCCCGCCGCGATCGCCGGGATCGTGATGGGACACATCGCCTACTACCGCTCGCGCCACGGGCGGGCGACCGGCGGCGCGCTGGCGATCGCCGGCTTCGTGATCGGTTACCTGGCGCTGGCCGTGTGGGGGATCATGATCCCGCTCGTGCTGCACGAGCTCGACAAGTACGGCGCCTTCGGCTGAGAAGGCTCGCGGTGGGCGACCACCAGAACCGAGGGGGAACCCGATGACCAACCCGTCCGAGCCGCAGGACCGGCCGAACGAGCCCACGGCGTACGAGCCGCCGGCGACCGCCGACCACGGCTCGTACGACCCGCCGGCCACCGCGGACCCGGCCCCGTACGACCCGCCGTCGGGCGACGCGACGGCGTTCAGCTCGCCCGACAGCGTCAGCTCGGCGAGCGACCAGCCGACGACCTTCGCAGCGCCGGACAGCACCGGGTCCTCGTTCGCCGCGCCGGGTTCGACCGAGACCCCGTCGCCGTACGCCGCGCCGGGGAGCACGACCGGTGAGCAGCCGTCTCCCTACGCCGCGCCCGGCAGCCAGCCCTCCGGCGGCTTCGCGGTGCCCGGCCAGCCCGAGCCCGCCGCGTACCCCGGCGTGCAGCCGGCCGGTGCGTACGCGGCTCCGGCCTACCCCGGCCAGCCGTACCCGGGCCCGACCGCCTCGTACCCGGGCGCTCCCGCTGCTCCCGGTGTTCCCGGCATGCCGGCCGCCGCGCCGTACTCGCCGTACGGCCCGCCGCAGCCCTACGGTCAGCCGTACTCGCCGTACGGCCAGCAGCAGTCCAACGGCCTCGCCATCGGCGCGCTCGTGTGCTCACTGCTGGGCCTGATCACGTGCCTGATCGCGATCCCCGGCATCGTCATGGGCCACATCGCGCTCGCCAAGGCCAACCGCGGCGAGGCCGGCGGACGCGGCATGGCGCTGTCGGCCGTGGTGATCGGCTACGTGATCGTGGCGCTGTACGTGGGCTTCTTCGTCACCATCGTGATCCTCGGAACCAACGGGTACCTGGACAACTGACCGGAAAGCACACTCGTGCGGCCCGTCGACCAAGGCGGGCCGCGCGCGTCACTCGGTCAGCGCGTCGCCTTCGTGGCGCGGCTGTGGCGGGCCCACGAACCCGTTGGTCTCGGACTTGTCGAGCGCGGCAGGCTCCGACGAAACCGCCTCCTCGGGCGCCGATTTCCTGGCATTCGGCGTGTTCGCGTCGAGGAACCGCAGCAGCTCCACGGGGAACGGCAGCACGAGCGTCGAGTTCTTCTCCGCCGAAACCTGCACCACCGTCTCGAGCAGGCGCAGCTGCAACGCACCCGGGTGGTCGCTCATCGCCGCCGCGGCCTGCGCGAGCTTCTCCGACGCCTGCAGCTCACCATCGGCCGAGATCACGCGGGCGCGGCGCTCGCGTTCCGCCTCGGCCTGGCGGGACATCGAGCGCTTCATCGACTCCGGCAGGGCCACATCCTTGATCTCGACGCGGTCGATGTGGATGCCCCAGTCGATCGCGGGGCTGTCGATCATGATCTCGAGGCCCTGGTTGAGCCGTTCCCGGTTCGACAGCAGGTCGTCGAGGTCGCTCTTGCCGATGATGGACCGCAGCGACGTCTGGGCCACCTGGCCGACGGCCGCGCGGTAGTCCTGCACGTTGACCGCGGCCAGCACCGGGTCGACCACGTTGAAGTACACGACGGCGTCGACCCGGACCGTCACGTTGTCGCGCGTGATGCCGTCCTGGCCCGGCACCGGCATGGTGACGATCTGCATGTTCACTTTGTGCATGCGGTCCGCAACCGGTACCAGCAGCGTCAGGCCCGGCCCGCGCACCTCCGGGCGCACCCGCCCGAAGCGGAACACCAGGCCACGTTCGAACTGCTTCACCACGCGCACACCGGAGGCGAGCCAGACTCCGCCCACGACGACCACCGCGCTGAGAATTTCAACGATCATGGCAGCTCCCCGGGATCGCAGAACCCCTGGATTTTCACTGTACGCGCGGAATCGGCCCAAAGAAATGACTCGACGTGACCGGCACGATTAAGGACGTGCCCCGACTCGTGATCCCGCCGTCGTTCGCTGCTCGCGCACCCCGGGTCCTCGGACCGGATTGTCTGCCGTGGCTCGCGTCGTTGCCCGACCTCGCCGACCGCTTCGCCCGCGAATGGGGCCTGGAGTTCGTAGGCGAGGCGATGCACGGGTTCGTCGGCGTCGTGCAGCCCGCGCGCCGGGCCGACGGCACGCCCGCCGTGCTCAAACTCGGCTGGCCGCACGAGGAATCCCGCGACGAGCCGCTCGCACTGTCCACATGGGCCGGCCGGGGCGCCGTGCTGTTGCTGGAGGCCGCGCCGGACGAATGCGTGCTGCTGCTGGAACGCCTGGACCACACACGCACGCTGCACACCGAGCCGGTGCTCGAAGCCGTGGAAATCATGAGCGAGCTCGCCCGCCGGCTGGCCGTGCCGGCGCCACCCGCGTTGTCGCGGACGTTGAGCAGCGAAGCCCAACGTCTCCTGGAGGTGCTGCCGAAGAGCTGGCACGACCTCGGCGGCCCGTTCCCCCGCCGGGAGCTCGACGCGGCCCTCGAGGTGTGCCGCGACCTCGGCCCCGCCGCGGGCGCGCTGCTCGTGAACGAGGACCTGCACTACGAGAACGTGCTGGCCGCCCGGCGTGAACCGTGGCTCGTGATCGACCCCAAACCGATCGCCGGTGACCTCGAGTACGGCGTGTTCTCCTTGCTGTGGAACCGGTTCGGCGAATCCACAGTGGACGACAAACTGCGAGCCACCGGACTCGACCCCGCCCGCGCCCGCGCGTGGACGCTCGTGCGCGCGGTGCAGAACCGGCTCTGGTTCGAGTCGGATCTGCGCGCCTTCACCGATCTCGGCGACGAGCAGCCGTTCTACGCGGTTCTTCCCGCTTTGAGCGCCTGGGCCTGCAAGTCCTAGCTGAGAGGACGCTGGCAAGACACGGTTGGGCGACGCGGGCGCAGGGGCCGCCTTGCGGATAGTGTCTGCCCCATGGCTGCCGTGAACAGGGTTTTTGTGGCTCGACTGGCGGGTCTGCCGGTGTTCGGGCCCGACGGCGAGTCGATCGGCAAGGTCCGCGACGTCGTCGCGGGCCTGCGACTCGACCAGCAGCCGCCCCGCATCCTCGGCCTCGTGGTCGAGCTCGCGACGCGGCGGCGCGTTTTCGTGCCGATGCTGCGCGTCACGACGATCGAGCCGACGGCTGTGACGCTGGCCACCGGTTCGGTGAACATGCGGCACTTCACCCAGCGCCCCAACGAGGTCCTCGTCTGCGGGCAGCTGCTCGACGCGCACGCGTCGCTCGCCGGCACGGAGACGCGCGTGACGGTGGTCGACGCCGCGATGGAACCCACCCGCACCCGCGACTGGGTGCTCGCGAAGCTCGCCATCCGCGAACGCCAGACCCGGCTCGGGATCGCCCGCCGCCGCACCGCCATGCACGTGCTGACGTGGAACGAGGTCGCCGGGCTCGGCCTCACCGACCTCACCGCACAGCCGCAAGGCGCCGGGCAGCTGCTGATGCTGTTCGACACCATGCGGGCCGTCGACATCGCCGCGACCGTGCGCGACCTGCCGCTCAAACGCCGCCACGAGGTGGCCGACGCGATGGACGACGAACGCCTCGCCGACGTGCTCGAAGAGCTGCCCGACGACGACCAGAAGGAGCTGCTGGCCTACCTCTCGGAGGAGCGCGCGGCCGACATCCTCGAGGCGATGAGCCCGGACGACGCGGCCGACCTGCTGGCCGAGCTGGCGCCCGCCGACCAGAGCCGGCTGCTGGCGCTGATGGAGCCCGAGGAGTCGGCGCCGGTCAAGCGGCTGCTGGCCTACTCGTCCGACACCGCCGGCGGTCTGATGACCCCGGAACCGGTGGTGCTCACGCCCGACGCGACCGTGGCCGAGGCGCTCGCGCACATCCGCAACGCCGACCTGCCCGCCGCGCTGGCCAGCATGGTGTTCGTGTGCCGCCCGCCGACGGCGACGCCGACCGGCCGGTTCGTGGGCGTGGTGCACTTCCAGCGCCTGCTGCGCGAGCCGCCCGCGGAACTCGTGGCGAGCGCCGTGGACACCGACCTCACGGCGCTGCGGCCCGAGGCCTCACTGGCCGAGGTCACGCGCTACTTCGCCGCATACAACCTCGCGTGCGGCCCCGTGGTCGACCCCGAGGAGCACCTGCTGGGCGCCGTCACCGTCGACGACGTGCTCGACCACCTGCTGCCCGACGACTGGCGCGAAACCGGCCTGCACGACGTCGCCGACGTGCCCGCCGAGGTCCACGACCAGGCCGAAGCCCACACCCAGGAGGCCGACCGTGCCTGACCTCTCCTCGGGCCGCCGGCTCGACCAGCCGCGCAGCCAGGCACGGTTCCGGCTCAACATCGACCCGGACACCTTCGGCCGCTTCACCGAGCGCATCGCGCGGTTCCTCGGCACCGGTAAGTACCTGTTCTGGCAGACGCTCATCGTCATCATCTGGATCGTGCTGAACCTGGTCGCGGTGTCGCTGCGCTGGGACCCGTACCCGTTCATCCTGCTCAACCTGGCCTTCTCCACGCAGGCCGCGTACGCCGCGCCACTCATCCTGCTGGCGCAGAACCGGCAGGACGACCGCGACCGCGTCTCGCTGGAAGAGGACCGCACGCGCGCCGCGCAGACGAAGGCCGACACCGAGTATCTGGCGCGTGAGCTGGCGGCGCTGCGGCTCGCCGTCGGCGAGGTCGCCACCCGCGACTACCTGCGCGGCGAGCTCGACCGGCTGCGTGACGACCTCGCGGTACGACCGAAATCACGCAAGCCGAAGCAGGCGGCGAAATCGGACGTGCCGACCGGTACGTAACATGGGTCTGGTGACGAGTACACAGCAGCTCCCCAGCGTCGAAGACGTCCGCACCGCGCTGAAGGACGTGTACGACCCCGAAATCAAAAAGCCGATCACCGACCTCGGCATGGTCAAGGACGTCGTGGTCGGCGAAGACGGCGTGGTCGCCGTCGGCATCTACCTCACCGTGGCGGGCTGCCCGCTCAAAGCGACGCTGACCGAGGACACCACCAAGGCCGTCAAGAAGCTCCCCGGCGTCGCCGACGTGCGGGTCGAGCTCGACGTGATGAGCGACGAGCAGCGCACGGAGCTGCGCAAGTCGCTGCGTGGCGACTCCGCCGAGCCGGTGATCCCGTTCGCGCAGCCGGGTTCGATGACCCGCGTTTACTGCGTGGCTTCGGGCAAGGGCGGGGTCGGCAAGTCTTCGGTCACCGTGAACCTGGCCGTCGCGATGGCCGAGCGCGGCCTGTCCGTCGGTGTCGTCGACGCGGACATCTACGGCCACTCGATCCCCCGCATGCTGGGCGCGCGCGAGAAGCCGACCAAGGTCGAGACGATGATCATGCCGCCGCAGTCGCACGGCGTGAAGGTGATCTCGATCGGCATGTTCACGCCGGGCAACGCGCCGGTGGTGTGGCGCGGCCCGATGCTGCACCGCGCGCTGCAGCAGTTCCTCGCCGACGTGTTCTGGGGCGACCTCGACATCCTGCTGCTGGACCTGCCGCCGGGCACCGGCGACATCGCGATCTCCGTGGCGCAGCTGATCCCCAACGCGGAGATCCTCGTGGTCACCACGCCGCAGCAGGCCGCCGCCGAGGTGGCCGAGCGCGCGGGCGCGATCGCGATGCAGACGCGTCAGCGCGTGGCCGGCGTGATCGAGAACATGTCGTGGCTGGAGACGCCTTCGGGCGAGCGTATGGAGATCTTCGGCTCCGGCGGCGGCCAGGCCGTGGCCGACTCGCTGTCGAAGTCCGTGGGCTCGCAGGTGCCGCTGCTGGGCCAGGTGCCGCTCGACCCGCGCCTGCGTGAGCAGGGCGACGAGGGCACGCCGATCGTGCTGGCGGAGCCGGACGCGCCGGCGTCGCTGGTGCTCAAGGAAGCGGCGAAGAAGCTCACCGTCCGGGCCCGCGGCCTGGCGGGGATGATGCTGAACGTCAGCCCCGCCGGCCGCTGAGCGGTTTGTCGGCGCCTACGAGGCCCGGACCGTCGTCAGGAGCGTCTTGTCGGCGCCCAGCGTCACCGCGGTGGCGCCGGGCTGCGTGACAGCCCAGTCGACGTTCGCGGAGTCGCCGGGGCCGACGGCCGTGGCGGCTTCGGGGTGGCCGTCGACGTTCACGTCGACCTGCTGGTCCGAGGTGAGCACGACCCGGACGCGGTTGCCGACCTGCACGTCGACGGTGCCGGCGGGCGGGTTGATCTTGCCCTTGGCCCAATCGAGCGTGATGAGGACGTCGACGTTGGGCACGCCGGTCTGGGCGCCGCGCTTCACGTAGGTCTGGTCGCCGGCCGGCGCGTTCAGCGTGCTGCTCGGGGACGGCGAGGCGAACGGCCCGCCGGTCGTCGCGGGAGCGGGCACCGACGTGAAGGTGGCCGGTGGCATGGTGCTGGGCTCGTCGTCCGCGGTGCATCCGGCGGCCAGGACACCCGCTGCGGCGATGATTGCGGCGAGGACGCCCGCACGGCGTGACATGTCAGAGACCTCCAGGGTCGTTATGGGCGGTTTGCCCGAGGTTACCCAGGAAGTTCGTTTCGTCGTGCGAGAGGTCGGGTCACGTCGGGCCGGCCGCCACACCGGGCAACCCGCCACAGCCAACTCGCCCGTTCCGGCCGCCGCAAGTCGGCACTCGCCCGACGTCGCGAGGTCCGGCCGAGGTCACACCCTGACCGGTCGCTAAGGGACGGACCCGGCGCTCAGGTGGCGTCGGGGTCGACCGGGGGCCGCTCGCCCGGCTTGAGCGGTTCGGCCTGCGGCGTGGCGCTCTGCGGCTTCACGGCTTGGGAACCGTTGGAGCCGTTCGTCCCGTTCGAACCGTTCGTGGAGTTCAAGCTGGTGAGCCCCAACGGATCCGCGTCCCCGTCGAACAGGTGCTGGGTCACGACCCGCTTGGGGTCGAAGTTGCGCAGCCCGCGCAGGTCTTCCAGCGGCTTGCGGAGCTGGTCGAACTCCGGCCCCATCTCCTCGCGCAGCTGTGCGCGCGCACCGTTGGCGAACTCGCGGACCTTGCGCACGCTCTTCGCCATCCACGACGCGGCTTCCGGAAGGCGCTCCGGGCCGAGGATGAAGAGACCGGCGACGATGAGCACGAGGATCTCGCCCCATCCGACACTGTCGAACACCCGTGAACCTCCGCTCGGTGCTTCCCCGTTCAGAGTACCCGGGCCGCCCACTGTTCCGGCAGGCCCGAAGGACGAAGCGGGGCTTAAGACGATGTGACGTCGATCAGTCGGATCCGAGAGTCACGTCGACAACCAGCACCGCGCCGGCGCGCGCGAGCTGCACCGGCACGACCTCACCGACGTCGTGGTTGCGGACAGCCACGGTCAGCTCCGCGGAGTCGCGCACCAGGCGGTCGCCGATCTTCGTGATCACGTCGCCCTCCTTGATGCCGGCCGCGGCCGCGGGACCGTTGGGTTCCACGTTCTTCACCTGCGCGCCCATCGTGGACGAGCCGGCGACCGTGGAGGAGGCGTTGATGCCGATGTCCGCGTGGACGACCTTGCCGTCCTTGATCAGCGCCTTCGCGATCTTCATCGCGTAGTCGCTCGGGATGGCGAAGCCGATGCCGATGCTTCCCCCATCAGCACTCGACGAGCGGATCGACGAGTTGATGCCCACGAGCGCGCCGGTGGCGTCGACGAGCGCGCCACCGGAGTTGCCGTGGTTGATGGCGGCGTCGGTCTGGATGGCCTCGTAGGTCACGGGCGGCTCGCCGCTGTCGCCACCGGCCGTGATCGGCCGGTCGAGCGCGCTGACGATGCCCGACGTCACGGAGTTCTGCAGGGCCAGCGGCGAACCGACGGCGATCACGGCGTCGCCCACCTGCAGGTCGGACGACTTGCCGATCTGCATCACCACGGGGTTGGTCACGTTGACCTTCACCACGGCGAGGTCGGTCTTCTGGTCGGAGCCGACGATCTTGGCCTCGGTGCGCGTGCCGTCGTTGAAGATCGCGGTGATCTTCACGGTCGAGTCGGCGACGGCGGTGGTGACCACGTGCTCGTTGGTGAGGATGTAGCCCTGCGGGTCGATCATCACACCCGAGCCCTGCTCACCGGAGTCGGCACCGGGCTTGAAGACCTCGAGCGACACGACCGCGGGCGAGACGCGCTTCGCGATGTCGGCGATCGACCCCGGCGGGCGTTCCTTGGCCGCTTCGGCCTCGGAGATCGTGGCACTGCCGGTGAGCGCCGAACCCGTGTCGGCGATCCACCAGCCGACGAGCCCGCCGACCGCACCCACGAGCAGCGCGACCACACCGAGCAGTGCCAGGGCCTTCGGCTGCACGCGGCGGCCGAACAGCACCTCGGGCAGGCTCAGCAGCGCGCCGGGCGGGCGTTTGCGGGGCTTCTCTTCGTCTTCCGCGGGCATCGCCGGGCCGGCCAGCACGGCGCCGGCCGCGGGATCACGCCACGGGTCGCGCGTGTCCGTCCACAGGGGATCTTCGGGCGCGGGCTGCTCGCCGGTCGCCTCGCGCGGGCGCTCCAGCACCACGCCTTCGGCACCCGGCGGGCGGCGGAACGCCTCCGCGAGCGACTCCGGTGTGGGCGGGGCGAGGTCGAGGTTGCCCTTGCCGTTGGTGGCGGGTGTGTAGAGCTTGTCGAACGCGCCGTCGACACCGCGCGGCCGGCCGAACACCGCTTCCTGCGCCGGGTCCACGGCGGGGCGGTCGAGCGGCCGGGGTCCCAGCCGGTCGTCGCCCGCGGCAGGCGGCTGGGCGGAGTTCGCGTTCGGCTGCTCGGTCATCATTCCCCGGGGCTGAGATCAGGTGGCTGGGCGTGACGATACCCAAGCCTCGACGTCCGAGTCTGCCCAGACGACGGTGAAATGGCTGTTGGCCCGAGCCGCACCACACGATCTGCCTCGGGGGCCGGGGCCGTTCGTCGAGCCCGGACGGGTCAGTCGCGTGGCAGTCGGCGGCAGATGGGCGGCCGCGCGCGGACTCCGCGAGCTGGAGTGCGGGAGACCGCTCAGCAAACCGGTGCGGTGGCCGAAAACACCGGCCGCATGGGCTGTTGGCCCGCACCGCTACCTCCCCCTGGAGAAGCGGTGCGGGTGGCTCAGCGAGCCGGAACCGGGGTCAGCCGGTCGACGACCTGCGTGGCCGTCGGCAACGTCGGGGACGGGGGCGGCAGCGTCGGCTCGGAGCGGGGCACGGCCATCTGGGCGGGCAGCAGGTTCGCGTTGGGCTGCGGCACGCCGCCGGTGTCCGGGGCGCCTTCGCCGCTGTCGGCGGTCGTGCCGACCAGGGCCAGCGCACTCAGCACGAGCCCGGAGACGACGACGCCCGCGCCTTGTGCGGCGCGCTTACGGGTGAGGGTGAAACGGCCGCCGCCGAGCACGTGGGACGAGTGCCCGAGCGGCGTGGACGAGCCCAACGGGGCAGTACCTCCGAGGACCCCCGCGTCACGCAAGCCCGCGACCCGGTCCGGGCGCTGGATGGCGACGAGCTGACCGTCGGCCGTCATCGCCAGGTTGTCGGGAGTGCCGGGCAGCTCGGTGTGGTCCGGGATCGACCGCAGGCTCGCGAGGAACCCGGCCGACATCGACGGCTCGCCGGCGCGCTTCACGGCCGCGACGGCCTGCCGCTGGGCGGCGACCTCGGCAGCGCACCCCGGGCAACGGGCGATGTGGGCCGACGCGCGGTCCTGCGCGCCGAGCGACAGCTCGCCGTCGACCAGCGCGACCACGACATCCGGAAGCAGGTGCGACTCGGGGAGACCCCACCCTCGCGCAGCGGTCATACCGACACCCTCACAGACTCGTCCCGAAGCGCACGTCGGCGCTCCAGCGACGCACGCAGCGCCTGCCGGCCGCGGTGGATGCGGCTGCGGACGGTGCCGAGCTTGACACCCAGCGTAGCGCCGATCTCCTCGTACGAGAGGCCTTCGACGTCGCAGAGCACCACGGCGGCCCGGAACTCCGGGGGCAGCTCGTCGAGCGCCTCCTGCAAGTCGGGGTCGAGGTGCGTGTCGGTGTAGACCTGCTCGGGGCTCGGGTCGTCGCCGACGATGCGGTCGGTGTCGTCCGGCAGCCCCTCCATGCGCACGCGCGAGCGGCGGCGGGCCATGTCGAGGAACAGGTTCGTGGTGATGCGGTGGAGCCAGCCCTCGAACGTGCCCGGCTTGTACGACGCGAGCGAGCGGAAGACGCGGATGAACGTCTCCTGCGTGAGGTCCTCGGCGTCGTGGCTGTTACCGGTGAGGCGGTAGGCCAGGCGGTAGACGCGGTCGGCGTGTTCGCGCACGACCTCGTCCCAGGACGGGGGCGTCCAGGTGGCCTCGCCCGAGTCCACGGTCACCAGCTCGGGTTCCGACTTGTCAGCGGTCTGCATCAGGGGAGCAGGCACCTCCATCTGCGACTCTCCTCTTCTGCTCAGCCAACGCTGCTCTCGGGCACGGTGTTCCCGCACGGTCGAGATTGAGTTTGTCGGGTCTCCTTATGGTTCTAGTGAGACAGGACTGAGAGCAGGCTGAGAAGTTATTTCGGCGGGCTTACCAGGGAGCCTTCGCTGATTTATCGACAAGCAACGCTAACCTTCGCGCGTGAGTTCCGGGACGCATGCGGCCTCGGCGGCCGAGCCGGTCGGCGCCGAGTACGTCGACGGGTACCTTCCCGACGACGACGTACTGGCCGCGGCGCGGGCGCGCGCGGCCGACCTGGGCTGCGCCCCACTGGCCTCGGGGGCGGGCGCGACCTTGCGTTTCCTCGCCGCGACGCTCGGCGCGCGGGCCGTGGTGGAGGTCGGCACTGGGGTCGGGGTGAGCGGCCTGCACCTGCTGCGAGGGATGGCCCCCGACGGCGTGCTGACGTCGATCGACCTCGAGCCCGAGTACCAGCGCGCGGCGCGCAAGACGTTCCTCGAAGCCGGCATCCCGCCCGGCCGCACGCGGCTGATCGTCGGCCGCGCCCTCGACGTGCTCCCCCGGCTCACGCCCGGCGGCTACGACCTGGTGTTCATCGACGCGGCGCGCCTCGAGTTCCCCAACTACTACGAGAAGGGCGTCTCGCTGCTGCGCCGCGGCGGGATCATCGCCTTCCACAACGTGCTGGCCGGCGGCCGCGTCGCCGACCCATCGCGGCGGGACCCGGAGACACTCGCCCTGCGCGAGGTCGCGCGGGCGATGCGGGAGGACGAACGCCTGGTCCCGGCCCTGTTGCCGGTCGGCGGCGGGCTGCTGGTGGCGGCGGTCGGCTGAGGTTTTACGTGTGCGCCAGCTCGCGCGTGCGGACGTGGACCGTGGTGCCCACGCCGACGGCGGCCGCGGCCAGCGCGAGCCACACGGCCACGGCGGCGATGAGCCAGGCCCAGCCGGCTTCGCCGTAGATCACCGCGCCGACCCCGCCGCCGACGCTGCTGCCGAGGTAGTACATGAGCGTGTAGCAGCCGCCGGTCTGGCCGCGGGCGGTCTCGGGTGCCTCGGCGGCGACCCAGCTGTTGGCGATGGCGTGGGCGGCGAAGAACGAGCAGGTCAGCACCACAAAACCGACGGCGACCATCGCCACGGAGTCCGGGATGGTGAGCGCCGCGCCGACGGCCATGAGCAGCAGCGCGCCGATGATCGCGCGGCGGCGGCCGATCCTCGTCGCCAGCCGGTTGGCCGTCGCCGAGGAGACCGAGCCCAGCGCGTAGGCGAGGAAGACGAGTGACGCGATGGCCGGCGAGAGGTGCAGTTCGCCGGTGAGGCGGAAGCCGGCGGCGTTGTAGAGCGCGACGAACGAGCCCATGGCCAGCAGCGCGACGGCGTACTGGGCCAGGAGCACGGGTTTGCGCACGGCGTGGAGCAGGCCGATGCCGACGTCACGCAGGGATTGGCGGTCTTCCTGGTGCTGCCGGCCGCGTGGCAGCGCGACGACGGTGACGATCGCGCAGACCAGCGAGATGCCGGCCACGACGTACAGCGCACCGCGCCAGCCCAGCGGGCCCGCGGTGAAGCCCGTCGCGAGGCGGCCGGTCATGCCGCCGATGGAGTTGCCGGCGATCATCGCGCCCACCGCCGCCGCGACGCCGACCTTGCCGAGCCGCTCGACGAGGTACGCCGTGGCGACGCCGGGGAACCCCGCGATCGCCACGCCCTGGACAGCGCGCAGCACCAGCATCACCGAGTACGACGGCACGAGCGGCAGTAGCAGCCCCAGCACCGCCGAGATCACCACCGACGCGATGATCACCGATCGGCGCCCGACCACTTCGGACAGTGCCGCGATGGGCAGCACGGAGATCGCCAGCGCCCCCGTCGCCACGCTCACCGCCAGTGACGCGCCGCCGGGGTCGAGGTGGTACTGCTGCGCGAGCTGCGGCAGCACCGGCTGCGGCGCGTAGAGCAGCGCGAACGACGTGAACCCGGCAGCTGCGACGGCGACCTTGACCCGAACGGTGGTACTGGCTGTAGTGGTCACATCCGCCGAAAGTAAGGAGAGCTAAACAATACGTCCAATACGGTTGTGCGCGATAATCCATACCGTGACGCATGAAAGCCTGACTTCCCAGCTCGCGCCCCACCTACTGCTCCTCGCGACCCTGCGGAGCACGAGGAACGTCACACGCACGGCCGAGCTACTGGGTGTGCCGCAGCCCACGGTGAGCCGTCGGCTCGCGGCCCTCGCGGAGTCGTTGGGGGCGCCGCTGACGGTGCCCGATGGGCGCGGGATCCGGCTGACCCGGGCGGCGGAGCTGTTGGCGGAGGCTTCCGAGCGGGCGCTGGCTTCCGTCGACGCGGGCGCGCGGTCGGCTCGGGAGGAGATCGAGCCGGAGAGCGGGCGGGTGGTGCTCGGGTTCCTGCACCTGCTGGGGAGGTCGTTGGTGCCGTCGTTGCTGCGGGGGTACCGGGCGCAAGCGCCGAGGGCGCGGTTCACGTTGGTGCAGGGGTCGCGGCAGGAAATGGTGGACCGGCTTGCCGGTGGCGAACTGGATTTGGCGTTGCTGGCGCCGGTTCCGTCAGATGTGGTGTTCGAGACGGCGGTGTTGTCCACGCAGCCGATTTTGTTGTCGGTGCCGGCGGGGCATCGGTTGGCTGGGCGCAGTGGGGTGCGGATGGAGGAGCTCGCCGATGAGGAGTTCGTGTTGCTGGAGCCCGGGTACGGGTTGAGGCGGATCACGGACGAGTTGTGTGCGGCTGCGGGGTTTTCGCCGAGGATTGCGTTCGAGGGGCAGGAGTCGGACACCGTGCGGGGGTTGGTGGCGGCCGGGTTGGGGGTGGCGTTGTTGCCGCATTTCGAGCCTGGGGCGCCGGCTGGGGTAGCGGAGGTGCAGATCGAGCCGCCGGTGGGGAGGACGATCGGGCTGGCTTGGCGGAGAGGGGAGCCGGTTAGTCGGGCTGTGGGGGTTTTTCGGGAGTTTGTGTTGGGTGGGGTGGGGTGATTTTCGGGGCCTCGGTGTTCGGTTCTCGGTCCTCGCAGGGCGTGTTGCGTGGGGTGTGCGGGTTCGGGGCCTCGCGGGGCGTGTTGCGCTGGGCGTGCACCCCGAAGCTGGATTGTGTTGACGGCCGGTGAACCGTTGTCAAGGCGGGAAAGGCGGACACCCTTTTGTTTACGTACATGTGACCTGGGAGACCCTGGCCCAGCCGTCCCGATCCGTCCCAGCAGCGGGACACCTCATACTCACGCTCTACCTGCGAAAACATTGATGGGACATGTGGGACGCGTCCCTTGCGCCCCGTCCCAGCCGTCCTCGGCAGCGACTCAAACGCCCTTTTTTGGGACGCGTTTGACTGGCGTCACACCCGGTCGATCGCTTCAAGTTCGACAAGGTGATGACCCCATCGCGAGCGCACGGACACGTACATCGAACAACCCGAACCAAGACTGATCATCGCCTCACGGCGAATGTGTGTCGACGCGTCCACGGAGCACCAGTAGTCCCAACGTCGCCGTTCGGTGTCCCACACGTACATCGCTCCATCGAGTGCGAGGACGAACGCTGCCAGCCACTCGGCAGCCTGCGCCGGCGTGGCGAGAACTTTGACAAGCTCACCTTGCAGGCGTGCCGACCGCTCCTGCCAAGAGTCGGAGGCGTCGTCAGCTAGGTGATATACCCGCCAACGCGGACCCCCAAAATTTCGTGGCAGATCAGGAATGCCGGTCACCTCTGCTCCCTAGCCCGAGCCGCCGAGACGATCTCTCGAACTGTCGCGACGACACGCCCCAGCGCCGCCACGTGTTGGTCGAGCTGGTCGGCTCCCGACGCAGAGAGGCGCCACGCCGAGCGCCGACCGTCGGTCGTGTGCCGAGTCTCAAGAAAGCCTGCCTTGCGCAGAGTCGCGAGCTGCTTCGATAGCGCCGCCGGACTCAGCCTCAAGGACTCGCGCACCGTGGCGAACTCGTGCCATTGCTGATCGGCAAGTGTCGCGACGATCAACAGCCGCACCGGAGGCACAAGAGCCGGATCGATCCCGTCGGTGGAACCCTCCACATGCACGAACCGCGCCATCATTCGCCCGCCGTCAGCTCAGTAGTGGTCGGCGAATACCGCAGGCACATCACACACGGCATACCCGTCAGCCCATCGACGATGTCCAGCGCACCAGGCCCGAAGTCTGCGCCACAGCAGGCGACGAGCCTGGTCGGCAATGTTTCTTCATACGGCACACGGAACACGTGCACGACGCGACGCGTCTCACCAACCGTTCCGCGCACAGGGCGAGCAAGGATCACACGTACCGTCACTGCGCACCTCCGGCGGATACTCGCAGCGACTGGGGGCGGCGGTGCCCACGCAACCGAGACCACAGCGACGCCTTGTTCGGCCGAGCTCGCTGGGTCGACGGCAGCGCTGACGACGCGAACACAATGGCGTGGCACGCCGCGCACAGCGGGGCGGGCGGCAAAAGCATCGACCCCACGACCACGACGTGCCCGCACACTGAGCCGTAGCGCCCCGCCGACCTCGTGCGCCGCCCCCGGGCGAACTCCTCATCGGTCACGGCGTGGTCCCGGCCATCACGGGTGCACGTCTGCCACGCCACGTACCTCCGCGCTGCCACGCGGCCGCCCACTTCACTGCACATGTCAGCCCCTTCGCTGGCCGCCTTCGGCCAGCTCATCAACCTCAGATAGCTGAAATAAGCTTGACTTGTGCGATCATTTAGTCGGAAGGTCCAGCGGGTGCCGTAGCGGGGACGGTCCGGGGCCAGGACCGCGAGGAGAGGGCATGACAGGCGACGAACGAGTGCGACGGCCGCGAACCCTGCTTGAGCAGAAGATCTGGCAGCGCAACGAGACACTGTCCGAGTTCGTCGCGTTCACCGAGGAGTTCGCCCGCCAGTTCGGCGAGCCGGGAACTCTGAGCGAACGTCACCTGAAACGCCTGGTCGCCGGCCGCAAGGCGGATGGAACTCAGGTCGGCCGTCCGCGCCCTGCCACCGCTCGCCTGCTGGAACGCATCTTCGGCGTCGACGCTGACAGCTTGCTGTCACCGGTCGACGCGCTGGCTATCAACGAGACAGATGACCAAGATTTGCGGGCGACACTGAGCGCCACCCGCCGCGTCACACCCTCGATAGTCGGGCTGCTTAACAACCAGCTATCCAGCATGCGTCGGCTGGACCGGCAACTAGGCGCGGTGACCGCCTTCGAGGAGGTGACGGTCAAAATCGACCAGGTAACCCACCTGCTCGCCCACAGCATGTCCGCGGGAGTGCGCCAACAACTTGCGGCGCTACTGGCTGAGCTTGGCACCCTCGCTGGATGGCAGGCCCTTGACTTGGGTCGGGCGTCTGTGGCATGGAAGCACTACGAGCAAGCGAAACAAGCCGCCAGCCAATCCAGCTTCTCCGCTTTCGAAATACATACGTCAGCCGAACAGGCCTTCGTCCTCCTCGACATCGGAGAGAAGGCCGCCGCTGTTGAGTTGCTCGCCACAGTCGAAGGACGCGCGCATCGAAAAACAGACCGTCTGCGGCGCTCCTGGTTGGCTGCCGCGCACGGAGAAGCACTAGCGGCGAACGACCAGCGTTCGGCGAGCCTGCGCGCGTTCGATCGCGCGGCAGCGCTGCTGCCGTCAGATCAGCCCGGAGAACACGGCCCTTACGTCGCTCTCGATGCCGTCCACCTCGCGCGATGGCGAGGGCACGCCCTTGCTCGGATCGGCGCTCCGGAAGCCGTAGACGTGCTCAAAGCAGCGCTGACCGGCCTGGACGCCACATACACACGGGCAGAGGCCGGCTTGCGCGTCGACCTAGCCACCGCCTTCGTCGCGCGACATGAACCCGGGGAAGCACGCCTCCACGTCACCAAAGCGCGCCTGCTCGCGACCGAAATCGGCTCGGCCCGCCAGTTCCGCCGCCTCATCCGCCTGCAGAACTCGCTCACCTGACAACCAACGTGTGTCGAAGGACGATCTTGTTCGCTCGGCATCCAGGTAGTCACTAAGCTAATCGGGCAAGGTTGCTCTCGTCCTGTATCGGACGCCGAGGGAACCGACGGTGAAGGGGCCGGCCTCGGAGCAGCTCCGGCGCTAACTGGGTACGGACCTGCGCAAGAAATACCGTTCACTGCTCGCGCGCGGATCTGATCGGCAATCCTAGGCCGGATCGTAGTTTTGCGCAGAACTCGACAGCGGCATCTTCATTTCTCGACACCCAGAGCGTGGCTAGCGCGTTAAGCGCCGACGTACGTGGCCCGAATCGCCGGGCGATTTCGTTCACCCAGTCGTGCCCTTCACTACCCGCTAGCGCGCTCAGCGCTACAGACAAGAGTGCTTCCGTTGTTCCCAATGCGGATGCAAGTTCCGACGGGACATTCTTGACTTGACGAAACAGTTCATCCGGAGACACTCCAGTTGGCAGCGTCAGGACCGGCCACCGCCCGAGGTCTCTTTCAGCCAAGCTAGCAATCCTAGCCTCTTGATCACCATCAAAAACCAGTGAAAATTTGACTGGACTTGCCGACGTCCTTGGTAAATGTTGAGCAAGCTTTCGGAGATATCCATCACCGTCCTTCCACAGCACAGCCGTCCGATCCGCCAAATCAGGAGCCTGATTCCTCAAGATAGCCCGGGTCAGCGCCGCCGCCGACTCATCTTCACAGAAAAGAATCAGATCAGCCGCGGAATTGTGGACAAGATCCTGGATTAACTCCGCACCGTGCTCAGTGGATCTATACCAAGACACCTCCCCAGCGTGACGCACCAAAACTACTAGTGCATCATGCTCATGAGCTGCACTTATGAGCTGCTCTGCATGCGAGGAGAGAACTAGCTGCCACTCTTGCTTGCGAGCAAGGTTCAACAGATGCGCCAGAAACCGCATCCTCGTGCGAGGCGGAAGATATGCGTCTGGCTCGTCAAGCAACAACAAAGTGCCTGGCCCCGATTCCAGCTGTCTCAAGATCCAAAACAACAGATGAACCGAAAACTCACCTAGGCCCATCTGCGTAGAACCATAAGAGATGCCATCTTGCTCAACTTTGAAATGAGGAACAATCGACTGGTCATCATTCAGCCATGGCCAATTAGGAAAGCTACCCGCAGACGGCTCCAGCTCAAGATTAAACCATTCCACCGATTCGTAGTCGCGCCCAACTACGCTACAAATCGACTCGATGACATCGTCCGGAATAGGAAGCGATCCGACTTCGGTTTCCATATCTTCGATGTCAGTCCGCGACTGGAGGACTGCTCGAACTTGTTCACATATTTCATGCAAACGTATTATTTGACTACTATTCCCCAGGGCTTCGGCAATACGCGCCAGCGTCTCTGATTTTCCAGCACCATTAAATCCAGCCAGTACATGACAGCGCTTATCCAGAACAATCGACTGATTACCACCCAGGTCGATCACTCTAGGAAGCACGACGTTAACCGACTTCTGCCGTTCGAGTTCCCTCCAAGCGAACTCTTCTACAATCTGCCTCATCACTCCCCCTGACCGTCGAGAGGAAGGTCCGTTCCCCAGTCAGAGGAATCAGAAGTAATAAACCCTAAAATTGAGTTTTGCGCTGTTGATTCTGATGCTTCACTGATCGCTCTTCGCAGTCCCCCGCTACCGCGCAAGGGGGGCGCTACGGAAAATTCGGAAAGAAACAGGTACAAAACGCAATCTCTGATCAATACCGAACTGACATCTGTCACTCGATACGATGCGCGATCGTCATAGAGGCGAATCGCACCCGCCATCCCCGGCGGCAGCGACGAGTGAGTCAGATTCTTCTTTAAAGTTCGTCGATGTCCTTCAAAAGTGTCCAGCATGTGATCCGGCACAGAGCTTCCCGTGACCCCAGGCACCCAGCTGCAGAAAATTAACCAAGAAAATAGGGTTGCCTTGTTGAAACGTACTCGTTCAGTGAGCCTTTCGGTCATTCGAAATAAGTCACGACCGGCGCCGTAAACTGTCGTCAGCGTCTCGACCGAGAACTCGCGGGTGCGGTAGAAATCTTCGACAACATTGTTGTTGATGTGTTGTCGCAAGTTTCGTCGCTCCACTGCCAGGCAGGTACGAGCCACTATGTCATCGTAGGCCAAACGGCCGTTGCTAAAACCGACAGCTCCTGGGCTCAGTAGTCCCAGTGAGCCGAGGGATCCGACTAGTTCCCGAACTTGTCCGCGCGCCTTGCCGTGAAGGGCATTTCGCTTCTCCGGCGGGGTCAAATTGTATGATTGGTTGAGACGGAAGAACAATTCATTGGGCTCGTCCGGCTCGAAATCGTACAGCGTAACACATGGAAGCGTGAATCGAAGAAGCTTTCGCTGCGTCGACTGCGGAAGCTCGGAGAATCGTTTGCCATCAAGCGAACGTATTTCTTCGCTCGCTGGAGTTATTTTACCATCAACCGAGAAATTATCAGAAAAGAAGTCGCGAATCGCTGCAAGTCGCTGTTGGCCGTCCAGGACAGTGTCGTATTGGCTGTCAGGGGCACTAACGATGTGGATAGCTGGAACGTACCATCCTCTCAGCAGCGAATCGATCAGGCGTTGTCGTCGCTTCTTGTCCCAGATCTCGCCACGCTGAAAATCGGGTTGTAAGTCCAGCTCGCCTCGATGAATCCTGCTTACGATGGTCTCAAGTTCGAACTCAGACCTTCTCAGTTCCATGCCGAGCAGCTCCGCTTACAGAGTGTGGTCTCCCGCCCGGGGCGGATGCTTCGGCGATCGTACCGCAGTTGGGCATCGAAAAGGTAGATGCCAGAGCGGCACGGCGTGTACCGATTTGAATCGCGGCGAGGCCGGACAAGTCGTGTACCCCAACGACGGTTGTGAGCCGGCATCCATGGCGAGACCGGTCGGACATCGGCGCACGGTTTTCAATAGAAATCAAGCGCGACGGAAAGCAGAAAAGACAAACGAAGATTAGTTATCTCTAGCGATCGCTTTCACAACATTTATACGGCCTTCAATTGCGGCCACAAATGCTTCCGCGGTTGCAATTGCGAGAGGTTCGGAGTACGTTACCGACGGGTCGACGCCGTCCGACGGATTGCGGGTCGTGATAAACCATCCCGCATTGTAGACCTGATCTGACAGGAACCTGCTGAGCATAATCTGGTAGCGATCATTGTAAGAACCCCCATTAAATTCTTCATCAGTAGGAAATAGTGCCTTAGTCATGCGGTCTTTTTGTTCCGTCTCACCGGTTTCCTCGAGTACAAGTACGTACCCAAGCCAGGGCGGAACCGTCCCAAATGCTTGATTCTTTCGCTGAGCGAATAGTGTGTCCGTGGCCGTTCCCAGCGCCTCTTCAAATCGATTATTGATGTTCTTCTGAACGCCACCAACCTGAGACTTCAGTTCGATCGCCGCCAGCAAGTGCCCACGATACGTTACGACCAGATCCCATTCCTTGCGGGCACGATAATAGCCAGGAAGATAAGGTCTCCCTGATTTTATGTCCGCTTTCGCAATGCCAGCCTGAGTAAATAGGTCGGCTAATAGCTGAGTAAACGTGCCAAGGTGGCCATTAGCTCGTGCGCCACCGCCAGATTTCCCGCCATCCACGAGGCTGTCTTTTTGGCTAGTACGTTTGAACCAAAAATCCTCGACCGCCGCGTAAATTTGATTGCGTGAGAGCTCGATTGCCACAGTCCGCCTCAGTGTTGAAAACTACCCCAGCATATTTCGACTGATCCCATATGCCGCCAGCGCCGCCTCGGTCGCCCGCGCAGAATCTCTCGACTTGAAGGCCTTCTTCAATTCTGATTTTACGCCTACCGGAACATCATCCGGGTCTGGAATGCGAATCTTTTTCAGATACTGAGCTTGAAACCGCAGGGTGTTCCCTCGCATTCGAACACAGTAAGCTTCGACGAAAGCTTGCGCAACAGCGGAGAGTAGAAGTCCTCCCAGGACTTCCATATCCCATGACGTCGACGTTACGTAATAGAGATTATGATGTGGGTAGTAGCCGCCGGAGTCAAGCACGGGGTTGATCGAAGTACGCATGTCTTGAATTAAGATCTTGCGTTGCGAAATCAGCGAATGGTTGATCTTGTCGATGGTTTGGTACCACGGCTTCTTGGCGGACTTGGCAATATATCGATTTGCAAGCTGAGCTTTGTGTTCATGCAAGTAATTGGCCATGCCCGGGAATTTTTCTAGATCGACGAGCGTCCCATCTGGGGCCCACGGATTAACAAGATACTGCCCCCCCCAGTTGAATTTGCCAGTCCGGTTATCGGCAACCATCGCCAGCTTTAGTAACCGGTCGGGTTCAATGCCGCCCTCTTCACGGGTAATAAAGACACTGTCCGCGCCGGTAGCAACGCCAATACCCACTCGCGTTCCACACTCAGGTCGATGCAACGGTTCAAACTTGTCGCTTAGCAACTCAATAAGGGCTAGGCGCTCCGGCGAGCCAGACGGCCACATTTCGTTGCCTGGAAACCAATGCGGAAGCCTGTATGCGCTGTAGCCACTCCCCTTCGTGGCATTCAAGTCGCCAGATAAGGACCAGCCCGCTAACCTCTTCGCGGAGTCGTCACCGAATTCGGAGTTGGTGTCAGCAACAACCGCTGACTTCTGCGCGCTATTACTTAGGACAATGATGGCTGGGTAGGCGGCGACGGAGGACTCAAAGGCGTCGACGTCATGCATTGTCCACACGGTGTCTACACTGTAGGATCGGGATATCATTTCCCTAAGGGTTGCGCCATACTGATTTCGCATCCAACGATCAGCGCAAATGAAGGCAAGCTTTCCGCCATCTTTGAGGGAACGTAGCCCCTTCTCTATGAAGCCGACATAGAGATCAGCACGACCGCCCATGGTATGCCAGTGCGCGCGATAGCGGTTTTGATCTTCCGTTGGCACGTCTTCGAGTCGCACGTAAGGCGGGTTGCCAACTACAAAATCGACGTCTCGTTTGACGTCAACGTCTGCAAGAAGGTAGTCGCCACATCGAATCCATCGTGATGCGAGCCATTTTGCGTCAGCCGACGAATACCCGCGCTCGACAAGTAGCTTTTGCACCTTAGCCCGACAGACATCAACGTTATTTTGCTGGATGTCCCACGCGGCAACAGCCTTCGCCAGCACGCGGCGATCGAGGTGTTGACGGCCAAAACTTCTCAGCAAACGCTCTACTGCAGGAAGTAGGAAGGCGCCGGCACCACAGGATGGCTCGACCAGTCGAAGTGCGTGAAGCGGAAGCTTCGACTCGTAGCCAGCCAAGTCGAGCAATACTTCGACGACCCAGCGGTGAGTAAAGACCTCGCCGTAGGACTCCGCTGTACGGGGAGCTGCCGCCATCTCTGCAACCACGGGAGAACCCTACCCGTGCCTGATGTCGAGTTGGCGGCGGCGCGCCATAGAGCGATGATCAGCACTCGCAACGGGACAGCTGTCTGAGAACAGTGCCAGGGCCTCGGGACGTGAAAGCCGCTCAACTCGTCGCTCGTCGTCGCCGTATGGCGGGCTCACTGGGGCCCACCCGCAGGCGTGTGCTAGCGCCCTCTCGGTGGTCCCGCGGCCAGTCACGACCACACCTACGAGACTGTTGCGCATCGTGCAACGCCCTGCGGATGCTGGTTCGACTCGTAGGGCCGCGCGTTCGCGGTACGTCCTTGTCGGAGCGCTATCCCGATAATATGCGGGACTGTATAGAGACCTCATGGGGGTCAGTGTGCACTGAGGGTACGACAGTTTCCCGGACACCACGTGCTGCCTCCTGCGCGCACGGGTCTTGACGAACGTCACTGCCCGCCCCGTGAATCGGCAGGCCATCACACGCTCTGAGGCTCAACCGCTACTCTACGTGGTCATGTGCAAGCCGCGGCCGACGTGAGGGGGCCGTGGCCTGAGGTGGAGCTTCGCATCGAGGCGACCGGCCTCGGTATCAAATAGCACTTCGCAGCACTCGTACTTGAGCGTGCTGCATGTAGTGTGGTGCAGAGTTCCCCTTGCCGATCGAGGTCGGCCATCGGCTCGTGGCGGTGTTCCGGAATCGCCCGGTCAGCGTGGTCTCCACGCCTCAGTCGCCCAACGCTTGCAGTGTGTTTTCGAGTGTTTGGGTGACGTAGTAAGCGCTGCCTGGGCCGCAGGTGATTTCCTCGCCATCCGGGCGGTCCTGCAGGTAGGTGAGGACGCGGCCGTACTCGGCCGTGTCCACGGCGGTCAGCGGCATGCTGGTGCTGCGTACGCGGCCGACGCGGGACGCGACGTACAACTGGTGGCCACCGATCCGTCGCGCCGTCATGAGCGTGCGCAACCGCTCAGCTGAATCGGGCACGGTGTAGTCGCTGGTCGTGTCCAGGGAGTATGCCTCGCTGTCGTCGCGAGACTCATACGCCGGCCGTGCCACGCTAAACGGGTGGATGTCGGCCGGCGGGCACTCAGGCAAGCTTTCCACGACGGCAGCGACAAGCTTGTGGCGCGGGAACTTCGACAGAGTGACCCGGTCGCCATCCACCGTGTACCGAACGGCCGATCGTCCGGCCGGCACGGCCAGCGTGGCCGTGGTTTGCCCGTCGCTGGTCGATGAGAAGCAGTAGCACTCGGACTCCGCGTTCGCCGTGGCCAGCAACAAGTCCCGGAACTCGCCGACGAAGCGATCCCTGCGCAGATCGTAGAAGCCAGGCTCGGCCAGCACTTGCCGGGTCAGGTCTTCGAACCTGCCGACAACGTCGTCCTCAAGCCACACATCGACCATGCCGATCACCGGATGCGGCGGACCGACCCGCTCCCATTCCCATGCCTGTGCCAATGCCAGGCGAGGCAGTGTGACTGGATCAGCCAGCATCGCGAGACCCCCTCGCGTTCGACACCGTTACTTGCCGATCACGGGTGGTGTGGCCTTGCCGTCGTAGCCGAACAGAGCGTTCGGGTCCGCCTCGCGCAAGTAGGCCGCCGACTTCTTCTCCTTGTCTTCTTCCTTCTGGCCCTTCCCGCCACCGGCGCCCATAGGCATCCCGTTGGCGCCGCGCTGGCCGGCGCTGCCCGCCGTACCGGCGGTGCCAGGCTCGTTTACCGCACCCAGCCGACCAGCCCCGCTGGAGTTGCCTGGAGAGCCCGGCCCACGCGTGCCACCTAGCACCCCTTCGCCTGGAAAATTCCCGCGAACTCCCGCCTCTGGGCCGCCGGGACCGCCTGGGCCGGAACCTGCGCCACCGGGAAAGCCCGGTACAAAGCCTCCGCCTTGGCCGTATCCCCCAGTCGGACCGGAAACGTTCTGACCACCGGAACCCGTCGGTCCGAAGCCTGGGCCGAACGTCCCGCCACTCGAGGGCGGACCACCGGGCGCCGTGGGCGGCACGTAGCCTGCCGTCTCAGTCCCACCGTCCGCCGAAGCCGCAGGCGAATAATGGGAGACCCCTTGGTTGTTCTGCGACGAGGAGCTGGAACCTGGCGCGCTGAACGTCCCGGCGGGTCCGCCCGCCGATGAGCCGACTCCGGGCCCGACCGAGGATCGCGACGACCCGCTGTGCCCGGTGCCCGTGCTCTGCTGAGTGGTCGGGTGTTGCACGGCGTACGAGCCACCCGGGGCGTCCGGAACCTGGCCGTAGTCGATCGGCATCTTCTGCGCGTGACCATCGCTGGTCGTCGTGAAGCTTTGGTAGATCTGCTTGTTCTGCGCGATCGCGGCGTTGTCCTTGTTGATCTGGTCTTCGGTGTCGGTGTCCCACGGGCTCACCGTGTCGAGCAAGTCCTTTGAGGGTGGCCTGTCGGGCACGTCTTGCATCGAGTCACGCGTGGACTGAAACGCGTGTGCCTGGTCCGTCAACGCGTTCTGACTGTCGTGCATCGCTACCGACGCCGAGGTCGCGACGTCCGCGAGTGGACGCAGACCGGCCCGGGCCGCATCACCACTCGCCCCCGACCACGCCGATTCCAGTCGACCCACGATGGCTAACGTGTCCGCTTCAATGCCTTGCTGCTCAGTGACTTGTTGCGCGCCGGCAGCTTGTGCATGTCCGAGACTACCCGGTCCTGGCCCGGATTTGACGCGCCGCACCAGCTCCGCGGGCATAATCAGCTTGCCGTCGGCCTGTTGGATCTTCAAGAAGTCGTAGACTTCATCGGCCAAGCTCATCAGGCCCCGCCCTTCAGCGTTGTGACGGCAAGATCCGCAACGTGGTTCGCATCCTCGCAAGGGTCTGCTTGGCCGACGGCGGACCTTGCGAGCGTCACGTCGACATCGAAGGCTGCGTTGTCGGCAATTCCAACGGCAACGCTGCAGCGCCCCTGCGAACGCTCGTCGTGAGGCCCGTACGCGACGACGGGGTAGCCCTGCACTGGTGACAGAACCTTGAAGAACCCGCCTTGGCCCTGAGTGTTGTAGACGGAGCTGAGGCCGTCCTTCCAGGCGTAGACAAGTTGGATACCCACGAGGGACCCCTTGTCGAGATCACTCCAGGAACACGACTTTGCGGCGCCGGTGTCTTGAACTGCGCCCTGGGTCGGCGTTCCGCTGAAGAGCCCGTCAATCTGAGCTTGAGTCAGGACAGTGCACGGATCCCGCTGAATGACGGACGCCGGAAGCGGGTTTGAGACCTTCGGAACCGGACTGCCGGATTGCTGTCCAGTACTTGGAGAAGCAGACGACGGGGCCGGGGTCGCTGTACCCGATTCACCCGAGCACGCGGCCAGCCCACACAACGTCGCAACAACGCCAACTGCGGTGCCGACGCGTCCAGCACGATGCATTATAAATGTCCCTCGCCTTGCTTCTTGATATCCACGCCCGTTTGCACGTCGTTTTCTACGTGAATACCGAGCGCCTTTTGCATTTGCTCAATGATCTGATCGACGTAGCTCTTCTGCCGACTGAGGTGGCCGCGATAGTAGTCGCCGGATGTGTTGGAAGCCTTTGTGTTGCGCAGCGAGGCTGGATCCTGGCCGGGTGACTGGATAGTCCAGAGGGGGAGGGCGTTGCGCAACTGGTCGTCAATGCGCTTTGACAGCTTCTCCAGATTCTGCAGCTCGGCCTTCAAGTCCTCGGGGCTCAGGTAGAAGCCGCCGCTCGTCGCGGCCGCGCCGGCGCCCGACGCCGCCCCACCACCGGCCGAGGCGGGACCACCCGTGACGACGAAATTCAACCCGCTTGCCGGTACCCCCGGCGCGCCTTGTTCGGCCACGACGTCCTCCCCTCGGCGTCTCCGCCGATCAACTCGCTCGACCTAACACCGATAGTAGCCAATTGGCAACAATGTGTCTGGGGAACCACACAAACGGCCAGGTCGTCTCGATCATGGCTCTGACCTGGTGATTCCCGACGTTGGCCGCTGTCCGGCGGGTCTGGGAGGGGACGCTGTCGGCGCCGTAGGGTGTGCATCGTGGCTGACGAGTACGGGAGTTGGAAGACGTTCGGTGAGCGGCTGGTCTACGACAACCGGTGGGTGAAGGTCGGGTTGACCGACGTGGAGGCGCCGAACGGCGAGCGCTGGGAGTACCACGTGGTGCACCTCGCCCGGATTGCCATCGCGCTGATCGTCAACGAGCGGGATGAGGCGCTGATGCTCTGGCGCTACCGGTTCGCCACGGAGCAGTGGGGCTACGAGCTGCTCGGGGGCATGGTCGACGACGGTGACGACTCTGCCAGCACTGCAGCGAAGGAAGCGGCAGAGGAGAGCGGCTGGAAGCCGGTCGGCGAGCCGGAGCATCTGGTGAGCTTCGAGCCGCTCCCGGGGCAGGTCACAGCGCCGGTGGACGTCTACCTGTGGCGCGAGGCGGAGCACATCGGGGAGCCGACGGAGACCGAAGAGGTTGGCCGGGTGGAGTGGGTGCCGCTGTCGCGGGTCAACGAGCTGGCGCAGAAGCAGCAGCTGCTCGGGTCCGGGACGCTGGTGTCCCTGCTCTACTACCTCAACTCACGCCGAGCGTGAGTCGCCCGGCAGCACTAGGCGTTCCAGGCGGCGCCGGAGCCGCACGGAGCCGACTTGGGAGATGATCCGCCGGGCCTGCTGTGCGTAGGCCCGTGCGGCGTCCCGGTCACCGCCCGCGCCGTGGGCAAGGGCCAGGTCGACGTACACGGCTGCGCTCGCGCGGACGAAGGATGATTGTATCCCGCTGACCAGGCCTTCCAGGTGCTCGATCGCTTCGGGGGCGCCGAGGTGAACGAGGGCGTTGCCGCGCCAGCGGGCGAGGTGAGTGCCACCGAGGAATAAGAACGGCAGTTCCGGGTGGACGACCTCCGAGGGGAGCAGCGCGTCTGCCTGATCAAACGCCCGGAATGCGGCATCCCGGTGCCCGGCGGTAGCGTGCCCCTCTCCCTCGGCGGCCGCCAGCCATGCGCGCAGCAAGGACGGCGCTTTCTCGCCGACGGCGCGCGCCTCAGCGAACAGCATCAGCGCGTCCTCCACGTTGCCTGCGTCGATCAGGACGAAGGCTTGTTCGGCGGTTGCGTGCGCCAGTAGTGCGTCCGATCCGGCTTCCAGCGCGGCTGTCTTGGCGCGTTCGTAGTGCGACCAGGCCTGCCGGAGTGAACCAATGTCGAGGGAGTTCCAGCCGGCCAGCGTGGACGCCTCGACCAGGATGGAGGCGAGTGGGGCGCGGTCGCGGCGCAGCAGCGTGTATTGAAGCCGCTCTTCGACCTCGGCGATGTGAGAGCGTAGGCGTTCCAGGCGGGCCGCTGACCCGAACCGGCGGTCGGCGTGGCGGACGCTGTCGACCTCGCCCCGGAACATCTCGACCGTCTCCGGGTCGACGCGGCCCGCGATGATCAGCCGTTCCGCAAGCTCCTCGCCGAACGCACCGTCGCCGGGCGGGAACGCCAACTCGGCGTCCGTGCGGCCGTAGATCTCGCGGAGAACCGCGCGCATGGGCGGTTCCGGCGTCACTCTGCCGTTCTCCCAGCGGGAGATGTCTGTCTTGCGACTGGTGATCGGCCGGATGGCTAGACCATGGGCCACGGCGCGGGCGTTGATGGCTCGCGCGAGCTTTTCCTGACTCCAGTCGAGCGCCGTGCGCGCGGCTCGCAAAGCGCTTTCCTCGGTCACGAGACTTTCCCCCGGTAACCCCAACGACCTGCGGAAATAACACGAGCTAACACGTGCTGTGTCAACCGCTGCCAGCTGTAGGCGGCGGCGAAAATGCCGTTTCTTAGTGGCATGACACAGAACGCGAACAGCACCCAGTCGGCAGCCATGACCGACCGGGAAAAGGGATTTCCCTCAAGCGCCGGTGTTTCTGTCACGACGCTTCAGGTCGGCGAGATGGTCGTTGAGCTCGGCGAGGTGGTCGGTGATCTCCGTCAGCCGCTGCTCGATCACGGCCAACCGAGCGGACACCGGGTCGTCCATGTCCTCGCGAGGCTGGCCCGGGGCCGGCGGAATGCGGCCGTGCAACACGGCCAACAGATGTTGCGGGTGCAGCCCGAGCGCCAGGGCCAGCGCCTCCAAGGTGCGATCGCTGCGCTTGCGCTCCACGGTGTGGTTCTGGATCTCACGGACGATCGCCTGGGAGACCTGCGAGCGTTCGGCCAGTTCGCGCTGTTTCCACCCGAGCGCTTGAACGCGCTCGTTGATGGTCTTCGCGACCGCCGCCCAGTCTTCCGACACCCATTCCTCCGTGGTCCGCCTCAGCGCCGACATTAGCGCTCGACGGAATCCGCGGCGCAGAGATCGACATCGCGTCGCGCATTCGGAGTATTGCCGCACCATCGTACGACTAAATCAGCTCATAAATTCAGCTCAAATCATCTTTCGATCTTTAGGGACCAAACCATGACGAAGAAAATGCCCAACGCCGGTGGTCCGGCGTTCTACTCCCTCGCCGACGCCGCGTGGATTCTCGGCGTCGAGCACGACCAGCTCCACCACGCCATCCGGGTGGGCGTCCTGCCGGTTGTCCGGCGGCGCTCCCAACTGGTGATTTCCGCCGACGCGCTCCGCCGCGTACTCGAAGGCGGTGCCCGATGACCGAACGCGACTACGAAAAGACGGCTGCTCGCCTCGACCGATACGCCGAGGTGCCCACGACCACGCTCGCGAGCCTCGTGACGGGGGAAGGACTTTGCTTCTGGGCTTTCACGCGCGACGACATACCCGAACTGACCGGCGACGGCCCACCCGACCGGGAGCTCGCCGCACGGCTCTGTGCGGGATGCCCGGTGGTCGATCAGTGCCTTGAACTCGATCTCCGCACCTACGGGCCGGACACGCTCGGAGTGTGGGGCGCGTTGCCCGACACCGACCGCCGAGCCCTCCACCCCGTGTGGCGACGCTGGCGGGGAGGGGAGGCGCGATGACGCTCAGTCTCACCTCGACCCAGGTTCTCGCTGGTGCAGGCGTCCTGCTCGCGCTGTTCGTGGTCTGGCGGTTCGGTGCGCGGAAAGCGCGCCGGGCTGCCGAGGCGGCCCGCACCGGGATCGGCGTGGTCTCGCTCGCCGGCCGGGTCTTGTTCACCGGTGCCGCGTTCACGGGCGTTCAGTGGCTGGTGATCACGCACCCCGGCAATCCGACGCTCTTGCTCGTGGTGCTCGGCGTACCGGACCTGATCGCCGCGCACGTCCTGACCCGCGCCCTGACGGTGACATCCATGGACGGCCCGCGCCGGGGAGGTGGTCGCCGATGAACAGGGACGAACGGAGCCTCGGCACCGTCCTGCGGTTGCCGTCGTCGCGAACACGGACTCCGGCACAGCGACTCGCCGAGCAGGCAGCCGAAGCAGCAGACGTCAGGCATTGGCAGAGCCACCCGGACGTGGTGGCTTTGCAGGTCGAACGCGTCCGAGTCCAAGTCGATCGGTTGTGCTGGGCCGGGATCATCCTCGGCTTAGCGTTCACCACAGCCAACGTGCAGTGGTTTGCGGCCGCCGGTGCTGTGCCCGGTTCGCTGCCGTGGCTGACAGCGTGGCTGCTCGACCCGACGGTGTCCCTGGTGTTGCTGGCGATCTTGCGCGCCGAGCAGGTCACCGCGCGGTACCAGGTGCGGACGGGCACGTGGGTCCGGGCGGCGAAGTGGCTGACGCTGGCGGCGACCTACGTCATGAACACCTGGTCGTCGTGGGCGGTCGGCTCGCCGGCCGGGGTGGTGCTGCACTCCGTACCCCCGATGGTCGTGTTCGTGGCAGCCGAGGCTGTCACGGATCTGCGGGACAAGCTCACGGCCGCTGTGAGCGTCGCGTTCATGAACGCCTCTGAACGGATCGAAGTTCATGAACCACCCGCACGCCAAGGCGCCCCCGTCCGACGCACGACCTTTGCGGACTATCTCGCGGCGGCGCGCGAGGCATGGACGCCGGACACGGACATCACTCCGGCCTGGGTCCGGCAGGTCACCGGTTGCTCGCGTGGCTTGTCTTCGCGGCTGGCGGCGGCGTTGTCGTCCGAAGCAGCGGACGGAGCACCACGTGACCAGTGAGCACGGCGCCGAGTTGGCGCGCGCGGAGTCGCGAGACGTCGAGCACGTGGGCCCGATCTTGGACGGAGAACTGATCGATGACACCTTGCCCCAACCTCGCGCCCGGAAGGTTCGACGTCGTTTCGTTCGGTGGTGGCTGCGCTCTCCACGGGTGCCGCTCTGGCTGAAGAGCAAGCCGCAGGCCATGCAAGCTTGCAAGGACGCGATTGCCTGTGTGGTCAAGGCTCCGTGGCGCTACGTCGGCGCTGTAGTGCGAGGCCTGGTCGTCGGTGCCCGATGGTGGCGGAACTGGGTCAAGGTACGCGACTACCGCACGGCGGCCGAAGAATCGGAGAAGCTGGCCGACAAGTTCACGGAGATTCGCGAACTCGCCCTGTTCCGATGGAAGGTCACCGGCGCCGTGCTCGCCGGCTCGGCGCTGGCGGTCGCCGTGACAGGTCTCGTGTACGGCCCGGCTCCACTGTGGATCGCAGGTGCCGTGCTGTCGGTCGCACTGGCGATCCTCGGACGACGGAAGGACGGCAGTCCCGGGCGGAAGCCGGCGCTCGCCGGGCCGCGAACGCTCACCTGGACCATGGACCCGCAAATACTCGTGGACGCGTTCCGGGACGCGAAGCTGATCGGAAAGGACGAGACGCTCCGGCTGGTCGAACGGGCGACCCGCGTCGGAGATGGCTGGGCTATCACGGTCGACCTGCCTGCGACCCGCAAGGCAGCCGACGTAGTGAAGAACCGGGACGCGCTCGCGTCGGCGCTGGCGGTCGATGAAGTGCAGCTCATCGTGGAGCGCGTGCGCGGAAACGGTGGCCATGCCGGGCGAGTCTCGATGTGGGTCGCAGACGAAGACCCCTACGCGTCGCCCCCACTGCCGACGCCGCTGCTCGGAGTGACGAAGTGGGACGCCTGGCGGCCCGTACCGTTCGGCCGGGACGCGCGTGATCGGCGGATCGACCTCCCGCTTGTGTGGACGTCGCTGCTGGTCGGCGCGATCCCACGCCAGGGCAAAACGTTCGCGGCCCGGCTCGCCGCATCCGGGCTGATCCTGGACGCGTGGGTGCGGCTGTACGTCGCGGACTTCAAAGCAGGGAAGGACTGGGACGCTGCCGGCCACGTCGCTTACCGGTTCATGTCCGGTGACGAGTCCGACCACGTGCTCACGCTCGTGGATTGGCTGGTGGAGCTGGTCGGCGAAGTCCAAGGCCGCTACCGGCGCATGCGCGACCTGGACGACCTGACCTGCCCCGAGTCGAAGGTGACAACGGAGATGTCCAGGGACTCCTCCCTGAACATGCCAATCACGGCGGTGTTCATCGATGAGGTCCAAGTTCCATTGGAGGATCGGACTCCCGTCGCAGTGCAGGGAAGGAAGCTCACGGCGGGCGAGTACATCGGCGAACTGCTCACCTGGCTGGCGAAGAAGGGACCAGCTGCCGGGATCGTGCTGGTCCTGGCCACCCAGCGGCCGGACTCGAAGACCATCCCATCCGGCCTGCGGGCGGTACTGGGCTCACGCTTCGCGCTCCGGGTGATGGACTGGCGCGACTCGAACATTGTGCTCGGCGAACAGATGAACACGAGAGGGTACGACTCCAGCCGGCTGCTGCCGTCGCACAAGGGCGTCGGCATTCTCCGGCCGGATGGCGACACGGCTGCAGGTGCGGACGTGCTGGCGATGACCGTCCGCACGTACTACATGCCGAACGAGGATTGGCAGGCCATCTGCCAGCAAGGTCGGGCACTCCGAGAAGCCGCCGGGACGCTCGCCGGTCACGCCAGCGGGCAGGACACCGTGCCGAAGCTGGACCACGCGGCGGTGGCCCGCGCGATCGGTGCGAGCGAATCGTTGGGAGGCGACACGACGCAGCCAGCCGAGCTCCCCGAACCGCTGGCATCGGTCGTGTCCTACCTGGGTGATGACGTCGATAGCCGCGCCTTCGTTCCGACAGCGGAGCTGGTCGAAGCACTCGAAGTCGAGCCGACCGCGTTCGGCCGCCAGATGGGCGAACACGGGTGCAGCCCGACCCGCGAGCGCGTACCCGGCGCCGACGGCGAAGTGCGGCGAGTCCGGGGATACCTGGTCGCCGACGTGCGCGCCGCTGTCGAACGAGCGCTAACGGCTGCCGAGTCCCGCGACGCGAGCGACGTCTATGACAGCTGACGAGGTCCCGGACACCGGGGATGCCGAGGTACCGCCCCAGCGCACCACGTCGCAGATCAGTGAGGAGTCCCGTGCCTACTGGCGCCCCATCGTTGCAGCGATGGAACCGATGACTGATGAGGACATCGCCGACGTCGCGGAGGTCATTCGGAGGAGTCGCGCGCGTAGGTTTCAGGAGGAGCAATCGTCGTGACACAAGAGAGGCGCCCGGGAACCTCGTCCCGGGCACCTCTTGCTTCTTGGTCTTGTACTTTCTAGGCGCGGTCGTTGCCCCTCTGCGCATGCCAGGCCGCAACGACGTTGGCAAATTCCTCGGAGTTATGCACCTTCAACCGCTCCCGGTCGAAAACTCGCCGACCGCTCAGGTCACCCGGCATGACGCACAGTTTGTCCAAACCCAACGCCTTGGTCAGCATCGCACGGCGCACCGCGACATCACCGCCAAGCCATTCGGCTTCAAGCTCGGCTGAGGATGACGCTTCTGTCGGACCTGCGGTGGCTCCAGCGGACAGCGTCTCGCGTTCGGCGTTCAGGCGGGCAAGGTCCGCCGCGAGCGGCTCGTTCGCAGCGTCGAAGGCATCGAGCGTGATCTTCCTCCGGCCCAGACGTTCGGACAGGCTCCTTTGGAGGGTTTCAACTTCGCTGATCTCCTGTGCGATGGCCTTGAGCTGTTCGCCCTCCCGCTCCACCACACTCGCCAAGCGCGCCGCCTGACGTTCGTCAGAGAGCCGAGCAACTGTGAACGCGAGTAGTTCCGCGTCGACCTTCGCCCGATCGATAAAGATCTTCCCGCACCCACGTCGGTGGCGAGCGCAGATGTAGGCACTGCGCTGTGTTCCGTCGGCGTAGAAACCCTTCTGATCCTTACGGGCGGTCAGCTTGGATCCGCACCTGCCACAACGAAGGATCCCGGTGCCGATGTAGGACAGCCCAGGAACGCGCCCACGTTTCCGCCCTGCAAAGAAGGCTTGCAGCCGATCGTAAGTGCGCTTATCGAGGATACGTTCGCCTTCGAGCCTTCCGACGATCTTGCCGTCGTGAACCAAGTGACCACCGAGCGAAGCGCGCTTCAGCGTTGCGACAACCGTCGCGGGTATCCACTCCAGTCCGTAGACAGAGTGGATACCCGCCGCGTTCCACTGGTCGGCTACCTTTTTTCCGGAACCGCCTTCGCTGAGCAGCAGCGTTGCCGCGTCGCGGAGCGCTTGCCGCTCCCGTTCGACCAGCTTTGCTGAGACCTCTGGGCGGTCCGCCTTCGTCTCGTATTCCGCTGGCACCCACGTCAGGTCTTTACCGGGAAAGCCAAACCGCCGTGGACCACCCGTCTCCCGTCCCTGCGACCTGAACGTTTCAAACCGCCGCTTCAGCCGTCGCGACGTGTCGTCGCTCGACCGCGCTGCGTGCGCGACCTCGATCCGAAGGATGAACCGGTCGTCCGGGTCGGCCAGATCTCGCGCGCCGTGCGCAGAGAAGACCTTGTAGCCGTTCTCGGCGAGGTCAATGAGCGCTTCGAGGTCGCGCGGCTGCCTGAACAGCCGGTCGGTGTGCCACACCACGCACCCGTCGGACTCCCCGGACTCGACCCTGGCGAGAAGGGCCTCCCAACCCTTCCGGCGAACGCCTCGCTTCCACGCGGACAGACCGTCGGATAGCTCTATCCCGAGCGTGCCGCCCACCCGACCGATCACCTTCCGGTTGTCGGCGTGCTGGGTTTCGATCTTCTCCAGCTCGCCGGTCTCCGGCACCTGCGACAGCCGCCCGTAGGAGTCCAGGACCAGCCGCCCAGGCTCCCCACCAGCGCTAACCTCGTCCTTGTTGACCATGCCCACCACTGTAGGTCAACAAAAGAAGGTCCGCCAAGCGTGCCTTGACAACAGCTCGCCGGCCGCAAGAAGGCTTCGGATCGGGGTGCCGTGGCGGGTCTGGGTGCAGGTTCCGCTGCGTGGGTGGGCGGCGGTTGTGAGATGCCGCGCGTGGCCTGGGTGGGTGGTGAGTAAGGCACGCGGGTGGCGGTTGCGTGGTGGCCAAAGCACCCCAATGTGGCGTTCGGTGCGTTGAGCGCAACGAACGCCGCATTGGGTGCGTTGAGCGCAACCAATGCCGCATTGGGGTGCGGCGAGAGGGGTCAGGCGGGGTCAGGCTGAGTAGGAGGCGGCGAGTTCCACCAGGGTGCGGGCGGCGAAGCCGGAGGCGCCGGGGACCACGTCGTCGTACGTCTTGTCGGCGCGGGCGGGGCCGGCGATGTCCAGGTGGGCCCAGGGCAGGCCGGCCGTGAACTCGCGGAGGAAGAGGGCCGCCATGATGCCGCCGGGGCCGCCGGGGGCCTGGCGGACGTCGCCGAGTTCGCCTTCGATGCCGGGGGCGTAGTCGTCGACCAGGGGCATGCGCCACCAGGATTCGCCGGCGCGGGAGCCCGCTTCGACCACGCGGGCGGCGAGGTCGTCATCTGTCGAGAACAGGCCGCCGGTGCGCAATCCCAGTGAGACCTTCATGGCGCCGGTGAGGGTGGCGGCGTCCACGACGAGGTCGGGCTTGAACGTCTGAATCCCGTAGGCGAGCGCGTCGGCCATGACCATGCGGCCCTCGGCGTCGGTGTTGCCGACCTCAGTCGTGCGGCCGCCGTAGTGGCGGACGATGTCGCCGGGGCGGTACGAACCACCGGAGACGTGGTTCTCGGCGGCGGGCACCAACGCCGTCACGCGCACCGCAAGACCCAGCGCGGCGATGGCGCGCACGGAGGCGATCACGGCCGCGCCGCCCGCCATGTCGGTGCGCATGAGGTGCATGCCGTCAGCCGGCTTCACGGACAGGCCGCCCGTGTCGAACGTGATGCCCTTGCCCACGAACAGCAGGTGGGTCTTCGCGCCGCGCGGGCGGTACTCCAGCTCGATCAGGCGCGGCGGGGAATCCGAGCCGCCGCCGACGGCGAGCACGCCGCCGAAGCCGTTGTCCGCGAGCCACTTCTCGTCGCGCACGTTCACGGTCACCGCGGCCGAGCCGACGACCTTCGCGGCAGTGTTCGCGAGCCACGCGGGGTTCTTGATGTTCGACGGTGCGTTGGCCAGGTCCCGCGTCAGCGCGGCGGCGGCCGCGAGCTCACGAACGCGGGCGACCTCGTCTGCGTACGCCGCGGCCGAAGGGCTCACCAGCCGGACGGTCTGCACCGCGGGCTTCGGGTCCTCTGTGGTCACGACGAACCGGTAGCCGCCCAGGAACAAGCCCATCGCGAGCTCGCCGACGTGCGCGGCGGACACGTCCTCGGGCAGCCCCACCTGGACGGTCCGAACCGGCTGGTCCACCGAGGACACCGCGCGCGCCAGCGCCGCCCCCGCGCGGCGGTAGTCGCGCGGTTCGCCCGCGCCGAGGCCCGCGACCCAGCGCACCGCGCCGTCGGCCGGGACTTCCTGCACGTCGCCCGCCTTGCCGGTCGCCTTCACCCCGCCGAGTTCCACCTCTGCGGACGAAAGTGCCAGCACCGCTTGCGGGGCCCCGCGCCGGAACGCGTCGGCGACCTCGATCTCGGGCAGTTTGGTCGGGACAGGCGGTAGCGAGTTACGCACAGTGAGCAACCTTCGGGCGCAGATGAACCGCGACCCCGGCCTCCATGAGGAGACCGGGGTTCGGTGAGTGGATGGGGAGGGGAGCCGGAATCAGCCGGTGACCTCCTGAAGTGCTGCGCCGAGGTCCTTCGCTTCTTCCGCGGAGAGCTCGACGACGAGACGGCCGCCACCTTCCAATGGCACTCGCATCACGAGGCCCCGCCCCTCCTTGGTCACTTCGAGGGGACCATCTCCGGTCCGGGGCTTCATGGCCGCCATAGCGTGCTCCCTCCGTCTCAACCGGCGCGCCCGGGTCGCGCACTCCCATGCCAGCCGGGTCTTGACCCCCATTGTCCCTCATCAGCGGCCGGGCGCGAACGCGGACCGATCATTTGCCGCCGTATCGGTGCTGGTATGCGCCACGCGGGGCTGAAAGACTCGGCGGAGGACCCACGATTACGCCAAGAGGAGCACCACAGTGACCACATCCGACGTCCTCCTGACCGCCGACGCCGACGGCGTGCGCACCCTGACCCTGAACCGGCCGGAGGCGTACAACTCGCTGACCGTCGCGCTCAAGGAACGGCTGCTCGCCGAGCTGCGCGCCGCGGCCGACGACGCGGACGTGCGCGCGATCGTGCTCACCGGCGCGGGCAAGGCGTTCTGCGCGGGACAGGACCTCAAGGAACACGTCGGGCTGCTGCAGGCGGGAGACCCCGCCCCGCTGCACACGGTGAGCGACCACTACAACCCGATCGTCAAGGCCATCGTGGACATGCCGAAGCCGGTCATCGCCGCGGTCAACGGCACGGCCGCCGGCGCGGGTGCCGCCTTCGCCTACGCGAGCGACCTGCGGATCGCCGCCGAGTCGTCGTCGTTCCTGATGGCCTTCGCGAACGTCGGGCTCGGCCCGGACTCCGGCGCGTCGTGGACACTGCAGCGGCTCATCGGCCTCGGCCGCGCCGCCGAGCTGATGCTGCTGGCCCGCACCGTCGACGCGGGCGAGGCGCAGCGCATCGGCCTGGTCGGCGAGGTCGTGCCCGACGAGGAGCTCGCCGCGCGCGCCCAGGCCGTGGCCGCGAAGCTCGCCGCCGGCCCGACGGTGGCGTACTCGAAGATCAAGCACGTGCTCGCCGTCTCCGCGCAGTCCTCTCTGGACGAAGCGCTCGCGGCCGAGGACGAGGCCCAGACCGCGCTCGGCGCCACCGCCGACCACACCGAGGCCGTGGAGGCCTTCGTCGGCAAGCGCAAGCCGAACTTCCAGGGCAAGTAGCCGTCAGTGTTCCGTCCGGTTCCGGCCGGACGGAACACTCACGAGCGGTTCGCCCGGAAGCAGCCCCAGACGTGGTCGTCGACCATGCCGGTCGCCTGCATCAGCGCGTAACAAGTGGTCGGGCCGAGGAATGCGAAGCCGCGCTTCTTCAGCTCCTTCGCCATCGCCTTCGACTCGTCGGTCACGGCCGGCACGTCGGACATCGTCCGCGGCCGCTTGTGCTTCGCCGGGGCGAACGACCACAGCAGCTCGTCGAGCGGCACGTCCAGATCAGCGATCGCGCGCGCGTTGTTGACGGCCGCCAGGATCTTCGCGCGGTTGCGCACGATGCCGGCGTCGGCCATCAGCCGCTCGATGTCGGCGTCGCCGAAACGCGCGACCTTCGCCGGCTGGAACTTGCGGAACGCTTTGCGGAAGTTCTCCCGTTTGCGCAGGATCGTGATCCACGACAGTCCCGACTGGAACGACTCGAGCGACAGCCGCTCGTACAGCGCGGCCTCGCCGTGCAGCGGCGTGCCCCACTCCTCGTCGTGGTAGGCGGTGTAGTCCGCCGTCGAGTTCCCCCAGGAGCAGCGCTTGACCCCGTCCTGGCCCAGCAGCTCGGTCACCGCTCACCGACCGAATAATCCTGCACGAACTTCGCGAACCGCTTCATCGACTGGTGCACGCCGAGCGAGAACGCCGGGCGCACCACGGGCCAGCCGAGGCGCCCGATCAGCCCGAACGGCAGGTCGAGGTGCTCGGCCCAGACGAACGTGGAGCGGGTCGGCCCGTTGGCCACGACCTGGAACGCCGCCGTGCCGCGCACGAGGCTGCCCAGGTGGCGCATGGTCACCCGAAGCGGCGGCTCCCACGCGGTGACCTCCATGGTGTCGGTGAACCCGACGCCGCCGATCCCCGTGGTGGCCGCGATCTTCGAGCCGACGCTGCGCCCGTTGCCCTCGAGCACCCGCACGGTGGTGCCGAGCACCCACTCGCTCTGGCGCGGCCAGTCGGTGAGCGCCAGCCACGTCGTGCCCGCCGGTGCCTCGACCTCGACGGACAGGATCAGGTCACTACTCACCCGCGGGCCTCGGCTCCGGCTGGGCCGCTTCGAGCTCCGCGACGCGGACGCGCAGCTCGTCGAGCTCCACTCCGAGCCGGCGCATCACCCAGTCCACTTCGGACATCTTGTACCCGCGCAGCACGAGCTGGTAACGCACGTGACGCACGTCCTCGCCGGTGATGTCCTCGGCGGGCAGGCGCGTGGGCGAGCTGCCCGGCGGCAGCGGGGCCAGCTCCTCGCCCCGGCCGAACACCACGGCGGCGAGCAGGAACACCACGGCGGCCACCAGCAGCATGACTACGAGGTAGATCAGCGCGGTCGTCACGCCACGATCGTGGCACACCGGCCCCAGGAACGTCGCGCGAGCACGACCAGACGCACCGACAGCAGTACATACGCCACCATCAGCAACACACACGGAACGGACAGGAACAGCCGCGAGACGTCCACGAACCCCGTCGCCACCACGAGAGTGAGCACCGAAGCGAGGTTCAGGCCGACGGCGCCGGCGATGAAGTACCCGCACGTGCGCGCCAGGCGGACGCCGTCGACGCGACGGCTCAGCCAGCGTGCGCAGACCAGCGCGATGAGCCCCACAGCGGGGACCACGAACACCGCGCCGTGGGAGAAGTGTGTGGCCACGCGGTACCACTCGGGCGTCGGGGTCGACAGGCGCGTCCAGTCGCCGAAGGTGAGGATCCGGGCGAAGTCCCAGGAAAGCTGCATCGCGGGCACGCCGAGCACGAGCTTCCACAGCGTGCGCACGCCGCTGTGCATGGACAGCTCCGCCTGGTAGTCGTCGGCGACCACCGCGACGCCGCCGAAGTCGGCCACCGCGCGGCGCTCGGCCTCCTCGGCCGGCCAGCCGCCTTCGCGGTACGCGTCGGCCGCGTCGTGCAGGCCGTCGCGTGCTTCGGAGAGCAGGTCGTCCTTCGTCGATCGGCAGCCGACGAGCCGCCGGTCGAGATCGGTCAAGTACCCCTCGATCGCGTTCACGCGCACCTCCCCCGCCGTCATGCCTCCGCCCGCAGGACGCCGCCGATCACCGTGGTGAACTCCCGCCACTCGGCTCGCTCGGCGGCGAGCGCCTGCTGCCCGGAGCGGGTGAGCCGGTAGGTGCGGCGCTTGCGCCCCGACACCACGTCCCACTCGCTGGCCAGGTAGCCGGCCCGCTCCAGCCTGCGCAGCGCCGGGTACACGGTCCCGGTCGGCAGGTCGAGCGCGCCGTCACTCCGCAGCGAGAGCGCCTCGATGATCGCGTAACCGTGCAGCTTCCGGCCGTCGAGCACAGCCAGCAGCAGCGCGTCGAGGTGCCCGCGCAACGTGTCCGCCTTCATAGGTGGGCAGTCTACTCATGTCGTCCCCGGAAGCGTAATCCCCCGTTCCACACCGGGGACCCGGGTAAAACCCTGAGATGACCCGGATCTCATAGATTTCTCTACTACATGTAGCCGCGCTACCTATACACTCGCTCGGCATGGACCCCCTACCCATAGCAAGACTCCAGTTCGCGACCACGACGTCGTTCCACTTCCTGTTCGTGCTGCTCACGCTGGGCTTGGTGACCGTGACAGCGGTCATGCAGACGCGCGCGACGATCAGCGGCACTCCGCAGCTGCTCCGCATGACCCGGTTCTGGGGCCGGCTGTATGTGATCAATTACGCGCTGGGCATCGCGACCGGAATCGTGATGGAATTCCAGTTCGGGCTTACCTGGACCGGGCTTTCCGCATTCGCCGGCGACGTATTCGGCGCGCCGCTCGCGATCGAGACGCTGGTGGCGTTCTTCCTCGAGTCCACATTCCTCGGGCTGTGGATCTTCGGCTGGGGCCGGCTGAACAAGTGGCTGCACCTGACGCTGATCTGGCTGGTCACGCTCACCGCGTACGCGTCGGCGCTGTTCATCATGGTCGCCAACTCGTTCCTGCAGAACCCGGTCGGCAGCCACCTGCAGGGCGGGGCGCTGCGCCTCGACGACTTCGGCGCGCTGCTCACCAACCCCGCCCTCGTGGCGTCGCTGCCGCACGTCATCGGCGGCGCGTTGATGACCGGCGGCTTCTTCGTGACCGGCGTGAGCGCGTACCACTTCCTCAAGCGCACCGCGGAGGTCGACTTCTTCACCCGCTCAATGCGGTTCGGCGTGGTCACGGCGCTGATCGGCAGCATCGTCACGATCAACCAGGGCTTCGTGCAGTTCGGCGAGCTCGCGAAGTACCAGCCGGACAAGCTCGGCGAGGGCGCCGTCGGGGTGCCGCTGGCGGCGATGATCGGGATCGGGTTCATCGCGCTGTTGTGCTCGCTGGCCGGCACGATCCTGCTGATCCGCAACTGGCTGATGCGCGCCCGGTTCCTGCATTACCTGATGGTGCCGGCGATCGTGCTGCCGTTCGTGGCCGCGATCTGCGGTTGGCTCGTGCGGGAGATCGGCCGCCAGCCGTGGCTGATCTGGGGGAAGCTGCGCACGGCCGACGCGGTCGCCGACGTGCCCGGCGGCCAGGTCCTGTTCTCCTTCATCGCGTTCGGCGTGCTGTTCGCGGCGCTCGCCGTAGCCGACTGGGTGCTGCTGTCGCGGGTCGCGCGGCGCGGGCCGGAGCCGGAAGAGGCGCCCGCGGAGCCCGAACTTCCCGTACTGAGCGGAGTCTGACGATGACGACCATCTGGTGGGGTGTGCTCGGGCTGCTGCTCGGCGGGTATTTCGCACTGGCCGGCTACGACTACGGCGTGGGCTTCCTGCTGCCCGGCCTCGGCCGCGACGAAGCGAAGCAACGGCGGGCGCTGGGTGCGCTCGGGCCGTTCTTCCTGGCCAACGAAGTGTGGCTGATCGCCGCCGTCGGGGTGCTGTTCGGCGTGTTCCCGCACCTGGAGGGCCGCGTGTTCGCCGGCGCGTACGTGCTGGTGGTGGCGCTGCTGTTGGGGCTCGTCACATTCACCGCGTCGGTTCAGCTGCGCAGCCGCCGGCCCGATGCTCGCCGCGGGCCGTGGTCGTTCGGCATCACGGCGGGCGCGCTGGTGACCACGCTGGCGTGGGGCTTGTTCCTGGGCAACCTCGTGCTCGGCCTGCCGGTCGACGCCCAGGGCAACCCGGTCGACGACGTGCTCGCGCTCTTCGACCCGTACGCCGTGTTGTGGGGGCTCGGATTCGTGGCGTTGTTCGGGCTGCAGGCCGCGGTGTTCCTCACCGTGCGCGGCCCGGCGGAGCTCGCCGGCCGGGCCTCGCGGTTCGCGAAGACGTTCACGACACCGGTCGGCACCTTCCTGGTGGTGGCCACGGCGTGGGGCGCGCTGGCGGTGTCGGGGATCTCGTGGGCCGCGATCGCGGTGGCGGCGGTGGCGTTCGCCGCGTTCGGGACCGTCCTGTTCGGACTGCGGTCCAAGCGGTACCGGCTCGCGCTGCCCGCGTCGATGTTGCTGTCCGCGACCCCGGCATTGGTGGTGGGCGCGCTGCGGTTCCCGACGATCCTGGTGTCCACTTCGGATCCCGCGTACGCGCTGACCGTTTCCGACGCCTTCACCGCACCCGAGACAGCGGGGCTGCTCGCGTGGTTCGCGGTGCCCGTGCTCGTGGTGCTGGTGGTCGTGCAGTGGCTGACCTGGCGGGCGAACCGCGGGCCGGTCGACCGGCAGTCGTTGCTCCACTTCTAGAGGGGAAAGAAATGCCGTCACTGCCCGGCTCGCGCCGGTACCTGGTCCTGCTCGGAGTCCTCGGCGCGCTGACCGCCGGGGTGGTCCTGTTGCAGGCCGAAGGCCTCGCGACGCTGCTCACCGGCGGCGGCCTGGGCGGCACGCTCCTTGTCGCCGTGGGCGCGCGGGTGCTGCTCACGCTGGGGCAAAGCGCGGTCACCTGCCGGTTCGCGGCCGACGCCCAGGCCGGGCTGCGCCGGCGGCTGCTCGGGTCGACGGCCGACGCCGGCGTGGTCACCACGCAGGTCACGAAGGGCGTCGACGCGACCACTGCGTACCTCACCGGCTACCTGCCGGCGCTAGTCGCGTCGGTGCTCGTACCGGTTGCCGTGGTGGTGCGGCTGGTCACGACGGACCTCACGTCGGCGTTGATCGTGGTGGCCACGCTGCCGTTGATCCCGGTGTTCGCGGCGCTGGTCGGAGCTCGCGCGAAGGCGCGCACGGAACGGCAGTGGGCGCTGCTCACACGGCTGGGCGGGCACTTCCTCGACGCCGTGCGTGGCCTGCCGACGTTGAAGCTGTTCGGCCGCGCCCGCGCGCAAGCCCAGCACGTGCGCGCGATGGCCGACGCCCACGCCGACGCGACGCTGGGCACGCTGCGCGTCGCGTTCCTGTCGTCGCTGGTCCTGGAACTGGTGGCCACGCTGTCGATCGCGCTGATCGCCGTGCCCATCGGGTTCCGCCTGCTCGAGGGCTCCCTCACCGCGCACACGGCGATGCTCGTGCTGGTGCTCGCGCCCGAGGCGTACCTGCCGTTGCGCGCGGCGGGCGCGAAGTTCCACGCGGCGACCGAAGGGCTCACGGCGTTGCGCGAAGCCCTGGCCACTCCCCTGCCGGCCCGGCGCGGTGGCACAGTGACCCGGCCGGCGGGCCCGCCGGAGATCGAGTTCGACGGTGTTTCCGTGCGCTACGGCGAGGTCACCGCATTGTCCGAAGTGGACCTCGTGATCGGACGCGGTGACCACGTCGCCATCACCGGGCCGAGTGGTTCCGGGAAGTCGACGCTGCTGGCCGTGCTGCTGGGGTTCGTCACGCCGACAACCGGCCGGGTGCTCGTGGATGGCGTCGACCTGCGGTCCCTCGACCACGCGGCTTGGCTGCGCGACACGGCGTGGCTGCCGCAGCGACCGACGTTGTTCAGCGGCACCGTCGCGGAGAACATCGCGCTCGGTTCCGATGGGGGAAAGCGAGCAGTCGACGTACCCGCCGCCGCCCGCGCCGCCGCGCTCGACGAGGTCGTCGCCGAGCTGCCCGAGGGCTACGCGACGCGCATCGGCGAGCTGGGCGCGGGATTGTCGGCGGGGCAACGGCAACGCGTCGGCCTGGCCCGCGCGCTTGCTCGGACCGACGCCGGGCTCGTGCTGCTCGACGAACCCACCGCGCGGCTCGACCGGCGCACCGAACAGGCAGTGCTCGACGGGGCCGCGGCGTTGCTGCCCAGCCGCACGGCGTTGTTCGTCGCGCACCACCCCGCGTTGGCCGCGATGGCGACGCGTTCCGTCCTACTCGTGGGCGGCCGAGTTCCGCTGGGGGCCCGATGAACGTCGCACGACTGCTCCGAGCCGCGTTGCTCGCGGCCGGGGCCGAGATCTCCGGGCTGGCGCTGACCGGCACGGCGGCGTGGCTGCTGATGCGGGCGGCCGAGCGTCCGCCGCTCGCCGCGCTGACCGTCGCGATCGTGGCGGTTCGCGTGTTCGCCTTGGCCCGCGGTGGTTTGCGGTACGCCGAGCGCCTGGCCGGGCACGAGGTCGTGCTGCGTTATCTCGGCGCGTTGCGGGCCCGGGTGTACGCGGCGCTCGTGCCGCGGCGCGTCGCCGAACATTCCGGCGCTGACCTCGTGACGCGGCTGGTGTCCGATGTGGACGCCGTACAGGACGCCGTGCTACGGCTGGCACTTCCGGCTGCGGTGGCGGGAATCGTCGGCCTGGCGTTGACCGTGGTCACGGCGTTCGTGAGCCTCCCGGCCGCGGCGGTGCTCGTGGCCGGGCTGCTCATCGCCGGCGGGCTGCTGCCGTGGCTGGCCGCACGTGTCACGGCGAAGAGCCAGGCCCTGACCTCGCCCGCGCGGCAGGAGCTGGCCGAACGCACGGTCGAACTGGTCACCGGCCGCCATGAACTCGTGGCCTACGGCGCCGAACCTCAGGCGACGAAAGCCGCCGGCACCGTGATCGACGGGATCGCCGCGCGGGCCCGCAGCGTCTCGACCCGGCTGTCAACGCTGACCGCGGCCGGCGCCTTCACCCAGCTCGCGACGACCGCAGCCGTGGCCTTGCTCGCCGGCGCGAGCCTGCCGGTGACCGCCGCGTTGACACTGGCCGCGCTGGCGTTGTTCGAGATCGTCCTGCCCCTGATCACCGCGGCCCAGCGAGTCCCGGAGCTGCGGACGTCGCTGGGCCGCGTGCGCGAACTGCTGGCGACCACCCCGCCGGAGACTCCCGAAAACACCGGACCCGGTCACCTGAAGCTGGAGAACGTGACAGTCCGGTACCCGGGCCGACAACCCGCCCTCCAGAACATCAACCTCGACCTCCCACCGGGCACCCGGCTGGGCGTGCTCGGCCCGTCGGGCGCCGGCAAAACCACCCTGCTCCACGTCCTGCTCGGCTTCACCACACCCACGTCCGGCCAGGCCACAGTGGACAGTCAACAGATCCAAGGCGCCAGCCCGCAGGTGGTCTCCGGCGCCCTCGCCGACGCGCACGTCTTCGCCACCACCGTCCGCGAAAACCTCCTCATCGCCTCGCCAAGCGCGTCCGACGAAGACCTCCGCACCGCCTGCACCGTCACCGACCTCGACGTCCCCCTGGACCGCGACGCCACCACCCTCTCCGGCGGCCAGCGCCAGCGCCTGATCCTCACGCGCGCTGTCCTCGCCGCCCCGCCGGTCCTCGTCCTCGACGAGCCGGTGGAAGGCCTCGACGAAACCCACGGCGACGAGGTCCTCGCCCGTGTCCTCGCGAACGCGGAAGGGACCGTCGTCCTCGTGACGCACCGCCCTGAGCACCTGGCCGGCTTCGACCGTGTGCTCAGCCTCGAGGACGGGCGGCCCGCACCTGCGCCATCGGCGGCCGGTCCAGCACGGGGATCTCGCTGACGTCGGGCAGCCACTCTCCCGCCACCTGCACGAACTGCGTCAGCCGCGCATCGGCGTCGGTCGGCACGCCGCAGCGGGCCAGGGCCGTGCCGAGGATCTGGCGAGCCATCACGCCCAGCTGCAGCAGCGAGCGGTTGCGGTGCTTGCGGACGCCGAGGTTGACCTGGGCGAGCCCGTCGAGGCCGTAGCGCTGTTCGGCGTCGAGCAGCAGGCCGATCTCCACGCCGTAGCCGCCGGCGAAGGGCACCGACTCGAAGAACTCGCGCGTGCCCGCGTACTCGCCGCCGAGCGGCTGCACGAGCTCGCCCAGCGCCGGGCGCAACGCGGACAGCACCGGTCGGGCCAGCAGCTCCGTCACGCGGCCGCCGCCCGTGCTCTCCAGCCGCAGCGGACGCCGGTAGAAGCCCTTCACCAGGTGCACGCCGGGTTCGGTGAGCAGCGGCCCGAGCAACGCCGGCACGAACGCCGGGTCCGGGTCCACGAGGTCCGAGTCGAGGAAGACCACGACGTCGCCGGTCGTCGCGGCCAGCGATCGCCACAGCACCTCGCCCTTGCCGGGACGCGGCGGCAGCTCGGGCAGCACGTCCTCGCGGTGCACCACCCGCGCGCCGGCCGCGGCCGCGACCTCGGCGGTGGCGTCGGTGGAACCGGAGTCGACCACCACCAGCTCGTCGACGACGTTGCCGAGCAGTGGCCGCACCGACGCGACGACGTCACCGACAGTTCGCTCTTCGTCCAGCGCCGGCAGCACCACGGAAACCGTGCGGTCACGCTTGGCCGCCAGGATGTCTGCGGGCGTCCACGCGGGTTCCTGCCAGGTGCGACGTTCGAACCAGCTCATCGGCCGATCGTGCCATGCTGGTGCCACCGACCTGCCCGCCGGAGGGAGACCCCTTGCTGCCCCTGCTCGTCCGTTTCGTGCTCGGCCCGCTGGTCCGCACGATCTACCGCCCCGAGGTCGAGGGTGTGGAGAACGTGCCGGCCGACGGACCGGTGCTGCTCGCGGCCAACCACCGCGCGGCGCTGGACACCGGCGTGATCACCTTCATCACGCCGCGCAAGGTGCGTTTCCTCAGCAAGGCCGAGTACTTCACCGGCACGGGCCTGAAGGGCCGCTTCATCGCCAACTCGCTCGACGCGCTGGGCTACATCCCCGTCGAGCGCGGCAGCGCCTCCGCCGGCCTCGCCGCCCTGGAAGCCGGGCGGCGCGTGCTCGACGACGGCGGCGTGTTCGCGATCTACCCCGAGGGCACGCGTTCGCTCGACGGCCGCCTGCACCGCGGCCACACGGGCGTCGCGGCGCTCGCGCTGTCCACCGGTGCGAAGGTCGTGCCCGTCGCGTTGTGGGGCACCGAGGGCATCCAGCCGAACGGCTCGAAGATCCCGCACGTGTGCAAGATCAAGATCAAGTTCGGCACCCCGCTGGACTTCTCCCGCTACGAGGGCCAGGACTCGTCGTCGGCCATCCGCCGCTCGGTGACCGACGAGGTCATGTACTCGATCCTCGAGCTTTCGGGCCAGGAGTACGTGGACACCTACCACAAGCGCCCGAGCGAGGGCGCCGCCTGAGCGGTCAGTCCCACTTCGGGGGCGCGGGCGGGGCGTAATCGGCGAAGCGGTCCAGCAGCGCCGACGCGTCGGCGTCGACCAGCAGCAGGTCGCGGTAGCCGGCGCCCAGGAACCCTTCGGTGACCATGTGGTCGGAGAAGGACACGAGCGGGCCGTAGTACCCGCCGACGTCGACGAGGCCGATGGGCTTCGAGTGCAGGCCGAGCTGGGCCCAGGTCCACACCTCGAACAGCTCCTCCAACGTCCCCGCGCCGCCGGGCAGCGTGAGGAAACCGTCGGACAGCGCGGCCATCTTGGCCTTGCGCTGGTGCATGTCGGGGACCACGTGCAGCTCGGTGAGGCCCGCGTGCGCGATCTCCACACTGGACAGGGCCTCGGGGATCACGCCGATCACTTCACCGCCCGCCGCCAGCGCGGCGTCGGCGACCACGCCCATCGTGCCGACGCTCGCACCGCCGTACACGAGGCCGATGCCGCGCTGGGCCAGCAGTTTGCCCAGTTCGGCGGCGGCCTCCGCGTAGGCCGGGGTGAAGCCCATCGAGGACCCGCAGAAGACGCAGACCCGGCGCAACGAGCTCATCAGTGGGTGTCCTCCCAGGCCTGGTACGACTCCTCGACCACGCGCACGGCGTCGTCGATGTCGTCGGTGAGGTGCAGCAGGTCGAGATCCTTCTCGCTGATCTTGCCACCGTCGAGCACCGACTTCGAGATCCAGTCGTAAAGCCCGCCCCAGTACTCGGTGCCGAACAGCACCACCGGAAACTTCGTCACCTTCTTGGTCTGGACCAGCACCAGCGCCTCGAAGAGCTCGTCGAGCGTGCCGAAGCCGCCGGGCAGGCAGATGAAGGCCTGCGAATACTTGATGAACATCGTCTTGCGCGCGAAGAAGTAGCGGAAGTTCACGCCCAGGTCGACCCACGGGTTCAGGCCCTGCTCGAACGGCAATTCGATGCCGAGGCCCACGGAGAAGCCGCCGGCCTCGTTCGCACCGCGGTTCACGGCCTCCATCGCGCCCGGCCCGCCGCCGGTGATCACGGCGAAGCCGGCTTCGGCGAGCGCGCCGCCGATCTTGCGGCCCAGGTCGTACTCGGGGTCGTCGCGCTTGGTCCGCGCGGAGCCGAACACGGTCACCGCGCGCGGCACCTCCGCGAGCGCGCCGAAGCCCTCCACGAACTCGGCCTGGATGCGCAGCACCCGCCACGGGTCGGTGTGCACCCAGTCGCTCGGGCCGCGCGCGTCCAGGAGCCGCTGGTCGGTGGTGCTGCCCTGGTCACGACGGTCGCGCCGAAGCACGACCGGGCCCTTGTGGCGCTCCACCGGGCGCTCGGGGTACTGGCCGTCCGGAAACTCAGACTGTTCACTCACCAACCCAGCCTACGGGCCGTCTCGCCAGGCAGAACCCCAGCGTCGCCACCATCGGGCGACGTCGGTGACGGCGAGGTGAACGGTCCCTTGTGGACCACCGGTCCACACCTACCAACGGCCGGTTCACGGCAAGTCCCGACGAAAGTAGCGCCGCGTATCGCGGACCGGCAAACGCCCTGATGTTCAAGGGTTTTTCGCGATTGATTAATGCCCGAGTAATGCTTTCCTGGGCCATTCGGAGCATTGACCGACCCTGTGACGACTCCTTTACTCACGGTGATCTCCCCGTCCCCGAAGGGAACCCGATGACCGGCAGAAGAGGGATCACCGCAGGTCTGGCCACCGCCGGGCTCGCCCTGTCCGCGCTCGCCGTCGCGGCGGCGCCCGCCTTGGCCGCACCCCCACCCGCCGACCCGCTGACCCTGGCGGCCACCGCGTCCGACCAGGCCACGAGCCTCTCCACGCTGCGTTCGAGCGCCGACGAGGCGTTTGCGCGCCCGTGACGTCGCCCGCGTCGACACCGGCCGGATCGACTCCTGGACGTTGACCGTCCAGCCCTTTCCGAAGATAAGGAGAAGCCCTTGTTGTGGAAGAAAAAGGCCGTCGCAGGACTGGCGACACTGGCGTTCGCGTTCGGCTCGCTCGCGCAGCCGTCCGTCGCGTCCGCCGCGGTGGCGCCGGACATCTCGCTCGCCAACATCAAGACGCACCTCAACCAGCTGGAGACCATCGCCCGCCAGAACGGCGGCAACCGCTCCGCCGGCGGCGGCTACGCGGCCTCGGTGTCCTATGTGGAGGGTAGGCTGCGCGCCGCCGGCTACACCGTGACACGCCAGACGTGCACGAGCTGCGCCGGACGCACGCAGAACCTCATCGCGGAATGGCCGAAGGGCGACGCGAACCGCGTGCTCATGCTCGGCGCGCACCTCGACAGCGTGAGCGCCGGCCCGGGCATCAACGACAACGGTTCCGGCAGCGCGTCGATCCTGGAGGTCGCGCTGACGCTGGCGCGCACCGACCCGGCGATGGCCCAACGCGTGCGGTTCGCCTGGTGGGCCGACGAAGAGTCGGGCATGCGCGGCTCGAAGTTCTACGTGAACAGCCTTTCCTCGGCCGAACGCGCGAAAGTCACCGCGTACCTCAACTTCGACATGATCGGCTCGAAGAACTGGGGCTACTTCGTCTACGACGACGTCGCTTCGATCAAGAACGTGTTCGACAAGTACTTCGCGTCCGTCGGGATCCAGACCGAGGGCGACCGCGAAGGCGACGGGCGCTCGGACCACGCGTCGTTCAAGAGCGCGGGCATCCCCGTCGGCGGTCTGGCCACCGGTGCGGGTGACGTGAAGACCGCCGCACAGCAACGCAAGTGGGGCGGGACGGCGGGTGCGGCGTTCGACAACTGCTACCACCGCGCGTGCGACACCGTCGCGAACATCCCGGACGCGCCGTTGGAGCGCAACAGCGACGCGATCGGTTACGCGGTCTGGCAACTGGCGACCACGTGACCACGGGCTGGGTTGGCGGCACGGGGTCGTCAACCCAGCCTGCTGAATATGACCTCGTGTTCCTCGAATCCGAGGAACACTCGGTGACCTACGTCGGCAGGATCCAGCAGATCGAGGATCACCGCGCAGCCGACGCCGCCGGCACCGCGCCCCTCGACGTCACACGCGGCTACAGCTGCGCGTGACGTCGAGGGGCGGGCAGGGGACGGATTCCGCCGCGCCACCGGGAGCTTCGGCGGCCAGGGCATCGTGACCGGGTTCGACCACCGAGCCACCACGGTCGTCGTCTGCGAGTACCTCGATGACCGCGACGGTGAGCAGGTCCCGATGGTGGCGTTCCACTGCTCGCGTCGCGCCGTCGCCGTCGCCATCGTCGGCGTCGGCGTCGGCGTCGGCGCCGCGGTGTCCTTCCGATCCGGGCGGCGCCGAGCCGGCCCCGGACGAGAGCGGCGCGCCGCGGCCACCACGAACAACCCGGCGAGCACCCTGTCCGGCGCACGGTAGCCAACCCGGTCTTAGATGGTGTCGCCTATCGTCAGGCTCAACGAAAAGGGAGTGGTGATGGCGACGGACACGGGGCGAGCCGGCGAAGCCGGGGCACTTGTCGGGGCCGCGGTACGAGCGGCGCGGACGCGATCGGGGCTGTCCACCCGAGATCTTGCCGCGCGCGCCGGCATCAGCCAGCCCTTCCTGAGCCAGCTGGAGCGAGGGCTGCACACCCCGTCGGTCAACACCTTGTACCGGCTCGCCGAAGCGCTGGCCGTCTCCCCCGCCGACCTGCTGCCCACGCTGCCGGCCTCGCCGATCCGCGTGGTGCGGGCGGCGGATCGCCAGCTCGACGCCCTGAACGAACGGCCCGAGACGGCGTACTCGAGAACTGCCCGCAGCTCGGGCGCCATCGCCGAGATCGTCGAGTACGTCGCGGAGCCGGGCCAGGACATAGACGGCTGGTTCTGGCGGGACAGCGACGAGGCGCTGATCGTCCTGGAAGGCCGCCTGCGAGTCGACTTCGAAGGCGAGGAGTCCGTGCTGCTCGGTCCAGGCGACAGCCTGTTCCACCCCGGCACGACGCGGCACCGCTGGGCCCGGGTGGACGCGGACAGGTTGCGCGTGGTGTTGATCGTCGCCGGCGATAGGTGACACCAATCGAAACGGGGGATTCTTCGGTTCGTTACATGTCCGCAACACAGGTCGACACACTGGTGAACCTGGTGCGCGGAGGCGGCCGCCCCGCGCTCGATGCGAAAGGTCGGTGCCACCATGTCCGGTCCCCACTCCGGCACCCTGCAGGTCCCCCTCATCGACATCAGCCGCTGGCCCGGCGGGTCCGCGTCCGACCGGGCCGCGATCGCGGCGGCGGTCGACGAGGCGGCCCGAACGGTCGGCTTCATGCAGATCGTCGGGCACGGCATCCCGGCCGCGGCGGCCGACGGGCTCGCCGGGGCGATCGACGCGTTCTTCTCCCGGCCGGTGGACGAGAAACGACAGTGGCGCCCCGCGACGCCGGAGACCAACCGCGGCTACACCCCGCCCCGCGCGGAGAAGGTGAGCCTCAGTCTCGGTGTGACCAGCCCGGAAGACCTGTTCGAGGCCTTCAACGTCGGCGCCGACGTGACCACGGCCGGGGCACCGGAGATGCCCGAGGAGCACTACCCGGCGAACATCTGGCCACCCGTGCCCGGATTCCGGGATCGGGTCGCGGAGTGGATGACCCACGCCGGCGCCTTGGCCCACCGGCTCACCGACATCTTCGCACTCGCGCTCGGGCTCGAGGAGGACTTCTTCGCCACCCGCACGACGCACTCGATCGACGTGCTGCGGATGAACAACTACCGGCTGCCCGAGCAGGAGACGGTGGTGGACCGGGGCCAGATGGGCATGGGGGCGCACACCGACTACGGCATCGTCACCGTGCTGTGGGCCGACGCCGTGCAGGGGCTGCAGATCCTCGACGGCGACGGGGCGTGGCACGACGTGTTACCCGCCGACGGCGCGCTGCTGGTCAACCTCGGCGACGCCCTGACCCGCTGGACGAACGACCAGTGGCGCTCGACCTTGCACCGCGTGCTGCCACCGACCGACGGCACGGGCCGGTTGATCCCGCGTCGGTCGGCCGCCTACTTCCACGACGGCAACTTCGACGCCGTCATCGAGGTCCTGCCCCAGTGCGTGCCCGAAGGCGAGCAGCCGCTCTACACGCCGACCACCGTGGCCGACCACATCGCCGCCAAGCTCGCCGGGTCCCGGGCTCTGCGGCCGAACGCCGCGGCGGAGCGCGAGGCCGCCCGCCTCAACGCCGCCGCGGCCCGCTAGGAGGTCGCCCCCATGTCCCCCACCGAGAACGAGGTCCGCCACCCCGTCGACCAGGTGCCACCGACGGGCCGGCTGCTCCTGCTGGGCCTGCAACACCTGTTCATCATGTACACCGGCTGCATCGCGGTACCGCTCATCTTCGGGGCGGCCGCCGGCCTGTCGCACGACACGATCGTGCTGCTGGTGGACGCCGATCTGCTCGTGTCCGGGGTCATCACGCTGATCCAGAGTGCCGGCGTGGGCCGGATACTCGGGGTCCGGCTGCCCATCGTGGCGGGTGCCACGTTCACCCTGATCACCCCCATGATCCTGATCACCAAGGGCTACGGGCTGCAGGCGGTGTACGGCTCGATGCTGCTCGCGGGGATCTTCGGGCTCGTCATGGCGCCGCTGTTCGCGCGGGTGGTGCGGTACTTCCCGGCGATCGTCAGCGGCACGGTGATCACGGTGATCGGGCTGTCCCTGATCGGGGTCGGCGTGCAGATGGTCGCCGGGAGCGACAGCACCGCGCCGGGCTACGCGTCGGTGCCGCGGCTGGCGCTGGCGGCCGGGGTGATCGTGGTCATCGTCGCGTTCATGCGGCTGTTCAAGGGAATCCTCGGCCAGGCCGCGGTGCTGATCGGGCTTGTGCTGGGCACCGCGGTGGCGGTGCCACTCGGTTTCGTGAACCTGGCCGGGGTGGCCGGCGCACCGTGGTTCGGGTTCCCCATGCCGTTCCAGTTCGGCGCCCCGCATTTCCCGATCGCCGCCGTGATCTCGATGTGCGTGGTCATGCTGGTGACGTTCACCGAGTCCACCGCCGACATGCTGGCGGTCTCGGAGATGGTCGGCAAGCCGCTCAGCCGAGGCGACCTAGCCCGCGGCCTGGCCGCGGACGGGCTCTCCGGAGTGCTCGCCGGAATCATGAACTCGTTCATCGACACCGCGTACGCGGAGAACGTCGGCTTGGTCGAGATCACCCGCATCCGCAGCCGGTGGATCACGGCGGCGACCGGCGTCATGCTGATCGTGCTGGGCTGCGTGCCCAAGCTCGGGGCGGTGGTGGCGTCGCTGCCGGACCCGGTGGTGGGCGCGGCGGGGCTGGTGATGTTCGCGATGGTGTCCGCGGTCGGGATCAGGGTGCTCAAGAAGGTCGACTACGCCGACAACCACAACCTGCTGGTCGTCGCGCTGTCGATCGCGGTTGGCATGGTGCCGGTGGTGGCACCGTCGATCTACACGCACCTGCCGCAGGGCCTGCAGATCGTCTTCGGCAGCGCCATCACCAGCACCGCGCTGTGCGCGTTCGTGCTCAACGTGTTGTTCAACCACGCGCGGGGACGCAGAAAGCGCGCCCCCGCCGCCGGCGTGGAGCAAGCGTCGCGGGCGGCGTGAGCACGAGGCGGCCTGGCGCGGGATTCGCGCCAGGCCGCTGCGGCCGGATGCACCTGGAACCTGCGCGCGAGGGGGGTCCGAGCCAACCGCCAGTGCGGGCGGCACCTCGACGGTCGAGGTCAGCTCCACCGACTGGCCCGCGCGTGAGCGATTCCTCGAGGTATCCCACCACCGGCAAGAGGAGGCCGATGCCGGCCAGGACCGACGTTTCCGTTGGGTCGGCGTTGCTGATGGGGTCGTCGTGGGCGGTCGTCGAGTTGTTCAACCCGTCGACAGTGGTCTGGATGTCGCCAAGGGCTTGATAATGGCGTGACCTACCACCACGACACCCAAGGCCGCCAGACCTCGGCGGTGGACGTGCTCGGCCACGAGCAGAAGACAACGTGGACGGCTTCAGTGGCAAATTGCTTTGAGGGCGATCGCTGGAATCTCCTTCCCCCAATTTGTCCAGACCACTTATTTGTCTAGACCACCCATTCGTAGGTAGTCAACTACTCCGTGCGCCACCTACCGTTCACCGAAATGCCGCGTGCTGGGACAGCGTTGTCGCGAGACGGGAGCCGGTATGTTCGGTCGCAAGTCACGGATCTTCGGCGCGGTGGTGGCCGCTGCGCTCGCCCTGCCGCTGGCGGGACTCACGGGGACCGCCGGCGCGTCGGTGCAGGCCGACACGTGCGCGGTGAAGTCGAAGCCCGCCGGGAAGGTGCTGCAGGGCTATTGGGAGAACTGGGACGGCGCCGCCAACGGCGTGCACCCGGGCCTCGGCTGGGTCCCGATCACCGACGCCCGCATCAAGTCCCACGGCTACAACGTGATCAACGCGGCCTTCCCCGTCATCCGCTCCGACGGCACGGTGCTGTGGGAAGACGGCATGGACGCCGGCGTGAAGGTGGCGACCCCGGCCGACATGTGCGCCGCGAAGGCCTCGGGCGCGACGATCCTGATGTCCATCGGCGGCGCGGCGGCGGGCATCGACCTGTCGTCGTCGACGGTGGCGGACAAGTTCGTGAGCACGATCGTGCCGATCCTCAAGAAGTACAACTTCGACGGAATCGACATCGACATCGAGACCGGCCTGACCGGCAGCGGGAACATCAACTCGCTCTCGGCTTCGCAGTCGAACCTCATCCGCATCATCGACGGCGTGCTCGCGCAGATGCCGTCGAACTTCGGCCTCACCATGGCGCCCGAAACCGCTTACGTGACCGGCGGCAGCGTCACCTACGGCTCGATCTGGGGCTCGTACCTGCCGATCATCAAGAAGTACGCCGACAACGGCCGCCTGTGGTGGCTGAACATGCAGTACTACAACGGTTCCATGTACGGCTGCTCCGGTGACTCCTACGAGGCCGGCACCGTGCAGGGCTTCACCACGCAGACCAACTGCCTCGCCAACGGCCTGGTCGTGCAGGGCACGACGGTGAAGGTGCCGCTCGACAAGCAGGTGCCGGGGCTCCCGGCCCAGCAGGGCGCGGGCGGTGGGTACCTGGCGCCGAACCTCGTCTCGCAGGCCTACCGTGCCGTTTCGGGCGTAAAGGGCCTGATGACCTGGTCCCTCAACTGGGACGGCTCGAAGAACTGGACGTTCGGCGACAACGTCCGCTCGCTCGAAGGCCGCTGAACCCGGCGCCGGGGCCTGAAACACCAGGCCCCGGCGCCGGAACCGCTGCCGGGATCCCGTTACCGGACTTCACTGCTACTTCACTACGGCTCAACAGGTCCGGGTTCCGTTGACGTCGCTGATAACGTGCCCCGACAAAGTCGAGCAGAGGAGACAACGTGTTCGGGCGCAAGCGAAGCAACGGACAGCGTGGCGGGCCCGTGACGTTCAACGCCGATGCCGGACTCCTGAGTGTGCGGGTCGGTGACGAGAACGGCCACCCGCTCCCGGGCACGCAGATGGTGATGCTGCACAAGCGCACCCAGCGTCAGACGAAGGCCGTCGCGGACGAGTTCGGCCTGGCCGTGAGCACCTTGTCGGCCGGAACATACGCGGTATCCGTGAGCGCGAGCGGCTACCAGGCGCAAAACAGCACGGTCGAGGTCGTGAGCGGCGACCACACCTCGCTCGCGGACCTGCGGCTCGTGCCGGACGACAACCGCCAGCTCCCCGACCCGGGCGAATGGGTGCTCGACCCCGACCACACGGCCATCCGGTTCATCGCGCGGCACATCGGGCTGTGCGAGGTCCACGGCCGGTTCCGCAGCTTCCAGGGCAGCATCGTCGTCGGCAAGCAGATCGAGGACTCCACCGTCGAGGTCGTGATCGACGCCGCGAGCATCGACACCTCGGCCGAGAAGCGCGACGACCACCTGCGGTCCCCGGACTTCCTCGACGTGCGCCGCTTCCCGCAGATCCGCTTCCACGGGCACCGGTTCCGCCGCGCGCCCGGCGACCGCTGGAGCATCGACGGCACGCTCAACCTGCACGGAGCCAGCCGCGGCGTGCGGCTGGACGCCGGCTACCTGGGCCTGCGGACGTGGAACGGCGACCGGCTCGGCGCCGTCGCCACTACCGAACTGCACCGCGAGGACTTCACGATCAACTGGCAGCAGACGCTGGCCAAAGGCCTGGTCATGGTCGGCTCGACGATCGAGATCAAGCTCGACATCCAGGCCATTCGCGCTTAGCCACCTCGCCACTCACCCCTGGCCTCCGGGTTGCGGCCAGCACCCCAATGCGGCGTTGGTTGCGCCCAACGCACCCAATGTGGCGTTCGGTGCGCCCAACGCACCCAATGCCACATTGGGGTGCGGTGAGCAGGGCGCGGCGGTCGGCCGTCAGCCCAGGAACTTGCGCAGGACGTCGGCCACCTGGCGGATCTCCGCCACGTGCACGTGTTCCTGCTGGGTGTGCGCGAGGCTCGGGTTGCCGGGGCCGAAGTTGACGGCCGGCATGCCCAGCGCCGCGAAGCGCGCGACGTCGGTCCAGCCGAGCTTCGCGGCGGCGCGGCCACCGGCGGCGGCCACGAGCTCGGCGGCCGCCGGGGCCGAAAGACCAGGCAGCGCGCCCGGCGAGAGGTCCGTGAGCGTGACGTCGTAGCCGTGGAAGACCTCGCGCACGTGGGCTTCGGCCTGCGTGGGGTTGCGATCCGGGGCGAAGCGGAAATTGACCGTGAGCACGGCGGCGTCAGGCACGACGTTGCCGGCCACGCCGCCGGAGATCTTCGTGGCCTGCAGGCCTTCGCGGTAGGTGAGGCCGTCGATGTCGACCACGCGCGGCGCGTACTCGGCGAGCCGGCGCAGGGGCTCGGCCAGGGCGTGGATCGCGTTCTCGCCCATCCACGCGCGGGCGGTGTGCGCGCGGGTCCCGCTCGTGCGGATCTCGACGCGCAGCGTGCCCTGACAGCCGGCCTCGATCGTGCCGTTGGAGGGCTCGCCGACCACGGCCAGGTCGCCGGCCAGCCACTCGGGCAGCTCGCGCTCGATGCGGCCGAGGCCGTTCTTGACCGCTTCGACCTCTTCGTTGTCGTAGAAGACGAAGGTGATGTCGTGCTTCGGTTCGGTCAGCGTGGCGGCGAGGTGCAGGAACACCGCGTCGCCGCCCTTCATGTCGACGGAGCCGAGGCCGTGGAGCAGCTCCTCGTCGCCGGATCCGGTGCGGTGCGACGGGAGGTTGGCGTTCTCCGGCACGGTGTCGAGGTGCCCGGCGAGGATCACGCGCGAGCCGCGGCCGAGGTTCGTGCGCGCGAGCACCGCGTCGCCGTTGCGGACCACCTCGAGGTGCGGCGCCTGCTCGGTGAGCGCGGCCTGCACGGCGTCGGCGAGCCGGCCCTCCTCGCCGGAGACGCTGAACGCGTCGACGAGGGCGGCGGTGAGGTCGGCGGGGTCGGCGCGCAGGTCCAGCGAGGTCATACCGGCACCGTACCGACCCGGTGCGAGGGCTACCGTGAGGGACGTGCGCACGCGAAGCTCCCTGGTCGCTCTCAGCGGCGTCCTCCTGACCCTGGTCCTGACCGGCTGCGGCTCCGAGGCGGGCCCCACGCCCGGCCCGAACCCCGGCTCGCCGGGCCCGGACGCCCTGCCGATCAAACTCGACGCGCTGTCCGCCGACGCCTGCTACACGAGCCCGCAGACGCAGCTGCCGAAGGGCTGCGAGAAGTTCGTCACGGAGGTCGGCGGCACGGCCGGGTCGGTGCACGAGCGCGCAGCGGCCGGCAAGACCGTCGACGTGGCCCTCGACCACGCGGCGGCCGCGCTCGACCAGGGCGTGAGCGCGTTCCGCGGGGCGGGCTGCACGACCGTGCCGAGCCCGGGTGGCGCGTGCACGCAGGCGCTGATCACCATCTCCGGCGCACTCACGTCGGTGAAGAAGCTCGTGAACCAGCAGGCCACCACGGGTTGAGGCGCGTCACTCGACTACCGTGACCGGCGTGAGCGAGCAGACCCCTGACCCCGAAACGACCGGCGCCGTCGGCGTCGGGCTGGCCACCGTCGCGTCCGACGGGACGGTGCTGGACACCTGGTACCCGCACCCGAAGCTGACCGGCACCGGCTCCAGTGGCACCGAGCGGCTGTCGGCCGCCGAGACCACCGAGCTGCTCGGCGACGCCGCGGCGGCGCTGCTCGGGCCCGACACCGACCGCGGTGTCGAGGTCGTCGCGGTGCGCGTGACGATCGGCAGCCTGGCCACGGCCCCGGCCGACGCGTACGACGCCTACCTGCGGCTGCACCTGCTGTCGCACCGGCTCGTGCGGCCCCACGGGCAGAACCTCGACGGCATCTTCGGCAAGCTGGCCAACGTCGTGTGGACGAACCACGGCCCGTGCCCCGTCGAGGGCTTCGAGCAGACCCGGCTGCGGCTGCGCAGCCGTGGCGCGGTGACCGTGTACGGCGTGGACAAGTTCCCGCGGATGGTCGACTACGTGCTGCCCACAGGCGTGCGCATCGCCGACGCCGACCGCGTGCGCTTGGGCGCGCACCTCGCGTCCGGCACGACCGTGATGCACGAGGGCTTCGTGAACTTCAACGCCGGCACGCTCGGCGCGTCCATGGTCGAGGGTCGCATCTCGGCGGGCGTGGTCGTGGGCGACGGCAGCGACGTCGGCGGCGGCGCGTCGATCATGGGCACGCTCTCGGGCGGCGGCAAGGAGGTCATCGGGATCGGCGAGCGCTGCCTGATCGGCGCCAACGGCGGCGTGGGGATCTCCCTCGGCGACGACTCCGTGATCGAGGCCGGGCTCTACATCACGGCCGGCACGAAGGTCGTCGTCGACGGCAAGACCGTGAAGGCGCGCGAGATCTCGGGTATTTCGGGAGCCCTGTTCCGGCGGAACTCGGCGACGGGTGCGGTGGAGGTCGTGTCGCGCACCGGCGTCGGGATCGAGCTGAACGAAGCGCTGCACGCGAACTGATCGTCTTTCGAAAAAGGGTGCGCTCCACCAGGAGCGCACCCTTTTTCGTCACAGGTCACGTCCACTCTGCCTGCGGGTTCACCTACCATTCATGTCGTGACCACCGAATCGTTGCCCTCCTCGACCCGCCGCCGCGCACCTGAGCCGACGACCCCGGCCGAGCTCGGCCTCCCCGACGAGCCCGCGAAAGCCGGCCCCAGGGACCCGGCGGCCACCCACATCCGGGCCAAGCTGGACCACGAGCTGCGCGAGCTGCTGGCCCGCGAGCCCGGCACCCGCAGCGGCGCGGATCCCGAAGACCTGCACCAGATGCGCGTCGCCCTCCGGCGGATGCGCAGCGTGCTGAAGACCTCCGGAGCGCTCCTCGGCGAGTCCGCCGAGCCCGTGCGCGTCGAGCTGGGCTGGCTCGGCCAGTCCCTCGGCGAGGTCCGCGACTACGACGTGCTGATCGGCCACCTGCGCGAGGTGATCGCCACCTTCGAGGTCCGCGACCAACCCGCGGGCCGCCGCCTGGTCTCGAAGTTCGTCACCGAACGCGGCGCCGCCCGCCGGCGCCTGACGCGCGCCCTGTCGAGTGCCCGCTACGCCGTGCTGCTGCAGAGCATCGCCCAGCTCACCCGCACGCCGGACCGCGAGCTCGACCCCACGCCGCTCGGGTCGGGCAGCCTCGCCACCGACGTCCGCAAGCCCTACCGCCGCCTTCTCAAGGCCGTGCGCGCCCTGCCGTCCGACGTGCCGGACGACGACCTGCACGCCCTGCGCATCTACGGCAAGAAGCTGCGCTACACCGCCGAGCTGGCCCGCTCGTCGGCGAAGAAGAAGCAGGCCGCCGCCCTCACCGACCTGGTCAAGGCGACCCGCAAACTCCAAACCGTCCTCGGCGACCACCAGGACGCGGTGATCGCGGCGGAGAAGGTGCGCTCGCTCCTGCCCGGCGCCGACGGCGACATCGGCTTCATCGCGGGCCGGATCGCGGAACACGAGCTGGTGAAGCGCACCGAGGCCCGGGCGGCTTGGCCGGCGGTATGGGCCCGCATCGACAAAGCGGCTCACGCGGCTCTCTGACCGAACATCCGCCGACAGACAGCCCCCGCCCTCCCGAAGGGGGCGTCCCCATGTCCATTCTATCGGCCACCTCCGACAAAACCGGTGATCAAGCCGGTTGGGGACCGAGTCGTCCACAACTCGACGGAGCTGTGGACAACCCACTCAACCCCAGTCACTCAGCCGTGATCGACCAGACGTAGCCGTCCGGCCGAACCAGCACCCGGCGGCCCGCCGCGGCCTCGTAAGCCGCGTACGCGTGCCCGCCGGCGTCCACCAGGTCCGGGCCCGAAGCCACCGACCCGGCAGGCAGGATCCGGTACCCCGGAACCTCCGACGAACCCACCGCACCCGAACCGAAAACCAGCTCCGTAGCGTGCGGCCCCCGGAACAGTTCGAACAGCCGCACCGACTTGCCGTTCGCATCCACCAGCGGTGCATCCGGAGCCCGGTCCCCCGCGCGAAGCGAGCCGGCACCGGCACCAGCATCGGCCAGCGGCCCGCCCCGGTACCCGACATCCAGCTGCTGCGTCTCCGACCCCCGCCGATGCGCGTCCTGTTCCCCGTCGGTGTACTTCTCCATCAAAGCCGTCGAAACCCCCAGCACCCGCGCCGCGACCGCGCGCCGCTCGGGTTCGTAGCTGTCCAGCAAGTCGGCAGACCCGGAGGCCAGCTTCCACCCCAGGTTGTACGCGTCCTGGACCCCGGTGTTCAGCCCCTGCCCGCCCGTCGGCGGGTGCACGTGCGCGGCGTCCCCCGCCAAGAACACTCGCCCGACGCGGAAGGAAGCAGCCAGGCGGATGTTCGGTCGCCACACGGTCGACCAAGCCAGATCGAACAGCTGAATCCCCCCGCCCGACACGGAGTCCAGCCGCGCCTGCAACGCGGGCAGCGAAGTCTCCACCGCCAGATCCCCATCCCCCAGCGGCGCCCCGAACTGGAAGTGCGGGGTACCGGCCAAAGGCGTGAACGCCACCCCGCTCATCGGCGACGAAGCCGGCGCGAACCAGTACGACGAGTCGTGCGAAAGCCCCGAAGCCTGGACGTCCCCCAGCAACATCCGGATCGACTCGTCGGTCGTGCCCTCGAACGGAATCCCCAGTGCCTTGCGCACGAAGCTCTTGCCGCCGTCGGCTCCCACCAAGTACGCAGCCTCCACCGTCTCCCCCGTCGACAGCGAAGCCGTCACACCCGAAGAGGACTGTGTGAAGCCCTCCAGCCCCACCCCGAGCTCCACCTGCACCCCGAACGACGACAGCCGCTCCCGCAGGATCCCCTCCGTCTGCGACTGCCCCAGGAACCAGATGTTCGGGTACGGCACCGCGGGAGTCGGCTCGACGGTGTCGCTCATCCAGCGCTCCTGCACGAACTCGCCGCCAAGGTAGACCTTGATCGGGTACTGCGGCGAACCCGCGGCCAGCACCGCGTCGAGCACACCCAGGTCCTCGAAAACCTCCAGTGTGCGGGGCTGCAGGCCGTCGCCGCGGGAGCCGTTGAAGAACGCCGGCGCCTTGTCGACGAGCCGGACCGCGACGTCGCGCCGGGCCAGTTCGATGGCCAGAGTCAGGCCGGTCGGGCCCGCTCCCGCGATCAGCACCGTGGTGTCCATGTCCCCTCCAGTGAATCTGAATTCAGTGAATCTGAATTCAGCATGCGCGCTGCTAGCGTTCCTGTCAAGGGAGGTGCCGAGATGACGGCGACGAGCCGCAAGGAGAAGGCCGCCGAGACGGAGACCGCGTTGAAGGAGGCGGCCAAGCGCGTGTTCGCGCGCAAGGGCTACCTGAACACGAAGATCACCGACATCACGGCGGAAGCCGGCCGCGCGGCGGGCTCGTTCTACAACCACTTCGCCGGCAAGGAGGAGCTGCTCGAAGCGCTCCTGGGCGACCTGGCCGCGGCGGGCGACGAGGAGGCGGCCTCCGAGGGCCACCTGTCGGACTTCAGCGATCCCGAGGCTGTCCGCTGGCACGTGCGCCAGTACTGGGACTTCTACAAGGCCAACGCGGCAACGATGCAGGCGCTGCGCCAAGCGTCGATGGTCCACGACGGGTTCGCGAGCACGCTCGCGAACTTCGGCGTCACGCAGGCGGCCGACATCACGGGTCACCTCGAGCGTGTCACGGCCGCCGGTTACGAACTGCCCGCCTCGACGCAGCTGAGCATCGTGATGATGTACCAGCTGATCGACAACTTCGCGCAGATGTGGCTGACCGCTCCACCACCTGCGGGCTGGGCGGCGCCGAGCGACGACGAGGCGGTCGAGGCGCTCACGAGGTTCGTCTACCGGGGCTTCACGGGACGCGATTTCTGAGCGGGCGCACCGAAGCGCGCCCGCTCGGGAATCAGGAGTTCAACCGCTCCGCGGCGGCGTCGATACGCTCGTCGGTGGCGGTCAGGGCCACGCGCACGTGGTTGCCGCCGGCCGGGCCGTAGAACGTGCCCGGCGCCACGAGGATGCCGCGTTCGGCCAGCCACGCGACGGTGTCCAGCGCCGGTTCCCCGCGCGTGGACCAGAGATACAGCCCGGCTTCGGAGTGAGAAATCTCGAAACCGTTGTCCTGCAACGCTTTCCGCAACACGAGCCGGCGGCGAAGGTAGCGCTCGCGCTGCGCGGCCACGGCCTCGTCGTCGGTCAGGCCGGCCACCATGGCCTCCTGCACCGGACGCGGCACGATCATCCCGGCGTGCTTGCGGATCTCCAGCAGCTGCTTGACCAGCCGGGGATCGCCGGCGATGAAACCCGCGCGGTAGCTCGCGAGGTTCGCCGACTTCGACAGCGAGTGCACGGCCAGCAGCCCGTCGAGCCGTCCACCGTGGACGGACGGGTGCAGCACCGACACGGGCTCGGCGTCCCAGCCGAGCGAGAGGTAGCACTCGTCCGACGCCACGATCACGTCGCGCTCACGCGCCCACTCCACGACCTTGCGCAGGTGCTCGACCCCGAGCACCTTGCCGGTCGGGTTCGACGGCGAGTTGAGCCAGATCATGGCCGGACGCTGCGGACCGAGCTGCGTGAGCCCGTCCGCGCGGATGACGTCGGCGCCGGCCAGCAGCGCACCCACCTCGTAGGTCGGGTACGCGAGCTCGGGGATCACGACGGTGTCGCCCTGACCGAGGCCGAGCAACCGTGGCAGCCAGGCCACGGCTTCCTTCGACCCGATCGTCGGCAGTACCGCGTCGGGCTCGAGGCCCTCGACGCCGTAGCGCCGGCCGAGCGCCTCCACCGCGGTGGTCCGCAGCGCGGGCGTGCCGTGGGTGGCCGGGTAGCCCGGGATCTCCGAGACCGACGCAAGCGCGTCGCGGATCCCGGCCGGAACCGGGTCCACGGGCGTGCCGACGGAGAGGTCGACGATCCCACCGGGATGCGCCTGCGCGCGGGCCTTGACCTCGGCGAGCGAATCCCAGGGGAAGTCGGGCAGGGGGCGGGTCGTCATTCGCCCTGCGGGGGCAGCGCCTTGATGAAGGCGGGGTCGTGGCTGGTCTTGCCGACCTTGGAGGCACCGCCGGGCGAGCCCAGCGTGTCGAAGAAGTCGACGTTGGCCTTGGTGTAGTCGGACCAGTTGTCGGGGACGTCGTCCTCGTAGTAGATCGCCTCGACCGGGCAGACCGGTTCGCAGGCGCCGCAGTCGACGCACTCGTCGGGGTGGATGTACAGCATCCGCTCGCCCTCGTAGATGCAGTCCACGGGGCACTCGTCGATACACGCCTTGTCGAGCACGTCGACGCAGGGCTCGGCGATCACGTAGGTCACTGCGTACTCCTGCTTTTCTCTGCTTAGCCAGTCCCTGCGGACATTACGCGCTTCCCGAGGCACCGGTAGTGCTTAGGCAACCCTTAGCCATACCCCTGGTATGGGGCCGAATGTCCCGCTCAGCGGTCCCGGCGGCGAGGCTTCGGGGTGTTGCGTGCGTCGCCGGTGATGGTGAAGCCCGGGCCGGTGGGTTTGGTGTCGCCCTCGCGCTTCTCCTTGAGGGTGCGTTCGAACCCGTCGGCGATCTCGTCGACGAGGTCGTCGTTGTGCCGGTCGTCCCTGCGCGCGTAGCTCATCGGTCCTCCCTGCGGAAATGGGGCCGCGGCCGCGTTGCCGCGTCCGCCACAATCTAACCGTGAACGACTCGGAAATGCTCGAACTCGTGTGTGCGCGGGCCTGGCCCCCGGTGGTCGACGAACCCCTCGGCGAGTGGCGCCTGCGCTGGGCCGACGGCTTCACCGGGCGCGCCAACAGTGCACTCGCCGTGGGCGATCCCGGCCGGAGCGTGGCCGTCGCGTTGAAGGCCGTCTGTGACTTCGCCCACGATCGGGGGATCCCCCCGGTCATCCAAGTGATCCAGGACAGCGACACCGAGCGCGAGGTGGCCGCCGCCGGATGGCGCGAGTGGACCGAACACGCCGCGGGCTACCAGGTGTCCGTGCTCGTCGGACCGCTGCCGACCGGGCCCCTGCAGGACGCAGAGGTCCTCGACGAGCCGACCCCGGCGTGGTGGGAACTGACGGCCGACAGCCCCGAGCCCGGCGCCGCCGAACGCCACGTGCTGGCCACCGGGAAGGTGGGTTATGGCGTCGTTGACGTGGACGATGCCGCCGGTGTCACCGCCGGAGCTGTGCGCGGTGCCATCGTGGACGGGTGGCTGCACGTGTCGCGGCTGGCGGTGCGGCCGGAGTTCCGCCGGCGTGGGCTCGCGTCGGCGCTGATGTTCGCGCTGGCCGAGTGGGGCCGCGCGCACGGTGCCCAGAGGTGGGTGTTGCAGGTGGCCGTGGACAACGAAGGCGCGTTGACGCTGTATTCCGCGCTCGGCTGTACGGAGCACCACAGGTACCGCTACTGGGGCCCGGGACCCGGCGCGTGCGAGGATCCGCAGTCGTGAAGATCGTCGTTTTGGTCGGTGGAGTCGGAGGCGCGCGCTTCCTGCTCGGCGTGAAGACCGCACTCGGGATGCCCGCGATCGGCGAGCCGGAGAGCCCGTCCCCGCACGAGGTCACGGCGCTGGTGAACACCGGCGACGACGTGTGGATGCACGGCCTGCGCATCTGCCCCGACCTCGACACCTGCATGTACACCCTCGGCGGTGGCATCGACACCGAACGCGGGTGGGGCCACGCGGGCGAGACGTGGGTCGTCAAGGAGGAGCTCGCCGCCTACGGCGCGGAGCCGACGTGGTTCGGGCTGGGCGACAAGGACATCGCGACGCACCTGATCCGCTCGCGGATGCTGCGCGCGGGCTACCCGCTCTCGGCCGTCACCGACGCGCTGTGCGACCGCTGGCGCCCGGGCGTGCGCCTGCTGCCGATGTCGGACGACCGCGTGGAGACCCACGTCGTGATCGACGACCCCGACCAGCCGGAGCAGCAGAAGGCGATCCACTTCCAGGAGTGGTGGGTGCGCTACCGGGCCGACCGCCCGGCGCACTCGATCGTTTCGGTCGGCGCCGACGAGGCCAAGCCCGGGCCGGGTGTGCTCGAGGCGCTGGGCGAGGCCGACCTGGTGCTGTTCGCGCCGTCGAACCCGGTGGTGAGCGTCGGCACGACGCTCGGGGTGCCGGGCGTGCGCGAAGCGCTGCGCAAGTCGAAGGCCAAGGTCGTGGGGATCTCGCCGATCATCGGCGGCAAGGCGCTGCGCGGCATGGCCGACGCGTGCCTCACCGCGATCGGCGTGGAAACCTCCGCCGAGGCCGTGGGCCGCCACTACGGCGTCCGCTCCGACGGCGGGGTGCTCGACGGCTGGCTCGTCGCCGAGGAGGACCACGACGTGACGGTGCCGGGTGTCGACGTGCGCGCGGTGCCGCTGCTGATGTCCGATGTGGACGCGACCGCCGCGATGGTGCGGGCGGCCTTCGACGTTGCGGGAGTGCCCGGTGTCTGAGTTCAGCAAGCCCGAGTTCGACGACCATGCCTCGGCCAAGGTCGAGATCCTGCCCGTGACCGGGCTGCCCGAGTTCCGTCCGGGAGACGACCTCACCGGCGCACTCGTCGCGGCCGCGCCATGGCTGCGGTCCGGCGACGTCGTGGTGGTGACGAGCAAGGTGTTCTCGAAGGTCGAGGGCCGGCTCGTGCGCGTGCCGAGCGACCCCGAGGCCCGCGACGCGGCGCGGCGCGAGCTGATCGACCAGGAGACGGTGCGGGTCGTCGCCCGCGTAGCGCGCACGGTGATCACGGAGAACCCGCTGGGGATCGTGCAGGCGGCTTCGGGGATCGACGCGTCGAACGTGCAGGGCGACGAGGTCGCACTGCTGCCCGCGGACCCGGACGCATCGGCGCACGCGCTGCGCGGCGGGCTGCGGGAACGGCTGGGTGTCGAGGTCGCCGTGGTCGTCACGGACACGATGGGCCGCGCGTGGCGCGTCGGGCAGACCGACGCCGCGATCGGCGCTTCGGGCCTGCGCGTGCTGCACGCGTACGCGGGGCAGGTCGACTCGCAGGGCAACGAGCTGGCCGTCACGGAGATCGCGGTGGCCGACGAGCTCGCCTCCGCCGCGGACCTGGTCAAGGGCAAGCTGGGCGGCCTGCCGGTGGCGGTCGTGCGCGGCCTGCAGCTCACCGACGACGGCTCCACGGCGCGGAACCTGATCCGGCCCGTCGACGAGGACCTGTTCCGCTTGGGTACCAACGAAGCTCTGGCGCAGGGGCGGCGCGAAGCCGTGCCGCACCGGCGTTCCGTGCGCACGTTCTCCGACGCGCCGGTGGATCCGTCGGTGGTTCGGCGTGCGGTCGCGGCGGCGTTGACCGCGCCCGCGCCGCACCACACGCACCCCGTGCGGTTCGTGTGGCTGCGCGACGCCGGGTTGCGCGCGAAGCTGCTGGACGCCATGCGCGAATCGTGGCGCGCGGACCTTTCGAATGACGACTTCACGCCGTCGCAGGTCGAGAAACGCTTGTCGCGCGGGGACATTCTGTATCGCGCGCCCGAGGTCGTGATCCCGTTCCTCGTGCCCGAGGGCGCCCACACCTACCGCGACCAGCGGCGCAACGACTGCGAGCACACGATGTTCACGGTCGCCGCCGGTGCCGCGGTGCAGGGTCTGCTGGTCGCGTTGGCGGCGGAGGACCTGGGCTCGTGCTGGATCGGGTCGACGATCTTCGCGGCCGACCTCGTGCGGTCGACGCTGGGCCTGGATTCGCGCTGGGAGCCGCTGGGAGCCGTCGCGATCGGGCATCCGCTGGAGACGCCGCCCGTGCGTTCGCCGGGCGAGCCGGGCGAAGGTCTGGTGGAGCTGTGAACTTGCATGCGGACGCCCTGACGGTTCTTTCGACGTGGACCCCGTCTCTGGGCTCGCAGGAATCTCTGCGCCAGGCGTTTCTGGGTTTCCTGGCGACGCGGGACGACACCGTGCAGCGGTCGTGCGAGGCAGGGCACCTCACAGCGTCGGCCGTGGTCCTGGACTCGACGGGTACGCAGGTGCTGCTGACGCTGCACCCGCGCGTGGGCCGCTGGCTGCAGCTGGGCGGGCATTGCGAGCCTTCTGACGCGTCGGTCGCCGAGGCCGCTCTGCGCGAGGCGACGGAGGAGTCGGGCATGGCCGGCCTGACGATCGGCGCCGAGCCGGTGCACCTCGACGTCCACCCGATCACGTGCTCCCTCGGCGTACCGACGCGGCACTTCGACGTGCGCTACGCGGTCCGCGCGCCGGCCGGGGCTTTGCCCGTCCGCAGCGACGAGTCCGACGACCTGCGCTGGTGGCCGGTCGACGCCCTGCCCGCGGGGTCGGAGGATCTGGCCGAACTCGTGAACGCGGCCGTTTCGTCCCGTTAGCATGGCGGGCATGCCTCTGGTGCCCGCCAACCCGCACATCCACACCGGCGACGGCGGTTTCGTGAGCGGCTGGGTCGTGGCCGTCGGGTTCGGGGTGGCGATCGTGCTGGTCGTGGTGGGTGTGATCGTCAGCCTGCGCAGGAAGCGCCGGCGTTAGGGAGGTTCCGCGGTGACCGTGAGCTACGACAGTGCCTCTTCGGTGCCGCCGTTCGAGCAGGTGCGCTCGTCGATCGCCGCGCAGATCAACGACGGCACCCTCGCCGTCGGCGCCAAGCTCCCCACCGTGCGCGCGCTGGCCTCGGACCTGGGCGTCGCACCGAACACGGTGGCGCGCGCCTACCGGGAACTCGAGGAAGCCGGCCTCATCGAAACGCGCGGCCGGGCCGGGAGTTTCGTGGGTGCTTCGGGGGATGAGTCGCGTTCGCGGGCTCTGGCGGCGGCCGCGGATTATGCGGCGGTGACGCGGCAGCTGGGGCTGTCGACGGACGAGGCGCTGGCGATCGTCACGGCTGCCTTGCGCTGACCTGGTTCGGTTTCGCTTTCGCCCGGCCCTCGACGGCGAGTCCCTCTACGATGGCACTGCGCGGGGAGAGGGGATTCTTGTGAACATCATCCAGCCTTGGCATCTGATCGTCCTGCTGGTGCTGGCGGGCATCGTCGCGGCCGTGGTGGGGATCGTGCTGGCGGTGAAGAAAAGTCGGCAGCCACCGTTTCCCCCGCCATGGCAAGGGATGCAGCCTCCGGGATATCCGGGTTACCCACCGGGGCAGGCGGGTTATCCGGGTTACCCGCAACAACCTGACTATCCGCCCGGTCAGCAGGCCGGCTATCCGCAGCAACCGGGATATCCACCAGGCCAGCCCGGGTTTCCGCCGCAACAGCCGCCGGCACCCGGCCAGTACCCGCAGCAGCCGTACCCGCCGCAGCAGCCAGGCGAGCAACCGCCGTCCGGATTCGGGAACTGAAAAGGAGATTCAGCCGCCGTGTTGCGTTTTGTACTCCCAGCGCTGCTGATCATCGTGCTGGTGGTCATCCTCGTGCTGAAGTTCACCGTCGGTCGGAAGCCGAAGCAGCAGCCTGGTCCGCAGTACCCGCCGCAGCAGCCGTATCCCCCGCAGCAGTTTCCTCCGCAGCAGCAGATGCAGCCGGGGCAGTACCCGCAGCAGCCGGGATACCCCAGGCAACAGCCAGGTCAGCAACAGCCAGGACCGTATCCGCAGCAGGGATATCCCGGGCAGCAGCAGGGTCAGCCGAACCAGCAGGCCGTGCAGAACTGGCAGCCGTACCCCTCACCGCAGCAGCCAGGTCAGCCGGGTCAGCCTGGTCAGCAACAGCCGAACCAACAGCCGGGCCAGGGTCAGCGGCCGCCGCAGTAGGTCACATCGCGCGGTAGTCGCGAAGTTCGATGCGGGGCCCGAAGCGAGGCGCACGGGCCCCGCCGACTTCCAGGTACCGGATCGCGCGCTGGCGTTGCGGGGCGTAGGGCGCGAGGAGTTCGGCCATGGCCTCGTCGTCGATGCGGCGGCCGAGGAGCGTGTGGCCGACCATCGAGGGGATGTTGTAGTCGCCGAAGCTGACGGCGTCCGGGTCGCCCCAGGCGCGCTGGGCGATTTCGGCGGCGGTCCATACGCCGATGCCCGAGACCTTGCGCAGCAGGGCCCGGCCCTCGGAACCCCTTAGCTCCACCGCTTCCTCCAGCCGTGGAGCCACGCGCGCGGCGTTGATCAGCGCCGTCCGGCGTTTGAGGTCCACGCCGATGCGGTGCCAGTTCCAGTCCACAATGGAGCGGATCGCGACCGGCGACGGTGGCACGCGCAGCGAAGCGGGCCCCGGGCCGGGCGCGGGCGTGCCGAACCAGCGGCACAGCTCGGCCCACGACCGGATCGCCTCCTTGCCCGAGACCTTCTGCTCCAGCACCGCCAGCACGAGCGAGTCCCACACGCGCCGGGTCGAGCCGAGGCGCAGGCCGGGGGCGTCGTGGCGCGCGCGGGCGACCACGGGGTGGTGCGCGACGAAGCCGGTGTCGTCGTCCTCGGCGCCCAGCAATGCCGGCACGCCGTCGAGCAGGAATTCCGCGCCGGGGCCCCACGCGTCGGCCTCGACGACGCCGTCGGGCCGGCGCAGCAGAGCCAGCGTGCCCTTGCCGGACGGCGTGTTGGCGGCCAGCCACCAGACACCGCGGTCACCGCGGAAGTTCAGCGAACCGCGCCCACGGCAGAGCGGGCCCAGCACCGCGGCCAGGTCCAGCGGGAAGGGCGGTCGCCACTCGATCATGCGTCGCTCGAGAACCGGATGCCGCCGTCGGGCAGGGTGACGCCGGGCCAGACGCGGGCGCCGTCGAGGAGTTCGCAGCCCGCGCCGACGGACGCGCCGTCGCCCAGGACCACGCCACGCAGCACGGCACCCGCCCCGACGAACGCGCCGCGGCCCAGCACCGAACGCTCCACAGTGGCCCCGGCCTCGACCACGGCTTCGTCGAACAGGACCGAACCGTCGACGGTCGCACCGTCGCCGATCACGGCCTTCTCGCCGACCGTCGTCCCGCCGGTCAGCTGAGCCGACGAAGCCACTGAAGCACCGTCGAGCACCAGCGACTCGCCGGTCGGGCCCGCCAACGCGGACGTCGGCGCGATGCCGCGCACGAGGTCCGCACTGCCGCGCACGAACGCCTCGGGCGTGCCGACGTCGAGCCAGTACGAGGAGTCCACAAAGCCGTGCAGGTGCGCGCCGGCTTCGAGGAGTCCGGGGAACGTCTCGCGCTCCACCGACACGCGCCGGCCCGCCGGGATGGTCTCGACCACCGAGCGGCGGAAGACGTAGCAGCCGGCGTTGATCTGATCCGTCGGCGGGTTGGGTGCCTTCTCGAGGAACGCCTGCACGCGGCCGTGTTCGTCCGTGGGGACGGAGCCGAAGCGGCTCGGGTCGGGCACGCGCTGGAGGTGGAGGGTGACGTCGGCGCCGGTGTCCACATGGGTCTGGAGCTGGTGGCGCAGGTCGGCGCCGGAGAGGATGTCGCCGTTGAAAATGATCGCGTGGTCCGCGCGCAACCTGTCGTACACGTTGCGGATCGCGCCGCCGGTGTCGAGCGGTTCGTCCTCGACCACGTACTCGAGCTCGAGGCCGAGCGCCGCCCCGTCGCCGAAGTACTCCTCGAAGACTTCGGCGCGGTAGGACGTGCCGAGCACGACGTGGCGAATCCCGGCCGCGCGAATTCGCGAGAACAGGTGACTCAAGTAGGGGGTGCCGGCCGTCGGCAACATCGGCTTCGGCGCGGACAGGGTGAGCGGCCGCAGGCGGGTGCCCTTGCCCCCGACCAGCACGACGGCGTCGACCTCGAGCTCGGACGTCACAGAAAACTCCTCTTGTATCACGCACCGCTGAGCGACAAGCCGCGGGAAACGCTGACGGCTGCGCCCCCGAGGCCCTACCCTAGACAGGAAACAGGTGGGCCTTTCCCCAGAGGCCCCGGGTCAGTCGGGAGGCCGAGGGGATGGACCCCCGCGATCGCGCGGACGCTTTGCTCGCACGCGCACGTTCCCGCGGCGCCTTCGTGGTGACGCCGGACAACATGACATCGCCGATGGACGCCTCCAACACGCAGCAGATCCCGAGATCTGTGGTCTCGGAGCTCGACCAGCAGGATCCCGACACGACGACGCAGCTGCCGGCGTCGTTGATCGAGGAGAACGACGAGCACCCGCTGGCGAAGCCGAGCACGACCACACCGCTGGAGGTGCCGGCCGCGCAGGTGACCACGCCGCTGGTGGCGCGCCCGCAGGCCGCGCCCGTGCCGAGTCCCCTGCGGGAGCCCGCCGAGGAAGAGCTGACCGGGCTGGTGCCGACGATCAAGCAGAGCAGCGGCCGGTCGAACCTCTCGCGGCGTCTCGACGGGCTGTGATCACGCGCCCTCGAGCTTGACGCGAACGGCCAGCCCGAGCTTCACCGCCGCCAGCACGGGCTTCCACAGCACGCCCTGGTGCCGGTCGGCGAGGTAGCGGTAGGCGCTGGCGTGGTGCGCGCGCAGCATCTTCTTCGACACGCGCGCCGTGGACACGCCACCGATGTGCATCACGCTCGACGAGGGCGCGTAGACGTTCAGCCAGCCGGCCTTCGCCAGGCGGTCGCCGAGGTCGACGTCTTCGAAGTACATGAAGTAGCGCGTGTCGAAGCCGCCGACCGAGTCGAACGCCTCGCGCCGGAACAGCTGGCACGAACCGCTCAGCCACTCGGACGTGCGCTCCTGCGGCGTGGCGTTCTCCTGGCGGTACTGACGCGTCCACGGGTTGCCCGGCCAGACCTTCGCGAAGACGGCGTGCCCGATCCCCCGCCCGAACGACGGCAGAAGACGCGCGGACGGGTAGACGGTCCCGTCGAGGTCGTGGATCAACGGCCCGAACGCACCCCCACGCGGCCACCGCTTCGCGACCTCGAGGAGCGCGTCCAGCGACCCCCGCTCCCACTCCAGGTCCGGATTGACCACGACGACCCACCCGTAGCTGTCGCCGAGCGCCGCCACGCCCCGGTTGGCGGCCGTGCCGTACCCGACGTTCTCGCCGATGCTGACCAGCCGGACGTTCTCGCGCTCCGCCGCCTTCTCGGGCCCGCCATCCGTGGACGCGTTGTCCGCGACCACCACGCGGACCTCACGGTCGGTCGCCTTTTCCAGCGTGTCGAGGAACTTCTCGAGCATGTCGCCGGGAAAGTAGGTCACGGTCACGACGGCCAGATTGTCGCCGTAGCTGCGCTGCTCAGTCACGGCACCCATTGTCCCCCGTTCACACACGGCTACGGGCATGCATCGACCCCGTCACCGAGGGTGATGACGGGCGGTCTTCGGGGCACGCGACCGTCCGCCAAGCCGCCGGTTTCGGCGAGCACCCGCGCAGCGTTCAACCGCGCCGGTCAGTGCATTCGGCGATGCCGATCCCAAGCCTTCCCATACGCCTCCCGATGACGCTCCGCCGTCGTCGCCCAGGAGAAGTCCTTGGCGCGCTGCTGGGCGGCCGCCGAGAGGAAGGCGCGGTGGGACGGGTCGGCGAGGAGTTCGGTGATCGCGGCGGCCACGTCGCCCGCGCCGACGCCGCAGTAGGCGACGGCGTCGCCGCCGACTTCCGGTAGCGACAAGCGGCGGGTGGTGAGGACGGCGGCGCCGCAGGCCATGGCTTCGAGCACGGGCAGGCCGAAGCCCTCGCCCAGGGACGGGTAGGCGACCAGTTCGGCCCCGCCCAGAAAGCCCGCGAGAGTCCCGAAGGGCAGGTACCCGGCGCGGATCACGCGCAGGCGGTGGGGCACGGCGTCCAGGGCGCGTTCGACCTGCGTGTCCCAGCCCGGCTGGCCGGCGAGCACCAGTGCGGGGGCGTCGCGCTCGCCCGACATCGCCCGGGCGTAGCCGCGGATCAGCGCCGGCACGTTCTTGCGCGGCTCGAGCGCCCCAAGGAAGGCGATGTACGGCGTCCGCCCGATGCCGACGGCCGCGCGAGCCGCGGCGATCTCCTCGGGGGACGGCGGGTGAAAGCGTTCCGTGTCCACGCCGTGGTGAATGATTTCCAGTTCCGCGTGCCGGACGGGGGTCACGCGGCCCAGCTCCAGCGCCGTCGCCTGGCTCGGGACGACGCACAGCGTCGCGCGGCGCAGCGCGGCCACGGTCCACGCGCGGAAGAACCGCGCCTTCACCGAGGAGTGCAGCACGGGGTCGGTGAAGAACGTCGCGTCGTGCAGCGTCACGACCGAAGCCGCGCCGCTCGCGAGGGGCATCGTGTAGTGCGGCGAGTGGACGACATCGGCCGCGAGCCGGCGCACGAGCCGCGGCAACGTCGCCTGTTCCCAGGTCAGACGGGCCGTGCGGGTGGACGTCGCGGGTGACGCGGGCACCACGCGCGCGCCGGGAGCGAGCCGGTCGTACAGCGACAGGTCACGAGGCTGGCACACGACCGTCAGCCGCGCACCGTCCTGGTCCAAGGCCGCGACGAGCGAGTCCACGTACCGGCCGACGCCACCCCGATCCGCGGGCACCGCGGTCGCGTCGATCAACACACGGGGATCACCGGTCACGTGAGCAGAGTACGGCGATCACCCAGCGAGCAAGTAAGGAACCGACGAACTGACAGTGCGTGACCCGGCACAGGCCCGGTTGACAGCTCCGCCGGGGTGCCCCTTCCGACATGACCGGGTGTCCTCACACGCCCGCCGATCAAGGAGATTTGAACCGTTGGGGTGACCTCCTCGTGCTGGTCCCAGGGAGCACCGAGAACAGGAGAACCCGATGTCCAACCCGCTGGTCGCGCAGCCCAAGGATTCGACGACCGCCGTCTCCGGCATATCGATCCTCGAAGACGCCCAGAGCCTCAAGACAGGCATCGAGAGCGGCGACTGGGCGTCGACGGTGATGGGCGTCGCGGGCACCGCGATGGACGCGCTTTCCGTTGTCGCCGACCCGTTCGGCGCGATCCTCGCCAACGGCGTCGGCTGGCTGATCGAGCACGTCGGCCCGCTCAAGGAGGCGCTCGACAAGCTCGCGGGCAACCCCGACCAGATCACGGCGGCCTCGGAAACCTGGAAGAACATCGCCGACGAGCTCACCTCCGTCTCGTCGGACATGATCGACCTGGTCAACTCTGACCTGCAGAGCTGGGCCGGCTCCGCGGCCGACGCGTACCGCAAGCAGGCCGACGAAGTCTCGAAGCTCCTCCAAGGCGCTTCCCAAGCGTCCGAAGGCGCGTCGAGCGGGGTGAAGACCGCCGGCGAGGTCGTCGCCGCGGTGCGCATGCTGGTGCGGGACACGATCGCGCAGGTCGTCGGGCACATGGTTTCCTGGGCGTTGCAGGTGATCTTCACGCTGGGCGTCGGCCTGAGCTGGGTCGTACCGCAGGTGGTCAACCTCGTCGCGAAGACCGCCAAGGACCTCGCCGAACTGGTGAAGAACCTGGTCAAGGCGCTCGGCGACCTCGGCAAGCTGCTGACCAAGGCGGGCCACCTCTTCCAGGACGCCGCGGGCAGCCTGAAGAACCTCAAGCCGGGGAAGATCTCGAAGGGCGCCGAGCCCGGCGGGCTGCCCAAGGGCCCCGGCAAGGACACGCCCAAGCCGGCACCCGGCGGCGACAGCACCACCACGTCCAGCGCCGGCTACCACGGCTCGGACACCCCGCCCGCCAAGGACACCCCGCCCGCAGGCAAGGGCGGCGACGACACGACCACGACCTCCAGCGCGCCGAAGCTCGACGACGGCGGCCCGCCTCCCCCGGCCAAGTCGAGCCCGGGCGGCGACTCGCCCTCGGGCAGCGACGGCGCGACGGGCGGCGACATCCCCGCGCCCAAGCCGAAAGACACCCCGGACACGTCGGGTTCGACCACGCCCTCCTCGAACAAGCCCGGCAACCCGCGCGACCGCTCCGTCGGCACCGACGACCGCGTCTGCAAGTCCGACCCGGTCGACGTCGCCACCGGTGAGGTGGTGATCGAACAGCTGGACCTCGACCTCGGCACCCTGCTGTTCGAGCGGACGCACGTCTCGTCCTACCGGGCCGGCCGCTGGTTCGGCCCGTCCTGGGCGTCGAGCATCGACCAGCGGCTCGAGGTCGACGACGAGCACGTCTGCTACTTCGCGCCGGACGGCAAGATCCTCGTCTACGCACTCGGCGACGGCACGCGCTGGCCGCTCGAAGGCCCGCGCTGGCCGCTGACCCGCACCGAGCGGGGCTACTCGCTGCACGCCGGCGACCGCGACCTGGAGTTCCCCGGCACCGGCCACCGGCTCGCGCTGCGCGCGATCACCTCGAAGCAGCACCGGGTCGAGGTGTTCTACAACGACCTCGGCGCACCCGCGCTGTTGCGGCGCGACGACGGCGTGCGGGTCGCCGTGCGGACCGAGAACAACCGGGTCACCGAGCTGGCAGTGCTCGGCGACGGAACCCTGGCGGACGTGCGGGTCCTGCGCTTCGGCTACGACGAGCGCCGCCGCCTCACCGAGGTGGTCAACTCCTCGGGCCGCCCCCAGCTGTTCGACTACGACCTCGCCGGGCGGGTCACCGGCTGGCAGGACCGCAACGGCGTCCGATACCGCTACGTCTACGACGAGCGCGGCCGCTGCGTCCGCACCGAAGGCGTCGACGGGTTCCTCAACGGGGCCTTCGACTACGGCGATCACCTCACCCGCCACACCGATTCCCTCGGGCACACCACGGAGTTCCGGCTCAACGACGCCCACCAGGTGGTGTCCGAAACCGATCCTCTCGGCGACGTCACGCACTTCGAGTGGGACCGCTACGACCGGCTGCTCGCGCGCACCGACTCCCTCGGCCGCGCCACCCGCTACACCTACGACGGCGACGGCGTGCTCGCCACGATCACGCGCCCCGACGGCTCCGTCGCGCGGCCCGAACACGACGAGTCCGGTCAGGTCGTCGCGATCACCGTCGACGACGGGGAGCGGACCTTCTACCGCCGCTACGACAACGGCGCGCCGGACCCGTTGACCGAGCAGGTCGGCATCGCCTCGGCGATCAGCCTCGACCAAGCCCCGCCCGCGAATCCGGACGCCGTGGAGACGGACCAGTTCGGCCGTCCCCGCGAGGTGCCCGAAGCCGGTGGCGGGCGGGTTCGCCTCGGCTGGACCGTCGAGGGGCTGCGCGCGGCGCGCTCGACCGAACGGCGCGAGCGCGAACTCTGGCGCTACGACGGCGAAGGCAACGAGATCGAGCACACCGACGAGCTCGGCCGCCGCACGCGGCGGGAGTACGGGCCGTTCGACAAGCTCACCGCCGTGACCGACCCCTCGGGCGCGCGCACCACCTACGGCTACGACACGGAACTGCGGCTCACGTCCGTGACCGACCCGCTCGGCCGCACGTGGCACTACCGCTACGACGCGCTCGGCCGTCTCGTGCACCAGACCGACTTCGGCGGCCGCACCCGCACCTACGTCTACGGCAGCGCCGGGCACCTCATGCTGTCGACCGATCCCGCCGGCGAGCCCACCGAGTACCGCTACGACGCACTCGGCAACCTCGTCGAGGTCCGGGCGCCCGAGCGGACCACGACCTACCACTACGACCCGGTCGGCATGCTCGTCCACGCGGACAACGGGGAGTCGGCCGTCGAGTTCGAGCGCGACGAGTTCGGCCGCGTGGTCCGCGAAACGGTCAACGGCCGCAGCGTCGAGTTCGCCTACAGTCCCGGCACCATCCGGCGCCGCACGCCGGGCGGGCTGGAGAGCACCTGGACGTTCGACGACCTGGACCGCCCGATCCGGCTCGCCACGGGCAGCCACGTCGTCGAGTACCGCTACGACGCCGACGGCCGCGTGACGGCCCGGACCGCGGACGGCGTCTCCAAGCTGTCCCAGAGCTACGGCCCCGGAGGCGCGCTCACCTCGCAGACCGTGACCGCCGGTCCCGCCACCGTGCAGCGCCGGGGGTTCACCTACCAGCCAGGCGGCTCGCTCGCCAGGCTGCGCGACGACGTCACCGGCGCCACGACCCTGGCCCGCGACCCGGCGGGCCGCATCATCGCCGTGACGACGGCGCGCGGGCGCGAGGAGTACCGCTACGACAGCGCCGGCACACCCGTGCCGCCGCCGGGTGCCGCGGTCGCCGAAGACGAGCACGGCCGCCGCGTCCGCCGGCAGGCCGGCCAGACCTTCAGCTGGTCCGGCGACCGGCTCGCCGCGGTCACCACGGGCGACGGCACGGTCTGGCACTACCACTACGACCCGCTGGGCCGCCGGATCGGCAAGACCTCCCGCCACCCGGACGGCACCACGCACACGACCCACTACACGTGGGACGGAACCACGCTGATCGAGGAGTCCCGCCCCGACGGGATCGTCACGTGGGACCACCTGCCCGGCACGCCGGCCCCGGTGGCGCAGTCCGAGCACGGCGCGCGCGGCGAGGTGTTCCACACGTTCGTGACCGATTCGATCGGCACGCCGACCGACCTGCTCGACGACCGCGGCGCGCTGGCCTGGACCAGCCGCCGCACGCTGACCGGCCGCGAGCTCACCGCGGCGGCCACCCCGCTGCGCTTCCCCGGGCAGTACGCCGACGCCGAGACCGGCTTGCACTACAACGTGTTCCGCTACTACGACCCGGCCACGGCGAGGTACCTGAGCCAGGACCCGCTGGGCCTCGAACCAGGCCCCGACCCCTACGCCTACGTCACCGACCCGTTCGCGGAGTTCGACGCGCTCGGACTCATGAACTGCTCGACCAAGGCCAGTTCCGCCAACCCGGCGCCGGCCACGCCGAACGCCGGCCACAACGCCGGCAACACCGGTGGCAGCACGGCGAAGCCGACCCCACCGCCGCTCAAGAACCGCCCGCCCGCGCCGATCGACCCCTTGACCGGAAAGCCGAAGCTGCCCGCGAAGCCATCGGGCTTGCAGTCCAAGCCGACGCCGGCCCCGAAGCCACCGGAATTGCAGGGCAAGCCGACGCCGGCCCCGAAGCCGGCGGGCTTGCAAGGCAATCCGAAGCCGGACGCAGCCAAGCCGGATTCGGATTCCACGACCGCATCAACGGCGAAACCGGACTCCTCCACCCCGGACACCTCCGCGCCGAAGCCCGAACCGGCTCCCAAGCCGGACCCGGCCGGAACTGGCTCCCACCCGGACCCGAAGCCGGAACCGGCCACGACCAAACCGGATACCGACACCAACCCCGCTCCGCACGGAGGCGTGGGCACCAACACCAACCCGGGGTCGAAGCCGCCCGCGGCGAGGACGGACTTCCACCCGGCTCCGGAGGGCACGAAGTTCGGCGTCAAGCGGGTGGAAGGGACCTACACCTTCACCCCCGAACCGCAGAAGATCGGAGGTACCCGGTTCAACGGTGTCGCCGGCCAGCAGGAGCACGTCTTCCAGGGCGTCATCGACGACAAGATCGCCCAGTGGAAGAAGGACGGGCAGATGGATACCCCCACACAGGTCCCGGTCTACTACCCCCCGAACAAACCGGGTCAGCTCACGATCGACGGCGACAAGCACCACACGTTCGCCGCCGCCATGCAGAGCGGCCGGCCGATCGAGCTGGTCCTGCGCAAACAGCCCGGCGGCTTCGGTGCGGCGAGCAACTCCGTCGACTGGACCGGCACCACGACCGTTCCGGGACGTCCCACACCCGGCAAGTGGGTGAAGTGAGCCGCTGACGACGGTGCCCGCCCGCCGACACCCGGTCGGCGGGCGGGCACCGTGAGCAGGACCGGGTCAGCCGTGGTCAGGACCGTTTCCGGTGCGCGGCCCACACGGCCTCCGCGGCGGCGCGCCAGGTGAACTCCCGCGCCCGGGCACGGCCGCGGGTGACCAGCTCGGCGGCCCGCTCGGGCGAGCCCAGCACCTCGCGCAGCCCGGCCGCCAACGCCACCGCATCACCCCGCGGCACGACCACCCCCGCACCACCGGCGACCTCCACCAGCGCCGGCACGTCCGTGTGCACCACCGGCACTCCGGAAGCCATGGCCTCCAAAACCGGCAGCCCGAAGCCCTCCGCCAAACTGGGCACGGCCAGGACGCTCGCGCCGCGCAGGGCCGTGGCCAGTTCCGCGTCCGTGACCTTGCCCAGGACGTGCACGTCCGTCAGGCCGCGCGAAGCCGCGAGCTGCACCGGATCGATGCCGCCCCAGCCGGGCTGCCCGGCGAGCACCAAGGCGACATCGCCCACCGCGGCGACGGCGTCCACCAGCACGTCGATGCCCTTGCGCGGCTCGATCGTGCCGACGGCCAGGACGTACTTCGACGGCAGGTCCAGCGCCGCCTGTCCCTGAGGCACCGTCACGCCGTGGGGCACGACGCGCACCGGCACGGTCACGTCCACCAGCACGGCCAGCTCGTCGGCCGCCGCTCGCGTCGGCACGATCAAGGTCGACGCCCGGCGCGCGGCTCGCGCGATCATCGATCGGTGCCAGCTCACGCCGCGGGCGGTGAGGGTCTCGGGGTGGGTCCACGGCACGGTGTCGTGGACGGTCACGGTGAGCGTGCGGCCCGCGGGCGGGCGCGGGGGCGCGAAGGGCGTCGGCGCGTGGACCGCGTCGCCGCCCGGCCACCAGGGCACGCCGAGCTGCCACAGGCCGACCAGGGCGCGCGGCGGAACCGGGAGCGCGCGCGGCCCCTCGACGCCTTCGACAACGGCAGGCGATACGTCTGCGTGGCGCGCGACCACACTCGACACCGTCCAGCCCGGCGGCGCGGTGCGCGCCAGCGCGGGCAGCAGTTCGGCGGTGTACCGGCCCGTACCACCCGGGACGGGGGCGAGCAGCTGCTCGGCGAGCACTACCAGTTCGGGCACGCCGCTATTCTCACCCAGGTGACCAGCGCGGAAACCGGCAGCACCGTCGTCGTGGTCACCTGGCGTGGCGCGGCTCACGTCGAAGCCTGCCTCGACGCCCTCGCCGCCCAGACGCGTCCACATCGGACGCTCGTGATCGACAACGCCTCCGACGACGGCACGGCCGCCCTCCTGGCGGCCCACCCGTCGAAACCGCAGGTCATCCGCCTCAGTCGCAACACGGGCTACGCGGGCGCGATGGCCGTGGCCCTCGACCGCACGACAACCCCGGCCATCGCCTGGCTCAACGACGACGCCGCGCCCGAACCCACCTGGCTCGCCGAGCTCGAAGACACCCTCGACGAACAGCCGCTCGCCGCCGCCGTCACGAGCCACTTGGAGCTCGCCGACGGCACCACGCAGTCGACCGGCGTCCGCCTCACCGCCGACGGCCACGGCGCCGACCTCACCGAACCCGTCGACGAGGTCTTCGGCTTCTGCGGCGGCGCCGCGCTCCTGCGGGCCGACGCCGTGCGCGCCGTCGGCGGTGTCCCCGCGAGCTTCTTCTGTTACTACGAAGACACCGACACCGCGTGGCGCCTGCGCCTGGCCGGGTGGCACGTCGTCTCGGCCCCGAAGGCCCGCGTCCGCCACCTCCACGGCGCGAGCACAAAACCGGGCTCGCCCCTGTTCCACCGCTGGAACGAACGCAACCGTCTCCTCATGCTCCTGCGCTGCGCCCCGGCCACGATCGCCGTGCGCGAAATCGTCCGCTTCGCCCTGATCACCGCACTGCTCCCCCTCCGCCGCAGCAAGCCCGACGCCGCCAACTTCCACATCGGCCTTCGCGCTCGCGTGCTGGCCGAAGTCGCGATCAGGCTCCCCGCCACCCTCCACGCCCGCAGACGCACAGGCGCGATCACCACCCTCGGCCGAGGGGCGATCTGGGACGCCTGGGCGGGCCTTTAAGCTGGGTCAGGCCCGACACCACGGACAGGAGCTCGTTTTGCCGCTGGGGGAACCGCAACCGCTCGTCTCGGTGATCGTGGTGAACTACCGCGGCGCCGAAGATACGATCACCTGCCTTCGCGCGCTGTCGGCCGAGCTGGACTACGAGCACGTCGAGCTGATCTGCGTCGAGAACGCCTCCGGGGGCGACGACGCCGAGCGCATCCGCGCCGCCGTGCCGGACGTGACGCTGATCGAGTCGCCCGTGAACAGCGGCTTCGCCGGGGGCTGCAACCTCGGTGCGAAGCACGCAGGCGGCACCGTCCTCGCCTTCCTCAACAACGACGCCCGCCCGGCGCCCGCGTGGGTCTCCGCGGCCGTCGCGGAGCTGCGGGCGCAGCCGACCGTCGCGGCGGTGGCCAGCAAGGTCGTCGACTGGGACGGCACCGGCACCGACTTCGTCGACGCGGGCCTGACCTGGTTCGGCATGGGCTACAAGCGTCACGCGGGCAGCCCGCTGGCCGACGTGCCCGAGGCGGAACGCGACGTCGCCAAGGACGTCCTCTTCGGCACCGGCTCGGCGATGTTCGTGCGCGCTTCGGTGTTCGCCGAGCTCGGCGGCTTCGACGAACGATTCTTCATGTTCTACGAGGACGTCGACCTGGGCTGGCGGCTGAACCTGCGCGGCTGGCGCGTGCGCTACGTGCCGGAATCGCTGGCGTATCACCGCCACCACGGCACGATGTCGGCCGTCGACGCGCCCGAGACCGGCCGCGAGACCTTCCTGCTGGAACGCAACGCGCTCGCCGCCCTCTACAAGAACCTCTCCGACGAGTCGCTGGCCAAGGCCCTGCCCGCGGCGCTCGCGCTGGCCGTGCGCCGCGCCACCGCGCGCGGCGGCCTGGACCCCGAGCAGCTCAACCTCGAAAAGGGCGTCGGCCCGGTCGAGACGGGCGACCTCGCGGTGCCCCGGACGACGGTCGCGGGCGTGCTGGCCATCGACCGGTTCGTGGAGATGATGCCGTCGCTCGCCGAGTCGCGCGCCGAGGAGCAGGCCGCGCGCGTCCGCACCGACGCCGACCTGCTTCCCTTGCTGCGCAAGGCTTTAGAGCCCGCGTACCCCCTGCCGGACTACCTGCGCGCCCACGACATCCTCGTGGAAGCCTTCGGCATCGAGGCCGTGTTCGGCCAGCGCCGCAAGATCCTCGTGCTCACGGGCGACTCGATCACCGAGCGCATGGCCGGCCCGGCGATCCGCGCGTGGAACATCGCCTCGACGCTCGCGGCCGAGCACGAAGTGCACCTGATGACCACCAACCCGCTGCTCTCGCCGCCACCCGCCGCGTTCAAGATCAGCTCGGGCAAGTTCCGCGACCTCGACGCGCCCGTCGAGTGGGCCGACGTGATCATCCTGCAAGGCCACGTCCTGGAGCTCGCGCCGACGCTGAAGAAACAGCACGCGAACAAGATCGTGGTCGCCGACGTCTACGACCCCATGCACCTCGAGCTCCTGGAGCAGGGCAAGGGCGTGGCCGACGACCAGCGCGCCCTCGACCTCGCGGGCGTCACGAAGGTCCTCGACGCACAGCTGGAGCGCGCCGACTTCTTCCTCTGCGCGTCGGAGCGGCAGCGCCACTTCTGGCTCGGCCACCTCGCCGCGCTGGGCCGGCTGTCGCCGCGGCTCTACGACGCCGACCCGACCACGCAGTCACTGCTGGCCGTGGTGCCGTTCGGCCTTTCGCCGCAGGAACCCGTGCGCACCGGCCCCGGCCTGCGCGCGTCGCTGGGCCTCGGCGAGTCCGACCGAGTGGTGCTGTGGGCCGGCGGCGTGTACAGCTGGTTCGACCCGCTCACGCTCATCCGTGCGATGGATCTGCTCTGCCAGAACCGGGACGACGCGCGGCTCGTGTTCCTGGGTATGAAGCACCCGAACCCCGAGGTCGCCGAGATGGACATCGGCGCGCGCACCATCCGCCTGGCCGACTCGCTGGGCCTCACCGACAAGCACGTGTTCTTCAACGAGCAGTGGGTCCCCTACGGCGAGCGCCAGAACTGGCTGCTCGACGCCAACTGCGGCGTGACCACGCACTACGAGCACGTCGAGACCACGTTCGCCTTCCGCACGCGCGTGCTCGACTACCTGTGGGCGGGCCTGCCGATCGTCACCACCGACGGCGACGCGTTCGCCGACCTCGTCCGCACCGAGCGGCTCGGAGTCGTCGTGCCGGCCGAGGACGCGGAGGCGCTGGCGGCCGCGCTGGAGAAGTCGCTGTACGACGAGGAGTTCGCGGCCGGCTGCGTCGAGCGGATCGCCGAGGTCGCGCGCCGCTACGCATGGCCGGAGGCGCTGAAGCCGCTGGTGGAGTTCTGCCGCAACCCGCGGCCCGCCGCCGACCGGCTGCCGGGCACCGCGGACCTCACGACCACCGCCCCGGTCCGCGGCACGGCCCTGGTCCGCCGCGACGTCGACCTCGTCCGCGAGTACCTCGCGCAGGGCGGCGCGAGCGAGCTGGCCCGCCGCGTCGGCGGCCGGGTCGTCAAGGTCGCCCGGCAACGGTTGCGCCGTGGCTGACCGACCGCTGCGCGTGCTGCTCGACGGCACCCCGCTGCTCGGCTCCCGCACGGGCATCGGCCGCTACACGGCGGCGTTGAGCGAGGAACTGGCGTCGATGTCCGAAGTGGACCCTCGCGCGGTGGCGTTCACGTTGCGCGGCTGGCGAAAGCTGCGCGGCGTCCTGCCCCACGGCGCACGGGCTCGCGGCATGCCGGTGCCCGCGCGGCTGTTGCGCCGCGCGTGGCTGCGTTCCGAGCTCCCACCGGTCGAGCTGTTCGCCGGGCCCACCGACGTCGTCCACGGCACCAACTTCGTCCTCCCCGGCCGCCTGCGCGCCGCGGGCGTGCTGACCATCCACGACCTGGCGTTCCTCGACGAACCCGGTGAGCTCGCGCCGTCCGACCGGACGCTGCCGGAGCTGGTGCGCCGCGGCGCCCGCCGCGCCGACGTGATCTGCACCCCCACCTCGGCCGTCGCCGACTCGGTGGCCGAGCGCCTGGACGTCTCGCGCGACAAGATCGTCGTCACCCCACTCGGAGTGAACCCGGCGTGGTTCACCGCGCGCCCGCCGGACGACGGCCAGCGCGCGAAGCTCCGCCTGCCCGAGAAGTACCTGCTGTTCGCCGGCGCCGCCGGGCCGCGCAAGGGCCTCGACTGGCTGGCCCGCACACACGCGTCGGCGCCCGATCTGCCGCCGCTGGTCTTCGCCGGGCCGGGCCCGTTCCCGCGGTTGCCGCGCTCCGGACAGACGGGCTATCTGTCCGATGTGGACCTCAGGACCGTCGTCGCCGGGGCGGCCGCGCTGGTGCTGCCGTCACGCGACGAGGGCTTCGGGCTGCCGGTGCTGGAGGCCATGGCGTCCGACGTTCCCGTGGTCTGCACGGACATTCCGGCGCTGCGGGAAGTGGCCGGTCCGTGTGCGACGCTCGTGCCCTACGACGACGTCGACGGGTTGGCGACGGCGTTGCGGCAAGCCGTGCTCGATCCGCACGCGACGGCCACGTCCACGGCCCGCCGCACGCACGCCGCCGGCTTCACCTGGCGCAACTGCGCGACGCTGACCGTCGAGGCCTACCGCCGGGCCGCCGGCCGCTGATCCGCTCGGGGGTGGCGCCCGCCGACGGAACCGGCGCGCGCCGCTCACGAGTCAGCTCCGGAAGTACTCCGCCAGCGCCTCGCGCCACGGCCGCAACGGCGTCAGCCCCGCCTCGCGCCAGGATGCGTTGGACAGCACCGAATACGCGGGCCGCGGCGCCGGCCGCGGGAACTCTTCGGTCGTGCACGGCCGCACCCGCTCGGGATCCGCGCCGATCTCCTCGAAGATCGCCTTCGCGAACCCGCACCACGTCACCTCGCCCTCGCCGGTGCAGTGCAGCACCCGCGACGACGGACCCTCGCCGGCCGCGATCCGCCCGGCCAGCTCCACCAGCCCACCGGCCAGGTCCGCGGACCACGTCGGCGACCCGACCTGATCGTCCACCACGGTCAGCTGGTCCTTCTCGCCTTCCAGCCGCTGGATGGTCTTGACGAAGTTGGCCCCGCTCTTGCCGTAGACCCAGCTCGTCCGCACCACCCAGGCCGATGCGCCGGATCCGAGCACCGCGTCCTCGCCGGCCGCTTTGGTCCGCCCGTACGCGCTCTTCGGGCCCAGCTCGTCCGTGACCTCGTACGGCCGCGAAGCGTCGCCCGGGAACACGTAGTCCGTGGACACGTGCACCAGCGGCACCCGCCGCGACGAGCACACCGCGGCGAGCACCCGCGGTCCGTCGGCGTTCACGCCGAACGCACGAACCTCATCCTGCTCGGCCGCGTCGACCGCCGTGTAGGCCGCCGCGTTCACGACCACGGGGGCCGCACCCGAGGCGGCGCGGGAAACCAGGGCGTCGAGTGCCCTCACGACCTCGCCGGCCGAGCGGAGATCCAGCTCCGCCGAAGACGGCGCGACCACCTCCACCTCGGGACCCGCGAGCGCTGCCAGGTCGCGGCCGAGCTGGCCGGAACCGCCGGGGACGAGCAGAGCGAGCCGCACCGTCTTACCTCCACACAAAAGCTTCGCCGAGCACGAAAAAAGTTCAGGATGTGCCGAGCGCGGCGCGGCCCTTCAGCGGCTCCCACCACGCGCGGTTGTCGGTGTACCAGCGCACCGTACCCGCCAGACCGTCCTCGAAGGACACCCGCGGAGCGTAACCGAGCTCGGAGCTGATCTTGCTGATGTCGACGCTGTAGCGCCGGTCGTGGCCCTTGCGGTCCTCCACGGGCTCCACCCGCTCCCAGCCGACGCCCACCGCGTCGAGCAGCCGCCCGGTGAGCTCGCGGTTGGTGAGCTCCGTGCCACCGCCGATGTTGTAGATCTCGCCGGGCCGCCCACCGTCGGCGACGAGCTGGATGCCGTGGCAGTGGTCGTCGACGTGGAGCCAGTCGCGCACGTTGAGGCCGTCGCCGTAGAGGGGCACTTTCAGCCCGTCGAGGAGGTTCGTGGTGAAGAGCGGGATGACCTTTTCAGGGAACTGGTACGGGCCGTAGTTGTTCGAGCACCGCGTGACGCACACGGGCAGCTCGTGGGTGCGGAAGAACGAGCGCGCGATCAGGTCCGACGACGCCTTCGAGGCCGAGTACGGCGAATTCGGCTCCAGCACGTGGTCTTCCGACCACGAACCGTCCGCGATGGACCCGTAGACCTCGTCGGTGGACACGTGCACGAACTTGCCGACGCTCGCCTCCAGCGCGGCCTGCAGCAGCGTCTGGGTGCCCAGCACGTTGGTGAGCACGAAGTCGGCCGAGCCCAGGATCGAACGGTCCACATGCGACTCCGCCGCGAAGTGCACCACCAGGTCGACGCCGCGCATCAGGTCCGAGACCAGGGGGGCGTCGCAGATGTCGCCGCGGACGAACCGCAGGCGGGGGCTGCCGGCGACCGGGTCGAGGTTCGCCTCGTTGCCGGCGTAGGTGAGCTTGTCCAGCACCACGACCTCGGCGTCACGCAGCGTCGGGTAGGCACCCGAAACCACCTGCCGGACGTAGTGCGATCCGATGAACCCTGCACCGCCCGTGACCAGGACTCGCATCCTTCTCCACCCTTCGTGCCCGCTTCTCGTGCCCGACCGGGCAATCCGACCACCAGACTACGGATGACTCACACGAGACTCGGTAGAGTCTCCTGGAGGCACTCCGGTGCCCACGAGGGCACTGGTGGGGGAGGAACGCGTGACCGAGTGGCCTGGGTCGCCGCTGCCGTCGCAGCGGGTACCGGCAACGCGGGGCCGCGGCGTACTCGTGGTGCTGCGCCGCGGTGGCAAGGTCGTGCTCTCGATGTTCTCGATCGTGGTCCTGGCGCTGACCTGGTACGGCTGGCAGTTCATCGGCGACCCGCAGACCGGGTTCACGACCACGCAGATCTTCGACCAGCCCGAGGCGCACGCCAAACCGCTCGACGGCGCCATCGACATCCTCCTCGTGGGCCAGGACAGCCGCACCGACGCGCAGGGCAACCCGCTGCCGCGCGAGGTGCTCGACATGCTCCACGCCGGCATCGCGGACGGTGAAAAGCAGACCGACACGATGATCCTGGTGCACATCCCCCAGAACGGAGAGCACGCGGTCGCCATCTCGTTCCCGCGCGACTCGTGGGTGGAGATCACCGGCGGCTTCGGCAAGCACAAGCTCAACAGCGCGTATGTGTACGCCTACAACGACACGTTCAAGACGCTGCAGAACCATGGCGACGCCGACCTCAAGGACGTCGACGAGAAGTCCAAGGTGGCCGGTCGCAAGAACCTCGTGGCCACGCTGGAGAAGTTCATCGGCAAGCCGGGCATGATCGACCGCTACGCCGAGGTGAACCTCGCGAGCTTCTACGAGATCACGAAGGCCATCGACGGCGTGGACGTGTGCCTGAACAGCGCCGTGAAGGAGAAGAAGTCCGGCGTGGACCTGCCGGCGGGCCGCCAGAGCATCTCGGGCGTGCAGGCGCTCGCGTTCGTGCGCCAGCGCTACGGCCTGCCCAACGGCGACCTCGACCGCATCGCGCGCCAGCAGGCGTTCCTCTCGGGGCTGGCCAACAAGGTCCTCTCCGGCGACGTGCTCACCAACCCGGGCAAGATCGCGCAGCTCGTGGCCGCGGTGAAGAAGTCCGTGGTGCTTTCCGAGGGCTGGGACCTCACCGAGTTCGCGGAGCAGATGCGCGGCCTGACGGGCGGCAACGTCGAGTTCCACACCATCCCCACGCAGGGCAACGCGGTGATCGGCGGCGCCGACGTGCTGCGCGTCGATCCGGCCCAGGTGCAGGCGGAGGTCGACCGGCTCACCTCCGACGGCACGCCCGACACCCCCACCTCGACGCCCGCCACGCTGCCCGGTGCCGGCGCCGTGACGGTCGAGCTGTTCGACGGCAGCGGCGCCGATGTCGCCACGCAGACCCACACCCTGTTGCAGGGCAAGGGTTTCCAGCTCGCGGGCGACACGATGCTGTCGACCCGGGCGAGCACGGTGATCCGCTACAACCCGGCCGACGACGCCGCGCTCGCGCTGGTCCGCCAGGCCCTCGGCGGCGACCTCGAGGCCGAGCCGGACTCCGACGTCACCGCCGGGCACGTGCGTGTGCTGCTCGGCAAGGACCGTCGCGGAGCGGGCGCCGGGTCGGGGTCGACCCCGACCGTGACGAGCACCCCGACCAAACCCAGCGCGCCGGCCGCACCACCCGCTCCGCCGATTACGGCCGGCGGAGTGCCCTGCGTCAACTAGAGTCGGGCACTCAGCGTGGCGGCCGGGGGCGGCCTCTAGGCTGGGCTATGGGGAGGTACGTGGGGTGGACGAGAACGAGGACAAGCCGGACCGGGCCGAGAGCGCGGAGCCGACGGAGCCGTCGTCGGAAGAAGCCGTCGAGCCGGCTGAAGCTGCCGAGACGCCGGATTCGGACACGGACAGTGACGAATCGGCACAGTCTTCCGACTGGAAGCCGTCGCCCTACCCCCGGTTGGACCTGCCGCAGCCGACAGTGCGGACCCCGCGTGTCCGTCCGGGCCGCGCCGGCCGGATCACCCGGCGGATCGCGCTCGGGCTCGTCTCGGTGCTGGCGCTCGGCGCCACCGGTTACGCGTACGTGACGAAGGACCAGCTGCAGAGCAAGGTCCCCACCACCGACGTCCTCACCCCCCGCGCGGGGGAACCGCCGGCCCCGCCCGCCGACGACGGCGCCACCGACATCCTGCTCGTCGGCAGCGACGCCCGCACCGACGCGCAGGGCAACCCGCTGCCGCTGAGCATGCTGAAGTCGCTGCGCACCGAGGAGAAGGCGGGGATCAACACCGACACGATCATCCTGCTGCGCTTCCCGAAGGACGGCAGCAAGCCGTCGGGCGTCTCGATCCCTCGGGACAGCTGGGTCGACATCCCGGGCCGCGGCCAGGCGAAGATCAACTCGGCGTACGGCGTGGCGAAGGCCAAGTTCGCCGACGCCGAGCGCGCCAAGGGCGAGCGCGACCAGGCGAAGATCGAGCGCGACTCCGACAGCGAGGGCCGGCGCGTACTGGTCCAGACCGTGCAGGACCTCACGAAGATCCGGGTGGACCATTACGCCGAGATCAACCTGCTGGGCTTCTACCTGCTCACCGAGGCGCTCGGCGGCGTGAAGGTGTGCCTGAACCACTCGACGTCGGACAAGGACTCGGGTGCGGACTTCCGCCGCGGCGTGCAGACGGTGTCGGGCGGCGAGGCGCTGTCGTTCGTGCGCCAGCGCAAGAACCTGCCCCACGGCGACCTCGACCGGATCGTGCGCCAGCAGGCGTTCCTGTCCTCGGCGCTGCACCAGGTGCTGTCGGCGGGCACGCTGACCAGCCCGTCGACGATGAGCAGCCTCATGGACGCCGTGCACCGCTCGATCACGCTCGACGACGGCCTCGACGTGCTCGACTTCGCGCAGCAAGTGAAGGGCGTGGCGTCCGGCGATCTGAACTTCACGACCGTGCCGGTGATCACGGCCAACGGCCGCAGCGCCGACGGGCAGAGCATCGTCGAGATCGACCCGGCGGCGGTGCGCAAGTTCGTCGCCGGCCTGGTCGGCCGCGCGCCCACCGGCGGCGGCGGGGCCGCGGCCGGCGCCCCCGCACTGCAGCTCCAGTCGGGCATCCCCGGCGTGCCCTGCGTCGACTGAGGCCCCGGCTAGCCTGGGCTTCATGAGTCTGACCGAACAGCTGCTGCGCCCGCTGCTGGCGTCGCCCGCGAAACCGCTGATCACGCACTACGACGACCAGCTCGGCAGCCGCGTCGAGCTGTCGGTGGCGACCACGCTGAACTGGGCCGCGAAGACCGCCAACTGGCTCGTCGACGAGTTCGACGTCGAGCCGGGCGACGACGTCGCCGTGCAGCTGCCCGCCCACTGGCAGACCGCCGGCATCCTGCTCGGCGCCTGGTGGTGCGGCGCCCGCGTGGTCCCCGAGCCCAACGGCGCGCGCGTGGTGTTCATCGGCCCGGACGCTTCCGTCGACGCACCGGCCGTCGCCGTGGTCTCCCTCGACCCGATGGGCCGGGGCCTGTCCACTCCCCCGGCGGGCGGCGCCCTCGACTACCTCACCGAGGCGCGGATGTCGGGCGACCAGTTCACACCGATGTCCCCCATCCCCGGGGACACTCCCGCGCTCGGCTCGTCCACAGTGGACGAGGTGCTCGCGGAAGCCCGTGCGCGCGCCGAAAAGCTGGGTCTGACCGCCACCGACCGCACCCTGTCCACCTTGGACTGGACCATCCCCGAAGGCGTCCTGGACGGCTTCCTCGTGCCCCTGGCCGCGAGCGCCCACCTCGTCCAGGTCACTCACGCGGACCCGGCGAAGCTCGACCGCAAACGCGACGCCGAACGCACCACCACCGACCTCGGCTGACCGTCAGCGGCGGAAACCCGCTTGACGGCCAACGGTTTCCCCGGGTCGGATGACGTGCCATGACCCCCGGACAACCGCACCCCCTCGACGACGACCTCGTCCGGCGGCTGGTCGCCGGGCAGTTCCCGCGGTGGGCGGCGCTGCCCGTGCGGCGCCATCCCTCGGGCGGCACGGTCAACGCCGTGTACCGGCTCGGCGAGGAGTTGGCCGTGCGACTGCCGCTGCTCGAGAGCGGGGCGAAGGACGTCGCGCTGGAGCAGAAGTGGCTGCCTCGCCTCGCCTCGCGCCTGCCGACCGCCATTCCGGAGGTGGTCGGGGCCGGGGAGCCCGCCGAGGAGTATCCGTGGCCGTGGTCGGTCTACGGCTGGCGCACCGGTGAGCACCCCGAGGCGGAAGCGCTCACCGAGCCGCTGGCGCTGGCGCTAGCCGAGGATTTGGCCGCGTTCGTGGCGGCGATGCGGAGCATCACCTTGCCGCGAGCGCCGCGGGCCCACCGCGGCGGACCGCTCACCGAGCTCGATCCGTGGACGCGGGCCGCGATCGGCGAACTCCGTGGCCTGCCACAGGAGGGCGTCGACTGCGACGCCGCGCTCGCCGTGTGGGAGCAGGCGCTGCGCGCGCCGGGCTGGACCGGGGAGCCGGTGTGGCTGCACGCCGATCTCATGCCGGGCAACCTGCTGCTCGAGAACGGCCGGCTGACTTCGGTGATCGACTTCGGCTGCACGGGGACGGGTGATCCGGCCTGCGATCTGTTCCCCGCGTGGAACCTGCTGCCGGTGGATGCGCGGGAGGTCTTCCGCGAGGCGCTCGGCGTGGACGACGCGACCTGGGCCCGAGGCCGGGCCCGCACGCTTTCCCAGGCGCTGGTCGCCCTGCCGTACTACCGGGAGACGAACGCGGCGATGGCGAACACCGCCCGGCACGTGATCCGGACGGTGCTGGCCGAAGCCCGCTGACGCTGTGGTTACACGGTTTCCAGCTCGGCCATCGGGGTGGTGCGGGCCTCGCGCTTGCGCCAGAACAGGACGTGGTCCAGGGAAAGCCGCCCGCCGTTGAAGCCGAGGGCGAGGGCGGCCAAGCCGAGCACCAGGACGAGCTCGTAGCCGCCCGTTCCGGTGAGGCCGTTGGGCGCGTGGACGGAGAGCAGCGCGCCGGCCATGTCCACGACGTAGCCGACGGCGATCAGCGGCAGCAGGAAGCCGGCGACGAACGCGATCGAGCCGAGCACCTCGAGGATGATCACGAAAACCGCCGAGATCGTGGGCAGCGGCACGCCGACCTGGCCGAAGAAGTCCGCAGTGGCGCCAACCCCGCTGTTCCACTTCTGCAGGCCGTGGGCGAAGAACACCACGGCCACGCCGATGCGGCCGAGCAGCAGTGCGACGTCCTTGACTCGAGCGAACATGAAAACTCCTGATCGGTGATCTTCCCACTGTCCCGGCCCACAGTAGGTCGGAGGGCGCCGCCGAAGCCCGCTTCGGCGAGTGATCGACAGGAAACCGACAGGCACCGGAAAATACTCGCTGTACGCGTCCGTCACCGAGCGGTATCGTGCCGACCGCCCTGTTCGAGACGGTGAGGAGACCCCGATGCGCCGACAGTCCGACCGACCCCAGTTCGGCCTGTCCATCGCATCGATGAGGACCTCACCCGTTCATGACCCCGCAACTCAAGACACTCACGCTTGGCATCCTCGCGCACGTCGACGCCGGTAAAACCAGCCTGACCGAGCGCCTGCTCTTCGAGACCGGCGTGATCGGCCACCTCGGCAGCGTCGACTCCGGCGACACCCAGACCGACTCCCTGGAGCTCGAACGCCGCCGCGGAATCACCATCAAATCGGCCGTGGTCGCTGTGACCACGGGCGAGCACCGGCTGACGCTCGTGGACACCCCCGGCCACTCCGATTTCATCGCGGAGGTCGAACGCGCCCTCGGTGTGCTCGACGGCGCCGTGCTCGTGGTGTCCGCAGCCGACGGGGTGCAGGCGCAGACCCGCGTGCTCATGCGGACTCTCACGCGCCTCGGCATCCCCGTGCTCGTGTTCGTGAACAAGATCGACCGCGTGGGCGCGCAGGAAACCACCCTGCTCGACGCCCTGCGCACGCGACTTTCCCCGCGTTGCGTCGCGCTCGACACCGTGACCGGGCTCGGGACACCGCAGGCGAAACCCGTGCCGCTGCCACCCGGCGACGAGCTGGCCGAGGCGCTGGCGGACGACGACGAGTTCTTGGCGTCCTATGTGGAGGGACGCGAACCGGACTACCACGCGGCCCTGGTCCGCCAGGTCGCGCGCGGAGCCGTGCACCCGGTGGTGTTCGGCTCGGCGATCACCGGCTCGGGCGTGGCCGCGCTCGTCTCGCGCGTGCGGGAGCTCTTCCCGGCAAGGGAACGCACCGAGGCCGGAGAGCTAGCCGCCACCGTGTTCAAGATCGAACGCGGGCGCGCCGGGGAAAAGATCGCGTACATCCGGGTGCGGTCGGGTTCACTGAGCCCGCGCACGCCGTTTCCCTTCCACCGCCGCGAACCCGACGGCACGGTCACCGAGCTGACCGGCCGCGCGTCCGCCGTGCGCGTCTACGAACACGGCGCCACCCCGGTCGACGGCCCGGCGTGCGCCGGCGACGTCGCCCGCGTGTGGGGCCTCAAGGATGTGCGGATCGGCGACCACTTGGGTCGCGCCGGCACCCTCGCCGAGCCCGGATTCTTCGCCCCGCCCAGCCTGGAGACGGTGGTGCGGCCCGTCGACCCGGACGACGCCGTGGCCCTGTACTCGGCGCTGGAACGACTGTCCGAACAGGACCCGTTGATCAGCGTCCGCCGCCACGAACACGAGGTCTCCGTGCGGCTCTACGGCGAAGTCCAGAAAGAGGTGATCCGCTCGACGCTGGCCGAGGACTTCGGCCTGGCCGCGGAGTTCGAGGAGTCCCGCATCCTGCTCGTCGAACGCCTCTGCCGTGCGGGCCACGCCGTGGGCCACCGCGCGCCTGACGAACGCGTGTACTTCTGGGCCAACGTCGGCCTGCGCGTGGAACCCGGCCCGCCCGCCTCCGGCGTCGCGTACCGGCTGGGAGTGCACCTTGGCTCACTGCCGCTGGCGTTCCACAAGGCCATCGAGGAGACCGTGCACGAACAGCTGCGCCACCGTCCGCGCCCGGTGATCGACTGCGTGGTGACCCTGACCGAGGCCGCGTTCTTTCCGCCACTCACCACGGCCGGCGACTTCCGCGGCATGACCGCGCTCGCGCTCGCCGAAGCCCTGCGCGCAGCCGTCACCCGCGTGCACGAACCCGTGCACAGCTTCGAGGCCGAGGCCCCGGCGAACGCGGTGAGCGGCGTGCTCCGCAAGCTCGTGGAGCTTCGCGCGGTACCCGACGAGCCCACGGTCACGGCCACCGGCTGCACCGTCACCGGCACGATCCCGGCCGCGTCCGTGCACGAGTTCGAGCAGGCGTTGCCCGCACTGACGCAGGGCGAGGGGGTGTTCTTCAGTGAGTTCGCCGAGTACCGGCCGCGCTGAGCATCACCGCCGGTGTGCCCACGCGGCCCCGAAGCAGTACGCGCCGAACGCGGCGAGTCCTAACGCGACGATCGTGAGCAGCACCGTGCCGAACGGCTGGCCGGCCAACGTCCGCAGCGCCGCGTCGAGGCCACCGGCCGCCCGCGCGTCCGACCGCAGACCGGCGTACCCCAGCAGGACGGCGATCACGGCGAAAACCACGCCTTTCGCCAGGTAACCGCCGGTGCCGAGGCGGGCCACCCAGCGCCGGGTGGCCCGCGGCAGCTCGAAGGTGTCGAGGTCCTGCATAAACGACCGCCGCACGCCCTTCACGCCGGCCGCGACGGCCACCGCGGCCACGCAACAAGCCGCCACCACGACGATCGCCGGCCCGGCCGGCAGCGAGAGGAGTTTCGCCGTGGCCTCCTGCTGACGCTGGTTGCCCGCGGCCGAACCGGCGCCCACGGCGATCCGGATCGCGCTGTAGCCCAGCGCGAACACCACGATCGCGCGCCCGGCCGAGCCGAGGCGTTTGCGGACCCGTTCGCCACCGGACACCCACTGGTAGCCGGTCGCGGCCATGAGCATCTGCCACAACCCGAACGCGAGCAGCCCGATCGCGAGCACCCACAGGACTACGCGGCCGGCCGCGTTCGAGCCGATCTCCTGCAGTGCACCGTTCTGGTCCGCGGGTGCACCGCTGCCACCGCCGAACGCGATGCGCAGCGCGAGGTACGCGACGATCAGGTGCACCACCCCGTAACAGGCCATGCCGGCGCGGCCGAGTGCTTGCGCGGTCGTGCTGCCGCGGGTGCGGCCGATCGGGATTCTCGTTCTGACTGCGTTCATCCGGGCACCTCCGTTGCCGGAGTGCCCGGGTTTCGCCCGCGTGACACGAAACCGGGGCCGATTGGGCCATTCAGCGCAACCGGACTGTCCCGAATGGACTCAGGCCGGGCGGCGGCGTACCGAGTCGAGCGCGGCCCAGCCGCCATGGGTGGCCAGCAGCGTCAGCACCTGCTCGGCGTGCGCGGCGAAGCGCTGCAGATCTTCGTGGAGCTTGGGCGCACGGTCGGAGTCCAGTGGCGCGAAGTCGTCCCACCACAGCCCGATCACGGCGCTCGCGCACAGCGCCAGCGACTGGATGACGTGCACGAACTCCTCTGCCGGGTCGGCGGAAGTCTCGCGGTACACAGTCTCGATGTCGTCGCACACGTCGAGCAGTTCGCGCAGCTGCTTGACCGCGTCGGCGGGTGTGCCGTCCCACGCGGCCGTGGGCCAAGCGCGGTCGCTCAGCTCGAGCCACAGGCGCCAGCCGGCGACCAGCTCGGCGTCGTCGCTCGGCTTCCAGGTGTCAGGGACCGGCCAGAACATGTCGACGACTGTGACACTCGGCCGCGGGGCTGCACAACTGGAATGGCACAACGGGACGAAAAGAGTTCGCGTTTGTACCTACTTCTGGAATCCTCGTTACGTGCTGATCCGCGACGCGACGGGCCAAGACTGGCCTGCCATCTGGCCGTTCCTGCACGACATCGTCGCCGCCGGCGAGACCTACGCCCTGCCCCGCGACCTGGGCGAACAGGCCGCGCGCGACCTCTGGCTGATGTCCCCGCCCGGCCGCACCGTCGTCGCTGGGAACGATTCCGACGCCATTCTCGGCTCGGCGAAGATGGGGCCGAACCGCGAAGGACCAGGCTCGCACATCGCGACCGCGAGCTTTATGGTCGCGCCCGCTTCCGCCGGTCGAGGCGTCGGCCGCACGCTCGGCACGCACATGCTGGAGTGGGCGCGCGCCGAGGGCTACCGCGGGGTGCAGTTCAACGCCGTGGTCGAAACCAACACCCGCGCGGTCGCCCTGTGGAAATCACTCGGCTTCACCGTGATCGGCACGGTGCCCGGGGCTTTCCACCACCCGGTGCACGGGTACGTGGGGCTGCACGTGATGTACCAGTCGCTCAGCTGATCACCGGGGGCACGAACACGCACTTCGGGGTCTGCGCGTGCGCCGGGTCGAGCGCGTTGAGCACCTCGCGCTCGGCGATCGGGTCGTACGGAATGCCCAGGTGGTCGGTGAAATCGGCCGAGCAGACGTCCTGCAACACGATGTTCTTGACGTTCGGCGCCGGCTTGAGGAACGCGTTGGTGTAGGGCGTGACCACGTCGTCGTACTTGGTCTGGATCACGGTGTAGTCGATGCCGGGCACCGTGTCGCCACCGGCGTTGAGGTCGGTCAGGAACGCCGAACCGGTGGACTGCTCGTTGCACGACGCGCACGCGAGGCCCACGAGATCACGCACCGGCGGGATGGCCTGCAGCGTGCTGAGCAGGCCGAACAAGCTCGTGCCGTAGTTCGACGGCGACAGGCCGATGAGCTTGCCGATCTTCGAGGCACCGCCGAGGTACTTGATCCAGTAACGCGGGTTCATTCCGCCCTGGGAGTGCCCGACGACGTCCAGCTTCGCGGCCCCCGTGGCCGCGAGGACCTTGTCCCCGAACGCCGCGAGCTGCGCGGCCGTGCCGGCGACCGGGCCGACGGTCTGCAAGAAGCTGCCCGGCGAGCCGCCGAAGTTTCCGGCGAACACGCAGTAACCGTGGTCGGCGAGCACCTTCGAGAGGTTGGCCCAGTTCTCGTACGCGTTGGCCGTGGTGCCGTTGGACAGCAGCACCGGGTTGGGGTGTTCAGCCGACGGCTTGCAGTTCCAGTCGTTGGCGCCGGGCGGGGCGATCGTCGGCTGCACCACGGAGTACAGCGCGGCCGAGATGATGTTCGGCTGGACCGGGCCGGTCGGCTCCTTCACCGCCGCGTCCGCGGTGCCGGTACTCAGGGCGAATGCTCCCACTGCCGCCACGAGAACCACTACCCGACGCCCGAACGCGCGCACACCCATCCGCTCCACCTCTCTGTGAACCGATGGTGACCCCAGCCACCTGATCAGTTAACGCGTGGCGAGAGGAACGGAAACTCCTCCGAGTGGGTTACTTGCCCGCAGCGTGGGCTTCGAGGAATTTCTTCAGGTGCGGGTACACGTCCGACGCGTGGGTGAGGCTGAGGAAGTGCGCGCCACTCACGATCGTGACCAGCGGTTCGGCGTTGGGCAGCGCGGCCACGAGCGACTCGGCGCGGGCCATCGGGTACTCGTTGTCTCCGCTGCCGTGCAGCACGAGCACCGGCTGCTGGATCTCGCCCGCGCGTTCGAGCACGCTGTCGCGGCTGACGAGCGTCTCCATGATCCGCTGGAACTTCTCCCCCGGGACCTCGAGCCACTTCGTTTTCCACGCGGACGCTTCGTAGTCACCGAGGCAGAAGACGGCAACGCCGTCGACCAGTGGCTCCGGCCCGGCTTCGAGCCAGGCGGCGATCAGGTGCCGGTAGACCGTGGCGGTGCCTTCGGCTTCCTTCTCGGCGGACGTGCCGAGCACGGCCATCGCGGTCACGCGCTCGGGCTGGAGCAAAGCCATGCGCAGGGCGATGAACCCGCCCTGGCTCGTGCCGATCACCGCGGCCCGCTCGATGCCGAGGTGATCCAGCACGCCGAAAGCGTCGCGGGCGACGTCCCAGTAGTCGAAGTCCTCGTCGGCGGGAGTGCCGCCGTGGCCGCGTTCGTCGATCGCGATGAGCCGGTAGTCCGCGCCGAAGGACTGGACCTGTGGCTCCCACATGTCGATGTCCATCAGGAAGCTGTGCAGCAGCAGGACAGCGGGGCCATCACCGCCGTAGTCGACGAAATGCACCTGCTGCCCACCGTTGACAGACACCGTCGCCATCCGACACCTCCGCGTTGAGGACCAGCATGGCACATGTCTCACATGCGCCAGGATCGGGCAAGAGGCAGGGAAATCCTCACCCGAATGCCCGCCGGTGCCGCGGTTTCGCCGGTGCCGCGCGGGTCAGTTCACGGCGGCGTGCGCGGCGAGGAAACCCTTGAGGTGCGGGTTGACGTCGGCGGCGTGAGTGAGGCTGAGGAAGTGCGCGCCGTCCGCGATCGTGACCAGCGGCTTCGCGTTCGGCAGGCCGTTGACGAGCTCTTCCGCCTTCTCGACGGGGTAGGCGCGGTCGGCCGTGCCGTGCAGGACGAGCACCGGGGTCTGGACCTCGCCGAGGCGCTCCAGCAGGCTGTCGCGGCCGGCAAGGACGCCGATCAGCAGGCCGGCTTGCGCGCCCTGGTAGTGCTCGCGCCACTTGGCCTTCCACGCCGCGGCGTCGAAGCTGTCGCCGAAGCAGATGGCGGCGACGCCGTCGATCACGCCGTCGGGGCCGTTCTGCGCCCACACGTCGCCGAGCTGCCGATAGACGGCGGCGACCTCGTCGGGCTCGGCGGCGGCCGACGTGCCGAGCACGGCCAGCGCGGTCACGCGCTCCGGGGCGAGCAGCGCCATGCGCAGGCCGACGAACCCGCCCTGGCTGGTGCCGATCACGGCGGCGCGGTCGAAGCCGAGGTGGTCGAGCACCGCGAGCGCGTCGCGGGCGACGTCCCAGTAGTCGAACGGCCCGTCGGCCGGGGTCTCGCCGTGGCCGCGCTCGTCGATCGCGATCAGCCGGTGGTCGCCGCGCAACGCCTCGACCTGCGGAAGCCACATGTCGACGTCCATCAGGAAGCTGTGCAGCAGGACGACGGCCGGGCCGTCGCCACCGTGGTCGACGTAGTGGACCTGTTGCCCACCGTTCACGGTCACCGTGGCCACACCGCACCTCCGCATTGAGACAGACAGACGTTTTGTCTCACGTTCAGGGTGTTTTGGCAAGCGGAGTCGGCCATACTGCGCGGATGGCCGGCCCTCCCTCCACCGACGACGTCGTCCGCGCGGCGACCGAGGCGTACCTGCGCGGCCGGACGATCGACATGTCGGCACTCGCGACCGAGCTCGGCTTGAGCCGCGCGACGCTGTACCGGCGCGTCGGCAACCACGAGCAGCTGCTCGGGCGCGTACTCGCCGACAGCACCGAACGGACCTACCTCGCGATCGAGGCCGGTGTGACCGGTCCCCCGGGCCTCGCGCGGACGCTGGTGGTGGTCGAGCGGTTCATGCGCACCGTCGTCACGCTCGCGCCGCTGAAAGACCTCGCCCGGCGCGACCCCGTGCTGTTCGCGAAGGTGATCATGTCGCCCGGCGAGGTCGAGTCCCGGGCGGCGCGCCTGTTCACCGAGCTGCTCGACCGCAACGGCCTGCGCTTCGACGCGCCGACGGCGGCCGTCGCGCAGGCCGTGATCCGCATCGGCGACTCGTTCATGTACTCCCAGCTCCTCGGGGGCGAGCCGCGGCTCGACGACGCCGTACAGGTGATCGGGCTGCTGCTCGCCACCGCCAAGTGACCCTCCGCGGCTCGGTGATCAGCGCCGGCGCAGGCGCTTGTCGAGGATCGCCGGCGTGGGGTTGATGTAGAAGTCGCCGGAGTGCACGTCGACCCCCGGCGGCACGATCTCGTCGATGCGGTCGAGCACGTCGTCGCTCAGCTCCACGTCGGCGCCGGCCAGCAGGTCGGTGAGGTGCTCGGGCCGGCGCGGGCCGATCAGCACCGACGTGACCGCAGGGTGGGCGCGCACGAACGCGATCGCCAGGTGCGGCACGGAGATCCCCGTGTCGGCGGCGAGCTTGGTCAGCTCCGCGACGGCGTCGGCCTTCGCCTGGACGCCCGGCCGCGAGAGGTCGAACATCTGCGCGCCGCGGCCGGCGTTGCGGTGCCCGGCCGTCGGGTCGGCGCGGCCGGAGAGCCAGCCGGAGTTGAGCGGGCCGAAGGTGAGCACGCCCATGCCGTAGCGCTGCGCGGTCGGCAGCACGCGCTGCTCGATGCCTCGCGTGAGGATCGAGTACGGCGGCTGCTCGGTGCGGAACCGGTAGTGGCCATGGCGTTCGGCCGTCCACTGCGCTTCCACCGTCTCCTCCGGCGAGAAGAACGAGCTGCCGATCGCCCGCACCTTGCCCTCCCGCACGAGGTCCGACAGCGCGCCGAGCGTCTCGTCGATGTCGGTGCCCGGGTCGGGCCGGTGCAGTTGGTAGAGGTCCACGTAGTCGGTTCCGAGGCGGCGCAGGCTGTTCTCCAGCGCCCGCTTGACCCAGCGCGGTGAGCCGCCACGCTGGTTCGGGTCCTCGCCCATGGGGAGGCCGAACTTGGTCGCCAGCACCACGCCCTCGCGCCGACCCGCGAGCGCCTTGCCGACGATCTCCTCCGACTCCCCGGTCGAGTAGACGTCGGCCGTGTCGAGGAAGTTGATGCCGGCGTCGATCGCCGCATGGATCATGCGGACCGACTCGTCGTGGTCGGTGTTGCCCATGGCGCCGAACATCATCGTGCCGAGCGCGTACTCGCTCACGGAGATGCCGGTGCCGCCGAGAATGCGTCGTTTCATGGTTCCCACGCAACCACCGTTCGCACCCGAGGCGAGAGGACTCCCTCTACCGGGGGTCCAGCAGACCCCCTCTCGAGGCGGACATCGGCCTTACGCTGGGTCGCATGAGCGAGCAACTCCGGGACTTCCTGCGCTCGCGCCGAGCGAAGATCACCCCCGCCGACGCGGGCCTCACCCCGCACCCCGGCCCCCGGCGCGTGCCCGGCCTCCGCCGCGAAGAGGTCGCGCAGCTCGCGGGCGTGAGCGTGGACTACTACGTCCGCCTCGAACGCGGCCGCAACCTCAACGTCTCCGAGTCCGTCCTCGACGCCATCTCCCGAGCCCTGCAGCTCAACGACCTCGAGCGCACCCACTTATTCACCCTCGCCAAGCCCACGCGCTCACGGCCGCGGCCCCTGCCGCCCCAGCGCGTCCGCCCGGGCCTGCAGCTCGTGCTCGACAGCCTCCACCACGTGCCGGCCATCGTGCTCGGCCGCCGTATGGACGTGCTCGCCGCCAACCGCCTCGCCAACGCCCTCTACTCCGACTTCGGCGCCCTCCCTCCTCGCTCCCGCAACATGGCCCGGCTCATCTTTCTCGACGACACCGTCCGCGGCCTCTACACCGACTGGGAAGGCGCCGCCCGCGGCGTCGTCGCCACCCTCCACCTGTATGCGGGCCGCTACCCCCACGACCCGGCGCTCGCGGAGCTCATCGGCGAACTCTCCCTGGGCGACCAGGACTTCCGCCGCTGGTGGGCCGACCACGACGTCTTCGAACGCACCCACGGCGTCAAGCACTACCACCACCCGCTCGTCGGCGAGCTGACGCTGGGCTACGAAGCCATGACCCCCGTCGACGACCCCGAACAAACCCTCGGCATCACGACCGTCGAGCCGGGCTCCCCTTCCGAGGAACGCCTGCGCCTCCTGGCGAGCTGGACGTCACCGGCCACAGTGGACGGTTAGCTTTCGCTCGAGTATTCGTCCTTGAACCCCTCCTCTCCCAGTGCTGTGACAAGACGCTCCCGCAACGCCTCCCGCACCTCGGCGTCATCGGGATCGAGCACCTGACCCCGCTCCCGCAACGCCCTCTCCACTTCCGCCAGCAACCGGACGGCCCCCGCGGCATCTCCATCCCTCTCCGCCAGCACGGCACTCGCGAGTTCGCCGTACGGCACCAGGTCACCGACGCCGTGCTCCCTCGCGTACCGCCGAACTCCCTCGAACAACTCCCGAGCCCGCCCGACGGCGCCGGACTCCAGCTCGACGTACCCGAGGTTCAGCTGCTCCCAGACCACGAGATCAGCCAGCCCCGCCTCCTCCCGCAACGCGATGCTCCGCGCGAACAACTCCCGCGCTTCCGCCGGCTCGCCCCTCATCCGCGCGACGGCCGCCAGCACATGCACCGGCCCCCGCTCCAACGCCGAGTCACCGCTCCGGCGCGCGACCTCGAGCGCCTCCACGGCCAACTCCCGGCACCCGGCCAAGTCCCCACCCCGCACGGCAACCCTGGCCAACATGCACAGCGCATCAACCTCGCCGGCAGCGTCACCCGCGGCCTTCGCCCGCCCGAGCTCCGCGCGACTCAACCGCTCGACAGCGTCGGTCTCCCCTCGCCGAAACGCAGCGAACGCCTCTTCCGCAAACGCCATCCCACTCCCTTCCGACCCAGCGACCGACGCACCGAACGCTCCCTCGTCACGCCGCTTCCCGCAACGGCACCTCGATCAACTCCGCCGCAGCAACCAGCTGCGCGGCAAGCTCGCGCGCCCCGGCCCCGTCGACCTCGACATCGGCCCAGCAGTCCCGGTTCTCGACGTGCACCAGCACCGACCGCCGCTCGGTGATCTCGGCCCGCCAGGCCGTCGCGGAGACGATCGGCGGCTCGGCGCCGTCGGACACCATCCCGCGCACGTCCGGCGCACCTGCATCACACGCGTGCCGCTCCTCGTCCTGGTACCGGCACCACGCCGCGTGCCGATACGGCCGAGCCGCCCATCCCCTACCGACCAGGTCTTCGTCATCGCCACTCCTCATCCAGTGCTCCTCGTGCAGCATGGTGCTCCATCAGCACCGTCGTCACCCAGAGTGCCTCAAGCGGCGCTGCACGTCAAGCACTACACTGCTCCTCGTGCAGGATCACCCGGAACCACCGCGCGAAGCTCCCGGCGACGCCATCGGCGCCCAAGCCGAGCGCACCTTCGCCCTGAACATGCGCGCGCTACGAGAAGAGCTGGGCGTGTCCCAAGCGGGCCTCGCGAAGAAGCTGGAACGGGTAGGAATCCAGCTCGACAGCACAGCCATCACCCGCATTGAAAAACACGCCGACGGCACCACCGGGCGGACAATTCGCCTCAGCGAAGCCGTCGCCATCGCGAAGGTCCTCAACACTTCGCTCGCGAACATGGTCCTGCCCGCGCGCTCCAGCCTGTTCGAACAACTGTCCCACGCGGCAGAAGAACTGGAATCCGCAACCGACGCCGCCGACACAGCCAATCGCCACCGCGACGACGCCGAGGAAAAAGTCCGCACGCTGCAAGGCCGCTTCGTCGAATGCGAAGTCCCCAGCCTGCAAGAGATCCTGCGCTACACCGCGCGAGACCTGCACCGTCTGGCCGGTACTTGGAGCGAGCAGCGGGATTCGTTCAAACAACAGCGGATCAACCTGGCGAAGAACGCCGACGCGACCGATCCCGAAACCGAGTCAAGGCTGCTGCAACTGGAGGAAAAAGAACTGATCTGCCTCGACGTCCTCTACCGCATCGAAGACGCCGCCAAGATCCGCGCCGGGTGGCGGCGACACTAAAAAAGCCCGCGCACCCCGAAAAGGTGCGCGGGCCGAAAACCAAGAACCTCAGCCCTTGAGCAGAGCCCGAGCCATCACCATGCGCTGGATCTGGTTCGTGCCTTCGTAGATCTGCGTGATCTTCGCGTCGCGCATCATGCGCTCGACCGGGAAGTCGCGGGTGTAGCCGGCGCCGCCGAAGAGCTGGACGGCGTCGGTGGTCACGGACATCGCGATGTCGGACGCGTAGGCCTTCGCGGCGGACGCCATGAAGCCCGCGCGCTTGTCGCCGCGCTCGGAGGCGGCGGCGGAGGCGTAGACGAGGTGACGAGCGGCCTCGATCTTCGTGCCCATGTCGGCGATCATGAACTGCACGCCCTGGAAATCGCCGATCGCCTTGCCGAACTGCTTGCGGTCCTTGACGTAGGCGATCGCGGCGTCCAGAGCACCCTGCGCGATGCCCAGCGCCTGCGCGCCGATGGTCGGGCGCGTGTGGTCGAGCGTCTTCAGAGCGGTCTTGAGGCCCGTGCCCGGCTCGCCGATGATGCGCTCGGCCGGGATCGTGCAGTTCTCGAAGTAGATCTCGCGCGTCGGCGAACCCTTGATGCCGAGCTTGCGCTCCTTCGGCCCCACGGAGAAGCCAGGGTCGTCCTTGTGCACGACGAACGCGGAAATGCCGTTGGACTTCTTCTCCGCGTCCGGATCGGTCACGACCATCACCGTGTACCACGAAGATTCACCCGCGTTGGTGATCCACGCCTTGGTTCCGTTGAGGACCCAGTGATCACCGTCGAGCTTCGCCCGTGCGCGCATCGACGCGGTGTCCGAGCCGGCTTCGCGCTCCGACAGCGCGTACGACGCCATCGCCTCGCCCCGCGCGATCGAGGGCAGCACGATCTTCTTCAGCTCTTCCGAGGCCGACAGGATGATCGGCTGCGTGCCGAGCTTGTTCACCGCCGGGATCAGCGACGCCGACGCGTCGACTCGCGCGACTTCCTCGATCACGATGCAGGCGCCCACGGCGTCGGCACCCTGGCCGTCGTACTCCTCGCCGATGTGCACGGCGTTGAAGCCCGACTTGGTCAGCGCCTCCAGCGCCTCGGTCGGGAACCGCTCGTTCTCGTCGACCTCGGCGGCGTACGGCGCGATCTCCTTCTCGGCCAGAGCCCGGACCGCGGCCCGCAGCTCTTCGTGCTCCTCGGCAAGCTGGTACAGGCCCTCGGCCACTTCCGTCACCTTCTCTGCAGCAATGGGGAGAGTTTTGTCGATGTTAGCGCTCGTTCACGCCGGGCGCTCCGCTCGTTCTTGTGTCCTTGGCCGCACTCTTCGTAAGGTCGGGTGATGGCCATCACCGCGTCGACGCCGCCGCCCGGATTGCCCGCTTCCCTCACTTACCCCGATGTTCCGGTGGGTTCGATACTCGCCGGCGCCGCCGTCCGCTTCGGTGATCGCACCGCGTTCGCCATGGGCGACGACAGCCTCACCTTCACCGAAACGTACGCAGGCGCGTGCAAGTTCGCCAACGCGCTGCTCGCCCGCGGCATCGGCCACGGCGACGTGGTCGCGATCCACCTGCCCAACTGCCTCGCCTATCCCGTCGCCTACTACGGCACCCTGCTCGCCGGCGCGACCTTCAGCCCGACGAACCCGCTGCTCCCGCCCGACGACCTGGCCTTCCAGCTCACCGACTGCGAGGCCGCCGCGGTGGTCACGTTCGGGCCGGTCGCGGGCACTGTCGCGGCCGTCGCGGACCGGATCCCGGCGCGGCTGACGATCGTGGTCGCGCCGAGTGCGCCGGCTTGGTCCGACGCCGTCGTCGAGTTCAAGCAGTTCTTCGCCGAAGCGCCGGCCACCCGGCCCGACGTGGCCATCGACGTCCACCACGACCTCGCCCACCTCGCCTACACCGGCGGCACGACCGGCCGGTCGAAGGGCGTGGAGCTCACGCACCGCAACATCGTGGCGAACACGCTGCAGAGCGCGTGCTGGAGCAGCGGTTCCATCCCGGCGCTGGACACGTACGGTGACGTGATCCTCGACCAGATCGGCAGCGCGGACGAGTGGGTCGGACGCCTCGGGACCGGCGTCGCGATCAACCTGACGCCGTGGTTCCACGCGATGGGCGTGATCGCCGGCCTCAACGCCGCGCTGCTCAGCGGTTCCCAGACCGTGCTGCACGCGCGCTTCGACCCGGCCGCGTACGTCGCCGACGCCGAACGCCTGCGCGTGACGTCCCTCGGCGGCGCGCCCGCGCTGTTCGCCGCGCTGCTGGCGACGCCCGCGTTCCACACGGCCGACCTGTCGTCCGTGCGCAGCATCGGCTCCGGCGCGGCGCCGATGAACCACGAGATGATCCGCGCGCTCCACGAGCGCTTCCCCGGCATCGTGATCGCCGAGGGCTACGGCCTCACCGAGATGACGATGGGCGCGGTGATCTCGCCGTCGTACCGCTCGGGTGTGCGCAAGGTGGGCTCCGTCGGCGGGCCGATCTTCGACACGGAGGTGAAGATCGTCGGCCTCGACGAGGACCCGCTGCCCGCCGGCGTCGAGGGCGAAGTGTGCCTGCGCGGGCCACAGATGATGCGCGGCTACCGCAACCGGCCGGACGAAACGGCCGCGGCGCTCGTCGACGGCTGGCTGCACACGGGCGACATCGGCGTGCTCGACGAGGACGGCTATCTGTCCATTGTGGACCGCAAGAAGGACATGCTGTTGTACAAGGGGTACAACGTCTTCCCGCGCGAGCTGGAGGAGCTGCTCATCGCACTGCCGGGCGTCGCGACGGCCGCCGTGGTCGGCCGCCCGCAGGCCGACGTCGGCGAGCTGCCCGTCGCGTTCGTGGTGGGGCAGCCGGATGCGGACCTGAATGCCGAAGAGCTGATCACCGCGGTGAACGAGAAGGTGGTGCCGTACAAGCGGATCCGGGAGCTGTACTTCGTCGACGAGATCCCGGTCTCGGCGGCGGGGAAGGTGCTGAAGCGGGAGCTTCGAAAGCAGCTGCCCTGAACTACTGGCCGGCCTTCTCCCGCAGCGCCGCGTCCTTCTCCAGCACCAGCGCCTCCAGGCTCGACTGGAACTCCGCCAGTTTCGACTGCAGCTGCAGGTCCGAAGCCGCCAGGATGCGCACGGCGAGGAGGCCGGCGTTGCGCGCGCCGCCGACGGAGACCGTGGCGACGGGGATGCCGGCGGGCATCTGGACGATGGAGAGCAGCGAGTCGAGGCCGTCGAGGTACTTCAGCGGGACCGGGACGCCGATGACGGGCAGCACGGTGGCGGAGGCGACCATGCCGGGCAGGTGGGCGGCACCGCCGGCGCCGGCGATGATGGCGCGCAGGCCGCGGGAGGCGGCGGACGTGGCGTAGTCCAGCATGCGCTGCGGCGTGCGGTGGGCGGAATAGACGCCGACCTCGTACTCCACGCCGAACTCCGCCAGGGCCTGGCCGGCGGCCTCCATGACGGGCCAGTCGGAGTCGCTGCCCATGATCACGCCCACCTGCGGCGCCATATGTGTTCCCTTCAGCGGATCAGTGGATCTCGTAGCCGTCGAGCCAGACGGCGTGGGACAGCCAGTGGGCCGACAGCAGCGCGCGGTTGCGCAGGTCGTCCATGTCGTTGCCGACGAAGTTGACGTGGCCGAGCTTGCGGCCGGGGCGGTCCTGCTTGCCGTAGAGGTGGATCTTCACGTCGGGGTAGCGCGCGAACAAGTGGTGCACGCGCTCGTCCGGGCTCATCTGCGGCGCGACGTCGGCACCGAGCACGTTGGCCATCACGCACGCGGGCGCGACGAGGTCGGTGCGGCCCAGCGGGTAGTCGAGCACGCCGCGCAGGTGCTGCTCGAACTGCGACGTGCGAGCGCCGTCCATCGTCCAGTGGCCGGAGTTGTGGGGGCGCATGGCCAGCTCGTTCACGAGCAGGCCCTTCTCCGTCTCGAACAGCTCGACGGCCAGCAGCCCCGTGACGTCCAGCATCGACGCGATGCGCAACGCGAGGTCCTGCGCTTCGTGCACGCGCTCCTCGGACAGGCCGGGCGCGGGGGCGAGGACCTCGGTGTTGATGCCGCCGGTCTGCACCGTCTCGACCACCGGGTACGCGGCTCCCTGGCCGAACGGCGAGCGGGCGACCAGCGCCGCCAGCTCGCGCTTCATCTCGACCTTCTCCTCGACCAGCAGCGCCGTGCTCGCGTCGAGCAGGCGCGGCACCACCTCGCGCGCGTGCTGCGCCGTGTCGAGCATCCAGACGCCGCGGCCGTCGTACCCGCCGCGAGCGGCCTTCAGGACCACCGGCCACCGGTGCGCCGCGCCGAAGCTGATCACGTCGTCCACAGTGGACACCTCGGCGAACGCGGGGCCGGGCACCTCCATGCCGGCCATCATCTCGCGCATCACGAGCTTGTTCTGCGCGAACCCGAGCGCCGAGGGCGCCGGCCGCACCACGACGCCCTCCATCACGAGCGTCAGCAGGTGCTCACCCGGCACGTGCTCGTGGTCGAACGTGAGCACGTCGACACCCTGCGCGAACTTCCGCAGCGCCTCAAGGTCCGTGTGGTGCCCGATGACGACATCGGACGCCACGAGCGCGGCCGAATCGTCCGCACTCGCCGACAGGACCCTCAGCGACTGACCTAGGGAGATCGCCGCCTGGTGCGTCATGCGGGCCAGCTGCCCGCCACCCACCATGCCCACCACGGGAAGACCGGTTCGTTTGTCCATAGCGCCGCTCAGGTTACTTGGCGAGACCTGGCGGAGCTGCGGGTACCGGCTCAGTGAGCCACGCCACCGGCACCCGCGCCCAGCCGCGCGCGTCCGTTCCGCTCCCCGGCCGCCGCCTTGGTGCGCGCGGTCAAGTGCTTCACGACGTACTCGGCGTCGCGGCCGGCGCCACCCACGAGCATCGACGAGAACGCCCACTGGAACGACAGCCCCACGAAGTACAGGCCGGGTGCCGTGGTCGCCACGCCGCGCTCCTCACGCGGCCAGCCGGAGTCGTCCGTGACGGGCGGGTCGATCCAGGAGAAGTCCTGGCGGAACCCGGTGCACCACACGATGTTGGCGACGTCGAGCACTCGGCCGTCGCCGAGGACGGGCGCACCGCCGCGGACGCCGGTCGTGCGGTCGGCGACGAGTTCGACCCCCTCGCGGGTCAGGTCGGCGCGCTTCACCCGGATCAACGGTCCGCCGTGCGCCCGGATCTCGGACCGCATTGCACGGCCGAGCGGCGTCCGCAGGGTCATCACGTGTTTGGCCGCGAAGAACAGCACCGGGAAGATGACCCGGGCCGGGCGCCGGTTGATGTCGAACGGGAACTCACCGCGGATCGGCCCGCTGAGCACCGTCGGATGACCCGCCCGAGCGGCCTCGTACGCGATGTCGCCGCCCGAGTGCGAAGCGCCGACGACCAGGACCGCCCCGGGCTTCAGCTGCGCCGGGTTGCGGTACTCGCTGGAGTGCAGCTGCCGGATCCCGGGGTCGAGCCCCCCGGCGAACTCCGGGACCCGCGGCGCACGGCCGAAGGTACCTGTCGCGACCACCACGTTGTCGCAGGTGAACGTCGTGGTCCCGGTGGTCACCTCGTACCCGGCCTCGGTTCGCCTCACGCTCTCCACGCGCTGCCCACCCCTCACGGGCAGCGAGAACCGGCGAGCGTAGGTCTCGAGGTAGTCCGCCATCTCGTCCTTGGTCGGGTAGTGCATCGGCGGGCCCGGGTAGGCCATGCCGGGCAGCCCGGCCGCCAGGGCCGGGGTGAACAACCGCAGCGTGTCCCAGTGGCAGCGCCAGTTGTCCCCGATCCGGTCGTTGCCGTCGAGGACTACGAAGTCGCGCCCCCGCCGCGCGAGGTAGTGGCCGGCTGACAGGCCCGCTTGCCCCGCCCCGATGATCACGGTCTCGGTGCGCTCGTGCTCGTTCATCAGTGACACCTCCTGACCAGCACGTTAGGAGCCGCCCGTGCGGTCGGCATCGAACAGCCGTACCACTTCGGTCGGGGGCGGGATGGTCCGTCCGTACCACGGGTCAGATGAGGTGGTGCTGAACCGCGTGGGTGGCCGCGGCGGCGCGCGAGGGCACGCCGAGCTTGGCGAACACGTTCTGCAGATGCCGGCGCACGGTGTGTTCGCTGATCACCAGCCGCACCGCGATCTGCCGGTTCGACAGCCCCTCGGCCACCAGCGCCAGCACCTGCAGCTCCCGCTCGGTCAGCGAGGTCGGCGGCGTCGGCAGAATCGGCGGAACGCTGGTGCCGGCGCCGAGCCGGTGCAGGACCTCACGCGCGGTGGCGAAGTCCACCTCGGCCGCGTCGTCGTCACCCGTCAGCTGCCGGGCCCGGCCGATGAGCAGGCGCGAGCGGGCTCCGTCGTACGGCGCGTCCAGCTCGGCCCACCCCTCGCACGCGGTGCGCAGCTCGGCCAGCGCGGCCGAGGGATCGCCCTCCGCCAGCAGGACCGAGCCCCGCGCGTGCGCGGCCGTCGCCCGCAGCAGCGGCATCCCGATCTCGGCGGCGATCGCCGTCAGCTCGTCGGCCGCGCCGCGGGCGGCACCCGGTTCTCCGGCGGCCAGCACGATCTCCACCTGCGCCGCGAGCATCCGGGCGCGCACGAGGTGGTCGTCCGCCGCCTCGGCCACGGCGTGGCCGATCGCCGAGACAGCCGCCGCCGTCCGGCCCTGGGCCAGGCGCAGCAACGCGCAGCCGGGCTGGGTGGGATGGCCGTACTCGCCGGCTTTCCGGTAACCGTCGTCGGCCGCGGTGAGCTCGCCGCGCAGCCGCCGCAGCTCGGCCTCCTGGTACAGCGCCATGCCGAGCGCCGGCTGACGGCGGAGGCCGGAGAGCCGCTCACCGGCGCGGCGGGCCTCCACCAGGGCTTCCGGCCACGCGCCGAGAGCCTGCAGCACCTGCGAACGGTGCACCAGGCACTGGCCGCGGAACAGCACCAGGTCCGGCTGCGCCGCGCACCACGCGCTCAGCGACGCCGTCCACTCCTGCGCCCGGATGACGTCGAAAACCTCGTGGCAGCCTTCGATCGCGCTGCAGTAGACCACTCCGGCAGGGATCGGCGACACCTCGCCCGAGGTCACCGAGACCATCGCCTCGTCGAGCAGGGCCAGTCCTTCGGCGGTGCGGTGCAGCTTGATCAGAGCCCGGCCCTGTGCGTGCCGGCCCAGCGCCAGCAGGTCCGTGTCGCCGAAGCGGGAAGCGATCTGCACGGCGGCGGTGAACGCGTCGTGCGCGCCCCGGGTGTCACCGCCCTGGATGCGCTGCAGGCCGACCGGGACGAGGAGGTAACCCCGTTCGACGCAGTCCAGGCCGTGCTCGTCGAGCAGCCGCCGCGCCCGCGCCAGCCAACCGTTCGCACGAGCCGGCTCACCCCGCAGCAGCAGTGGCAGGGCCAGGAAGAACGCGCACCGGGCAGCCTCGGCCAGCCCACCATCCCGCACGTACTCGAGATACGCGCGCTCCCGTGATTCGAAGCTTTCGTCGTCGTGCCCGAGCAGATAAGCCGCCGTCGAAAGGCGCACGAGATCTTCCGCGGTGAGCGACGCACGGCCTCCGGTGAGCCGTGTGTACACCTCCCGCCACGCCTGTCCGGCGAAGGCCCGCTCGGCCGTCTCGCCGTTCACCACCGCCATGCACCTCCCGGCAGTCGTTCCACTGTACGACGCGGATTCGACGCTGGGGAGCGGCGACGCTATTTCGCCAGCCTCGCCACGGGAGAACTCAGCCGCAGCTCGCGCACCACCAGGCCGACGATCGTGCAGGCCGCCGCGACGACGTAGGCGTTGCCGAGGATCGACCAGCCCAGGCCCCACGTGAACTCGACGTCGGCGCCGTTCGGGACGAGCATGACGACTTCCGAGGCGAACAGCGCGGTGGCCGCGAGGGCCCACCAGCGGCGGCCCGTGGTGACGAGCAGGGCGATCAGCGGCACGGCCCACACCCAGTGGTGCGACCAGGAAACGGGCGAAAGCAGCAGTCCGTAAAACGCCGTCACCAGCAGGGCGGCCTTCGGTTCGCCGCGGCGGTGCAGCCGGATCACGAGCCACACAGCGGGCACGGCGAGCACCGCGCCGACGGCGACGGCCACCGTGAGCGACCACGGGGCGAGGGCGGAGGCGCGGTTGACGAGGCCGTTGAGCGACTGGTTGAAGATCCACGAGACCGAGCCGACGCGGCTGGGGTCGGTGGCCGACTTCGTCCAGAAGAACCACGCGTCGCGCGGGATGACGGCGAACATAACGGTCTCGAGGCCGACGAAGGTGGCCACTGCGCGCAGGCCGTCTTTCCAGCGGCCGGTGAAGAACAGGTGCGGCACGAAGATCAGGGGCGTCAGCTTGATGGCCGCGGCGACACCGACCAGCACGCCCGCCCGGCGTGAGCCGCGCAGCGAAAGCACCAGGACGTCGACGACCACGAACGCCATCAGGATCAGGTTGATCTGGCCCAGGAACAGCGTTTTCCACACCGGTTCCAGCGCCAGGGCCAACGCGGTGCCGCCGAGGAGCCACCAGCGCGAGGGGCGCGCGACGATCGCGATCACCACGGTCAGTGACACCACCGACAACACCGTCACCACGCCCCACACCAGCCCGGCCGGCACGAGGGCGAGCGGGAGGAACAGCGCGGCCGCGGCGGGGGTGTAGGTGAAGGGCAGCCGGACCCAGTCGGGCAGGGTCGTGAGATCGCCGGTGGTGTAGAGCGGCTCGCCTTTGAGCAGGGTCAGCGCGCCGCCGCGGTAGACGGCGCTGTCGGCGCCGAGGTGCCGGTGGGTGAGCCAGACGACGGCTCCGAGGACGAGTGCGAGAAACGGCAGCGCCAGCAGGCGCGGGTCAGCGAGCCGGCGTGGCGTCGGCACGGTCCGCGGCCTCCCCAGAGCCCGAACCCGAACCAGAACCGGAATCCGGCCCCGAATCCGGGCCTGGGCCCGAACCGCGATTGCGCGCCCGCCGCTGCAGCCCCCACCGCAGGATCAAGGCAACCCCCAGCACCACCGGCATCAGGATGTACGCGTCACCGAGGACGTTCTGCCACACCTTCCAGTGCAGCTCGACGTTGCGGCCGTTGGGCAGGATCAGCAGCACGCAGCTGACGAACACGAACGCCACCAGCCCCGTGCCCAGCCAGCGTTTCCACGCCGTGGCGGGCGTCGTCTTCGGCAGGCGCGACACGAGCAGCACGATCAGCGGCGCCACCCACACCCAGTGGTGCGACCACGAGATCGGCGACATCAGCAGCGTCCAGAACGCCGTGACGAGCAGCGCGGCCAGCGCCTGTCCCTTGCGGTGGAAGCGGATCAGCAGCCACAGCGCCGGGATCGCCAGCAGGAGCCCGATGCCCATCGCCGCCTTCGACGCCCACGGCGCGAGGTCGGTGGCGCGGTTCATCAGCGCGTTGAGCGACTGGTTGCCGGCCCAGTGCACGGGCCCGATGCGGCCGGTGTCGGGCAGCGTCGCGGTCCAGTAACGCCACGCGTCGTGGGAGTTGATCAGGAACATCAGGCCCTGCAGGACCACGAACGTCGCCAGCCCGCGCAACGCGTCCTTGCGGCGGCCGGTGATGAACAGGTGGCCAAGGAACACCAGCGGCGTGAGCTTGATCGCCGCCGCGACGCCCACCAGCACGCCGCCCCACCGGCTGCCGCGCGCGCCGAGCACCAGCATGTCCAGCAGGATCATGGCCATCAGGATCAGGTTGATCTGGCCCAGGAAGATCGTGCGCCACACCGGTTCCAAGCCGAGGAAGACCACGAAGAACACGATCGTCGACCGCGCGGGCGAGGCCCACCACCGCGGCCCGTCCTCCTCCGGCCGCGGCAGCGCGCCGATCGAGATCCGCACGGACAGCGCGAGCGCGCCCAGCGAGACGGCCGTCAGGAACCCCCACGCCACCTGCGTCGGCACGAGCGCCAGCGGCACGAAGAACAACGCGGCCGTCGGCGGGTACGTGAACGGCAGCAGCGCCCACCACGGTTCGGTGGACAGGGTGTTGGTGTCGTAGAGCGAGTCCCCGTGCAGCAGGGTGAGCGCGCCGCCGCGGTAGACCGCGCTGTCGACGCCCAGCCCCCACTCGTGCGTCCAGCCCCAGATCCCGACACCGATCGCGACCAGCGGGATCACCGACAAGATCAGGATCGACCGCGGCCGCATCGACAGTCTGGCGAGTGACTTGCGCAGGGCCAGACGAGGCTGGGCAGCGCTCGCCGGAACTTCGCCGTCGACGGCGGAGGGTACGGTCCTGGTCACCACACCAGGAAATCATGAACGCGCCGGAGCAGGCCCGATGGGTCGGGCCGGGGCCGAGCGTCAGCCCCGGGCGAGGTCCGCCAGCAAGTCGCACGCACGGTCGTGCGAAGCAGGCAGGCGGACCGCCGAGACGCGCGGCCGGTTGACCTCCCGAAGCTGCGCGTCGACCGACAGCCGGTCGTTCAGGGCCCGGCGCAAAGCCACCCCCCGCGAAGCCAGCCGGCCGTCCCGGCGGCACAGCACCGCGACCACCGACGGGCCCAGCGTCGCGTGGCTCTCGCCGGTGTCGAAGACCGCGCGCATCGCGTCGGCCACCAAGATCATCCCCGTCAGCCGGGGCCAGCCGGACACCGTGGTCAGGTCCATCGCCACCACCAGCAGCACATGCTCGTCGGCCGCACTCGCCCGGTAGACCTCCGCCAGCCGCGTCCGCAGGTACGCGGCAGAAGGCAACCCGGTCAACGGATCGGTCACCTCGGTGTGCGCGAGCTGATCCGTCGCCACGTCCGCCCACGCCAGCGCGGTCACGCGCAGTAACCGCGCGGGTGTCGCGTCGACGTCCGGTGAGACGAAGCCGTCGACCGCGTCCGGGTCGGCGAGCACCGCGTGCAGCGCGGCCAGGTCGGACAGCGTCTCCGAGAGGTTCGCGCCCGCGGCGGCCCGGGCTCGCCCGAGGCCGGCCAGCGCCGTCTCGGCGCCCGTCGCGCCGTGGCGGACCACGGCGGCGCACACGGCGTCCACTTCGGGCAGTGCCCAGTCGCTCGGGAAGCGCCACCCCGCGGCGAGACTGGCGGTGCGCCATCTGGCCCGCAGCGCGCGCAGGTTCCGATCCCGGTCGAACCGGGTGCGGGACTCCTGCTCGCCGGCGGGACCGGACAGTGCCCCGGTCGCCGGTACATCCACTGGCCACCGCTCCTTCCCGGTCGATGTCGATCTTGTCCTGCTCCACTCAGGGGACGTGACACCGCCGTCCGCGTGACGGCGTTCCGGGGTCTTTTTCGCAGGACGGCCGCAGCGACACACCCCAGACCCGGGTGAACTTGTTGCGCCGACGGAGTCAACACACCGACCACGAGGTGACGCGTATCGCCGCGTCCGTCACACTTGTGCTCGCGTTACAGAGGTAGATCGTGGCTGGCCAGGCCGCGTGCGCCAGATGAAGGAGCCTCGTGTCCACCGTTCCCGCCGATCTGTCCGGTAAGAGCGACACCGAGCTGATCGCCGAGGTCCGCTCGGGGAACATCGCCAGCTACGGGCCCCTTTACGAACGCCACAGCCGCGCCGCCCACAACCTCGCCCGCCAGCTCGCGCGTTCGAGCTCCGAGGCCGACGACCTCGTGTCCGAAGCCTTCTCGAAGGTCCTCGAGACGCTGCGCGGCGGCAAAGGTCCGGACACCGCGTTCCGCGCCTACCTCCTCACCGCCCTGCGCCACACCGCGTACGACAAGACCCGCCGCGACCGCCGCGTCGACCTCAACGAGGACATGAGCGACGTCGGCGGGGCCATCGGCGAGGCGCTCACCGTGCCGTTTTCCGACACCGCCGTGGCCGGGCTCGAGCGCACGCTGGCGGCGAAAGCGTTCGCGCGGCTGCCGGAACGCTGGCAGGCCGTGCTCTGGCACACCGAGATCGAGCAGCAGAGCCCGGCCGAGGTCGCACCACTGCTGGGCTTGACCGCGAACGGCGTGTCCGCGCTCGCCTACCGCGCCCGCGAGGGCCTGCGCCAGGCGTACCTGCAAGTCCACCTGCAGGAAACCGCCGCCGAACGCTGCCACGCCACGGCCGAGCGGCTCGGCGCGTGGACGCGCGACGGGCTGTCCAAACGCGAACGCTCCCAAGTGGAGAACCACCTCGACGAGTGCGAGGACTGCCGCGGACTGGCGGCCGAACTGGCCGATGTGAACGGCGGACTGCGCGCGATCATCGCTCCGATCGTGCTGGGCGGCGCCGCGCTGGGTTACCTCGCGACGATCGGCGCCGCGAAGGCGAGCGCGGCCACGGCCGGTGCCGCCGTGGGTGCCGGCGCCGCCGCGGCGGGTGGTGCCAAGGCCGGTGCCGCAGCCGCCGCTTCCGCGCCCCGCCAGTTCGCGGGCGTCGCGGCTTCGGGCGCCGCCATCGTGGCGACGGTGGCGGTCGCGCTGGCCGCGGCCGGCTCGCCGCAGGAGATCCCCGTGGCCGCGCAGGTCCCGCCGCCGGCCGCCGCGCCCGCGGTGCCGCCGGCCAAGCCCGCGCCTCCCGCGCCCCCGGCCCCGCCCGCACCGCCGCAGGCGCCGCCGCCCGCGGTCCCCGCGCCCCCGCCCGTCCAGCCGCCTGCCGCGCCGCCCGCGGCACCGCCGCCCCCTGCGACACCCGCGGCGGCGAAGATGTCGGCAACCACTCCTTCCGGTGATCTCGAACTCCAGCCCGGCGCCGGACCGGTGAACCTGCCGATCACAGTCCGCAACGACGGTGGCAGCCCGTCCGACCCCGTGCAGGTCGCGTTGAATTTGCCGCCCGGTGTGTCCGCCGTGCCCTCGGGAGGTGGCGGCGGTGCTGTGAGCGGCTTCTCGCGCCAAGCCGATACGCCGGCAACGACCCAGCTCAGCGTCGACTGCCCTGGCGGCACCGGCACCGTGACGTGCAAAACGGGCTCCGGCCTGCAGCCCGGCCAGACGGCCGTGCTCACGTTCCGCCTGCAGGCCGACGACTCCGCGCAGGGCGGCACCGTCACGGGTTCGGTCACGGCGGGCGCGACGATCAAGGTCGCCGTGAGCGTGAAGGTCACCGTGAAGTCCCCGCCCGACCTGCTCGCACTGCAGGCCGACACCGACGGGCTCTCGGCGTTCCCGTGGACGCGCAACCCGCTCGTCTACGTCCGCGTCCGCAACACCGGTGACACCACGAAGCCGGTCACGGTCACCTTCGACCACGCGCTGTACCAGTCGTGGAGCCTCAGCGGCTTCCCGTGCCACTCCACGGACACGGGCGCCACGTGCACCACGCGCGGTGCGCTCGCACCCGGCCAGCACGTGAACCTGTGGGTGCGGCTCAAGGGCCGACCGGCGCACAACGCGGCCGTGACCGTGAACGCGACGCTCGGCAAGGCGGCGCAGCAGGCCAAGGTGTCGTTCGGCTGCTGGCTCGAGATCTGCGACGTGCCGTACCCGACGACCGGAGTCCCGCCGACGCCGTCTACTTCCTCGACGACGACCTCGGAAACCCCCGAATCGTCCAGCTCGTCGAAGAAGCCGCCGCACCGGAAGCCGACGCCGTCGAGCACCCCGCCGGCGAAGCCGACGGACCCGGTCACCACCACCCCGCCGAGCACGTCGTCGACCACCACGAGCGCGCCCCCGACCCCGGGAAGCGGCAACTCCGGCAAACCCGGCGAGACCCCGCCGTCGATCGAGCCCCGCGGCTTTTTCGACTGGCTGAGGGGGTAGCGTCGCCCAGGTGCGAGGGTTCCTGGCGAAGCACCGCGAACTGCTGCGGTTCGCCGTGGTCGGCGGGATCAGCTTCCTGATCACCACGGCGATCACCTACGTCCTGAAGTTCACCGTGCTCCGGCAAAACCCGGTCACGGCGCTCATCATCGGCGTGCTGATCGCCACGATCTTCTCCTACGTCGCCAACCGCGAATGGTCGTTCCGCACGCGCGGCGGCCGCGAGCGCACGCACGAGGCCGCGCTGTTCTTCCTCATCAGCGGCATCGCGCTGGGGCTCAACGCGTTGCCGCAGTGGATCTCGCGCTACGTGCTCGACCTGCAGCAGCCGCACCTCACGCTGCTCGGGCAGGAAGTCGCCGACTTCGTGAGCGGCATGATCATCGGCACGCTGCTGGGCACGCTGTTCCGCTGGTGGGCGTTCAAGAAGTGGGTGTTCCCCACGGAGGGTGCCCGCCTGCGTGCGGTCAGGTCATCGGACGATGCGGACATTCCCGGCAGGAAGGCCGCCTGAGACCCGCGGTGACCTCGGGTTCTCTAAACTGGGCGGCGTGACCGTTGTCGAGACCGTGCTGGCCCGCACGCCGGAGCCACTGCGCTCGGTGCTCATCAAGCACCGGGAGATGCTGAAGTTCGCGATCGTCGGCGGGACGACTTTCGTGGTCGACAACGGCGTCTGGTACCTGCTCAAGCTCAGCGTCCTCGAGTCGAAGCCGACGACCGCGAAGGCCATCGCCATCATCGTGGCCACGATCGTGTCGTACGTGCTCAACCGCGAGTGGTCCTTCCGCACCCGCGGCGGCCGCGAGCGGACCCACGAGGCCGCGTTGTTCTTCGTAATCAGTGGTGTGGCGGTGGTGGTGAACCTGATCCCGCTGTACGTCTCGCGGTACGTGCTGCATCTCGAAGAGCCGTTCGTCTCGAGGTTCATGCAGGAGTTCGCCGACTTCGCGAGCGGCTCGATCATCGGCATGCTGCTGGCGATGGTGTTCCGGTACTGGGGCTTCAAGAAGTGGGTCTTCCCGGCCGAGCTGGGCGAACGCCGGCGCGAGCAGGTCACGCGGCTGCCGCGGTAAATTGGTTGCTCGTCGACATGCACTTGTCTAACGTCATGCTTGTTGTTGTTCCTTCTTGAGACGCCGCCCGGGGTCGACCGGGCCGGTGGGACGAATCCGAGGTGGTCGCCGAGCGCGAAGAGGACCGCACCCGTTCACGGGTGACGGTCGGAACCTTTTCCCGTCTCGTGCCCTCGCACGCCCTCGTGCGGTTTTCGTTCTGTCTCAAGGAGTTCTTTTCGTGATCCTCGTTCTCGGCGCCACCGGCAAGGTCGGCCGCGCCCTCGTTCCCGCTCTGCTGGACGCCGGTGCCTCCGTCCGCGCCCTCACGCGCGCCCCGGGCCGCGCCCACATCGACCCCCGCGCCGAAGTGGTGCGCGGCAACCTCGACGACGTCGGTTCCCTGCCACTGGACGGCGTCTCCCGGGTGTTCGTGCTGACCTCCGGCCACGGTGGCGACTCGGCTGCGCAGGAGACCGCGCTCGCCGGCGCCGCCGCCCGGGCCGGTGTCACCCACCTCGTGAAGCTGTCCACCACCGGCGTCCACTTCGGACAAACGGACCCGATCACCCTCGCCCACGCCCGCGCGGAGCAGGCGATCCGCGAAGCCGGTCCGGCGTGGACGATCCTGCGCCCCGGCGCGTTCATGGACAACCGCCGCTTCTGGCTCCACTCCGCCCGCACGGACGGCGCCGTGTACGTCCCCGAAGGCGACCCCGCGTCGGCCCTGGTGCACGTCCGCGACATCGCCGCCGTTGCCACTTTCGTGCTCACCACCCCCGGCCACGAGGGCGCCACCTACGAGCTCACCGGCGGCGAAGCCCTCACACCCGCCCAGCAGGTCGCCATCCTCGCCGACGTGCTCGGCCGACCGGTGCGCTACGTCGAAGAGCCTGAACCCGCCGCCCGCGCGCGCATGCTCGCCCTGGGCTGGCCGGCCCAGGCGATCGACGGCGCGTTCGAGCTCAAGCGCCAGTCGGCCGGCCGGGAGGACGTCGTGTTCGACACGGTGGAACGGCTACTGGGACGCAAGCCGCTGACATTCGCCGATTGGGCCAGGGAAGTCGCCGGGTGACCAAGGCGGAGACCGGTCCCCGGCCGCAGTTCTAGCCTCGGCCTCCGGAAGGGGGGCGCGAGGTGGACCAGGAACCGGCGGTGCCCGAGGTCGTGGTCGTCATCGGCGCGGTCTGGCTGGTGGGCATGACGTGGTACACCATCGCGAAGATCCGCTCGTCCAGGACGTTTCGGCGCCGGCAGGTGCGGCAGATCGCCCGGGTCAGGGAAACCAAGCCGGGGCCCGACGAGCTGGGGTCGCTGGTGTCGGTGCACCGCAAGGCGGGCCGGCGCCGCCGCGTCGCGTTGTGGGCCACGGTGGTCGGCTTCGCCGGGCTCGCGGCCGTGCTCTGGTTCGCCTTCATCAGCCTTGGCGACGACTCGTACGACCACGTGGTGCCGATCGGGGGCTTCGCGGCGCTGGCCGGGCTCGCGTTTGCCGTGCTGGTGAGCGGCGTGAGCGTCGGCGTGAGCGAGGTGCGGCACGGCGACGAGGAGTTCCGGCTGCACGAAGGCGGTTTCGTCCACACCGACCGCCACGGCACGCGCGCGGTCAAGTGGGCCGACGTCGCCTACGTGCACCAGCGCACGGGCGGCACGCTCTGGACCGCCGTCGGCAAGCTCGAACTCCGCGACGGGTGCGCGGATCGTCGTCGCGGGTCTGGTGGAGAACGGCTTCTCGCTGCTCGAGAAGGCGAAGCTCGCGGTCCACCTCGGCCGGTATCCCCGCCGCTCGGGCTAGCGCGGCACCGGCTCCGCCGGCCAGCGGACCTCGCCGACGTCGTCCGGGCGGGGCACCTTCAGGAACAGGCTGAAGATCGCCGGGCGTTTGTTCGACAGTTCGAGGCGGCCACCGTCGGCTTCGACGAGGGCGCGGGCCAGGGCGAGGCCGACGCCGGTGGAGCCACCGCCGGAAAAGCCGCGTTCGAAGATGTGCGGGGCGAGCTCGTCGGGCACGCCGGAGCCCGTGTCGCCGACCTCGATGACGACGGTGGCGTCGGACTCGCCGCGGCGCGCGGCGAGGGTGACGGTGCCGGCACCATGGCGCAGGGCGTTGTCCAGGAGGACGCCGATGACTTCGCGCAGGCGGCCGGGGGTCGCGCGGGCCATGAGGCCGTCGGCGATCTTCAGGCGCAGGTTGCGGCCCTCGACCCGCAGCAGCTGGCGCCACTCCTCCGCGACTTGCGGCAGCGTTGCGTGCAGGTCGACGGGCTCGGCGTCCACCTCGCGAGCCGCGCGGGCGGCGGCGAGCAGCTCGTCGAGGGCTTCGGCCAGGCGGTCGGCCTGCTCCTGCGCGGCGCGCGACTCCTCGACGACGTCGGGGTCGCCGTGCACCGTCAGCGGTTCCAGCCGCAGCTGCAACGCGGTGAGCCGGCTGCGCAGTTGGTGCGAAACGTCGCCGACGAGCTGCCGCTCCCGCTGCACGAGCTGCGCCAGGGCCGAGGCCGACGTGTCCAGCGCCTCAGCGACCATGTCCAGCTCGGCCACGCGGTAGCGGCCCGGGTCGGGCCGGAAGTCGCCGCCGCCGAGGCGCGACGCGCGGTCCGCGACGTGCCGCAACGGTTTCGCCAGTCGGCGCGCGGTCACCGTCGCCACCACCGCGCCGGTGCCGACGGACAGCACCACCAGCAGCACCACCAGCAGCGTCACCTGCGTCTGCTTCGTGCGCACGGGACCTCTGGGGATCGACAGGACCACCTCACCGTGGCGTGCCGTCGGCACGATCTCCACGACCGGGTCGGGCCCGGGGTTGACGCCGAGGTGCTTCTCGATCAGCCCGTCGCCGCGGACCTCCAGGAACCCGCCGTGCGGCACGCCCACGCGGAACTGCTGGATGTCGATGTCGTCGCCGTTGGCGACCTGCGTGTCGACGGTCGCGGCGATCACCCGCGCGCGTTCGGCCAGGCTCTCGCGATTGAGGTTCTCCACCAGGCGCCAGGCCGTGACGCCGAGCGGGATCCCGAGCACGGCCGCGGTCACGAGCACGGCCAGCAGGATCGCCATCAGGATGCGGCGGCGCATGCTCATCGCGCGACGCTATTCGACGTTGAAGCGGAAGCCGACACCGCGGACGGTCGCGATGCGCCGTTCGCCGTCGGAGTGCGTGGACTTGGCGGGGCGCCCGGCCGCCTCGTCGGCCGCGACGGCGAGCTTGCGCCGCAGCCAGGACATGTGCATGTCGAGCGTTTTCGACGTCTTCGACTCCAGCTCGTTCCACACCTCGGCGAGGATCTCGTCGCGGCTCACGACCTGGCCCGCGCGGGTCATCAGCACGCGCAGGAGCTCGAACTCCTTGTTCGCCAGCTGCACCTCGTGCAGGTCGACGGTGACGAGCCGCGCGCCGAGGTCCATGCGGACGCCCCCGGACTCCAGCACCTCCGGCACCCGGCGGCGCAGCAGCGCGCGGATGCGGGCGAGCAGCTCCGCCAGGCGGAACGGCTTGGCCACGTAGTCGTCGGCCCCCGCGTCGAGCCCGACGACGAAGTCGACCTCGTCGGTGCGGGCGGTGAGCATCAGCACCGGCAGCTCGGTGCCGCCGGCACGCAGTCTGCGGCACACCTCCAGCCCGTCCATGCCCGGCAGGCCCAGATCGAGCACGAGCAGGTCGACGCGGTGGGCGGAGGTGGCGCCGAGCACCGCCGGTCCATCGGTGACGACCTCGACCTCGTACCCCTCTCGCTGCAGCGCCCGGGACAGCGGCTCGGCGATGGTGGGATCGTCTTCGGCAAGTAGGACCATGCTCACCTCGCCAACCTTACGGCGAACACCCGTGAAACCATCGTGACCGTGCCTGGCTACGAGGATGATCTGACCCTTGCCACCCGGCTGGCTGACGCCGCCGACGCGATCACCACAGCGCGTTTCCGCGCGCTCGACCTCTCGGTGTCCCGCAAACCCGACCGCACTCCGGTGACCGACGCGGACACCGCCGTCGAGGACGCCATCCGTGCGATCCTCGCCACAGAGCGCCCCGGCGACGCGGTCGCGGGCGAAGAACGCGGTGGTACGGCCGGCGCGACCGGCCGCGCGTGGGTGCTCGACCCGATCGACGGAACCAAGAACTTCCTGCGCGGCGTGCCCGTCTGGGCCACGCTGATCGCGCTGGTCGAGGACGGTTCGCCCGTCGTCGGCATGATCACCGCGCCGCTGCTGGGCCGCCGCTGGTGGGCTTCGCACGGCGACGGCGCGTACAGCAGCGACACGGCCGGGGTGCGGCGGCTCGCGGTGTCGGCCGTGGCTTCGCTGGAAGACGCGTACCTCTCCACGACGGACCTCAACACGTGGACCGAGTACCACTCCCGCGAGAAGTACCTCGCTCTGACGGAGGCCTGCTGGGAGAGCCGCGCGTTCGGCGACTTCTGGCAGCACTGCCTGGTGGCGGAGGGTGCGCTGGACCTCGCGGCGGAGTGCATCGTGAACCCGTGGGACGTCGCGGCCGCGCAGGTCCTCGTGACGGAGGCCGGCGGGCGGTTCAGCGACCTCACGGGCGCGGCGACCTACGAAGGCGGCTCGGCGTTGTCGAGCAACGGCGCGCTGCACGACGCCGCGCTGGCCGTGCTCAAGCGCTGAGCCGGCCTGCTCCTGGACCTGCTCCGACGGGCTCGTGAGTAGCGGTTCGCCCCGCCGCTCACGAGCGGTTCAGTGGCCGGGCAGCACGCCGACAGCGCCGCGCGCGACCTGCGACCACGCGAGGCGGCCGAAGAGGTAGTGGCAGGCGACCTGCTCCGATGTGAAGCGCGCCCAGTCGTAACGGTTGCCCTGCTCGCGCCAGAAGACTTCCCAGCCCTCGTCGTCGGCGGGCATGAGGCACCACGCGTTGTCGGCCTCGGTGCCGACGGAGACGACCTCCGCGGGCACGCCCAGCCGGTCGAGCCAGCGCCGGATCGACTGCGTGTTCATCGCGCCTCCCGCGTGACGTCGGCCAGGAATCCCAGGGTGACCAGCTCGTCGGCGGCCAGCACGGCACGGTAGCGGATCCCGCCGCCCGGCTGTCCGAACCACTCCGGCGCGGTCGAGCTCCACATGGGCACGGGCTTCACCACGCGGTAGCGCCGGTAGCCGGCGTGGCGCGTGGACTCCGGCAGCGAACGCTGCGCGAACGGTGTGCCGTCGACGGTGAAGAGGCGGCCGTGCTCGTCGCCGAAGCGGTCGAGCCACGTGTTTTCCGGGAGTACCACGGCTTTTTCTTCCTGAACCGGTGGCCACGCGGTGTCCTCGGCGCCCGGCTCGTAGCCCGCGAAAAGCGCGGCGGGCGGCCGCGGGTCGGCGGGCGGCGCGGGCGTGCGACGGAGGCCCCGCGAGACGTATTCGAGCGTCGCGGTGTCGTCGAGCAGCGCCGAGTCCGGGTGGTCGAACGGGCCGGAACCGTTGTCCGGCAACGGCAATTGCAGCGCGGGCCGGTCCGCGGCCACGGGCAGGTGCCCGATCGGGAACATGTGGACCAGGAACAACGCCAGCACGCTCTCGCGCTCGGTGCGCAGCGCCCCCATCGGCGGAGGCGGAGGCGGGGGCGGGGGCGGGGGCGGGGGCGGGGGCGCCGGGTACGGCACGGGCCCGCGGAAGACCTGGTTGTGCGGCCGGCCCGCGAACGGCAGGCGCGGGGCCGGCCGCGCGGGCGGGAGGCGGGTGCCGGTCGGGGGTGTCGGGACGTCGTCGAACCCGCCGTCGAGCAAGCCGCCGTACTGCGCGGGCAGCCGGATGGGCCCGGTGGCCAAGTCGGTGTCGACCGGTTCGGCGTGTTCGGACACGGACACCCTCTTCTCGGTTGCTCCGGCTTCAGGAAAGACGTCCGCCGCGCCAGCCGGTTCCACACAATTCCCCGATAGGGGGAACTTCCGCGCGGCACCGGACAAGGTGGTGATTCCACCTTATCCGGCAGAGGCGATCTTCCGCCTCACCAAGGCCCGCGCCACTCCGCGTCGTTCGACGACCTCGAAATCCGCGCGCGTGAACAGGCCGAGGGTCCCGTGGTAAAGATCCGCGGGCGGGCGGTCGCCGGCGGCCACGGCGTAGCCCTCGACGACGTCGGCGCCGCGCTCCGCCGCGTACTCGACGGCCGCGTGCAGAAGTTCGGCCGCCAGTCCTCGCCGACGGCCGCGACGGTCGACGTAGAAGCACGTCACCGCCCAGACATTCCCGGGTTCGGCCGAAGCCGCCACCGGCGAGCGCGCCAGCCGCGGGTTGTCCGGCTTCGGCGACACGGCGACCCAGCCGAGCGGCTCACCGTCGACCACAGCCAGCAGACCCAGCGGCACGCCGGATTCGGCCTCACCGCGCACGTGCGCCTTGCGGCCGTCGCGCCCCGCGGCCTTGAAGTCCGGCCCGGTCAGGCGGAAGAACGCGCACCAGCAGCCGCCCTGCACGCCGCCCGGCCCGAAGAGCTGCTCGAACAGCGGCCACGAAGCTGCGTCAAGCGGAACGAACTCGCGCACGTCAGCCGGCGAGGGCGTTCACGACCCGCGACGGGGACGGCCGGCCGAGCTGCCCGGCCATCCACACGCTCGTCTCCACGAGCTTGCCGAGGTCCACGCCGTGCTCCACGCCGAGGCCCTCCAGCAGCCACACGAGGTCCTCGGTGGCGAGGTTGCCCGTGGCCGACTCCGCGTACGGGCAGCCGCCGAGGCCGCCGGCCGATGAGTCCACAGTGGATACTCCGGCGCGCAGCGCGGCCTCGGTGTTGGCCAGGGCCTGGCCGTAGGTGTCGTGGAAGTGCACGGCCAGCGCGGAAACGGCCACTCCGGACTTCTCGAACTCCTGGACCAGCCGCGTGACCTGACCGGTGGTCGCGACGCCGATGGTGTCGCCCAGCGACAGCTGCGAGCAGCCGAAGTCGAGCAGCCGCTTGCCAGCGCGCACGACCTGCTCGGCCGGCACCACGCCTTCCCACGGGTCGCCGAAGCACATCGACAGGTAGCCGCGCACGTCCAGGCCCTCGGCGCGCGCCCGCGTGACGACCGGCTCGAACATGGCGAACTGCTCGTCGAGCGTGGAGTTCAGGTTCTTCTGCGCGAAGGTCTCGGTGGCGCTGGCGAAGATCGCTATGTCGGAGACGCCGGCGTCGAGCGCGCGGTTGAGGCCGCGCTCGTTGGGCACGAGCACGGGATAGCGCACGCCCTCGCGGCGGTCGAGGCCGGCGAGCAGCTGTTCGGCGTCGGCGAGCTGCGGCACCCACTTCGGGTGCACGAAGCTGGTCGCCTCGAGCGTGGTGAGACCGGCGCCGGCGAGGCGGTCGAGGAACTCCAGCTTCACCTCGACCGGCACGACGGCGGACTCGTTCTGCAGGCCGTCGCGCGGACCGACCTCCCAGATCGTCACGCGCCGGGGCAGGCCCTCGGCGGGGACCCGTTCGGGCAGGCCGACTTCGCGGGCGCCCACGTCAGCGCCGCCGTCCGCGCGGCGGGTGGTTCGTCGGCGGCAGCGGTTCGGTGTCCTGGGCGCCGCCTTGTCCGCCCTGCCCCGGTGCGCCGCGGTAGTCGTCGTACGGGTTGTCGTTGACCTCGCGGTAGATCACCGTGTGCACGCGCTCGACGTGAGGGATGTCGTCGAACTTCAGCGGCTCGTCGGAGGCCGACTCGATGATCAGCGTGCCGCAGCCGAACACCCGGTCCAGCAGGCCGTGCTCGAACTGGACGCTGTTGATGCGTGACATCGGGATGTCGATGCCGGTGCGCTTCACCACGCCTTCGCGCGCGATCAACCGGTCGGTGGTCACGATGAAGTGCGTGGTCCGCCAGCGCACCAGCGGCGCGAGGAACAGCCACACCACGAGTACGAGTGCCACCACGCCGATGGCGATCATCGCGACGTTGTTCCACGGCGCCGTCGCGTCCTGCGCCAGCAGGATGAGCCACACGGCGGCCGCGATCGTGATCACGAAGGCCACGAACGGGAAGATCAGCATCTTGAAATGCGGGTGGCTGTGCACCACCACTTCCTCGTTCTGGCTGAGCAAATCGTCCGGATAGGCCACGGCGGACGCTCCCCTGGTTCATGTCTTCGCTGGTCGACTCACCGTACCGGCGCGAGGGCGCTCGCGGCGCCCGGACACCGCGGTTTACCAATCCGACCAAAAGTAGGCCGACCCCCGCGCGGCACGTAACCGTTGCCGCGAAGCCATTCGGCCGTGACTGTGGTCGGATTGGTAACGATCGGCACAGTAGGTCACGCCGGGCGAACGTGCACCACGTCGCCGGCGGACACGGTCACGCGGCGGCCGTCGGTGGCGTCGACCAGCAGCTGCCCGGTCGCGTCGAGGTCGGCGGCGCGGCCGGTGAGGGCGCGGTCGCCGGGCAGCTCGACGCGCACCTCCTGACCGAGGGTCGCGCAGTGGGCGCGGTAGTCGTCGAGCAGGCCGGCGGCGGTGAGGTCGCCGGACGCGCCGCGCCACCGGCGTTCGAGGTCGTCGAGGCGGGTGAGCAGAGCCAGCGCGACCTCGGTGCGGTCCGGGTCTGCGGCGCCCTGCTCGGCGAGCGACGTCGCGGGCAGGCCGCCGGGGCCGGCCGGCACGTCTTCGCCGAGCGGCAGCACGTTGAGGCCGATGCCGAGCACGACAGCCGGCTCGCCGCCCGCGACGGCCTCGGCCAGGATCCCCGCGCACTTGGCGCGGTCGGGTCCGGCCAGCACGTCGTTAGGCCATTTGAGAACGGCGTCGACCCCCAACTGGGCGGCGACCCCGCGCACGGCGAGGCCGGCCACCACGGACAGTGAGCCGAGCGCCGCGAAGGGGACGCCCGCGGGCCGCAGCGCCACGCTCAAGTACAGCCCGGCACCCTTCGGCGAGCTCCACGAACGCGCCCGCCGGCCGACGCCCGCCGTCTGCTGCTCGGCGAGCAGCACCGTGCGGTCCGCACCCCCGTTTTCCAGGGCTTCCCGCAGGTCGACGTTGGTGGAGCCGGTGGACTCCACCACGTCCACCCGGGTGTACCGATCGCCGAGTCCCTCGCGCAGTCGCGCTGCGTCCATGCCAGACATGTGCCCAGAATATGAGAGTCCCCCTAACGTGCAAGCGACTCGCTCGTTACGTAAAGGTGCGCTCTCCTAGATTGGACGCTGTGACGCCGCCTGACCCCGAGCACAGCGCTGTGCTCGATTCAAAAGACGTGCCGGATTCAAAAACCGTGCCGGAAGAAACTGCCGTGCCCTCGTCTGCCGCTGCCGGCAAGGGGACAGGCAAGTCCTGGGCGCGCGGTGCGTTCCACCGTGGACTCGTCGCGCTGCCGCTCGTGGCCGGCCTCGTCACCGCGGGCTGGATCGTGGCCGACCGTGACCAACCCGCGCCGCAGACTCCCGTCGCGACCGCCGCCACGGCTCAGGCCGGACCGTCGGTGCTCGAGGTGAGCGCGCCCGTCGCGGCGCAGGAACCCGGGCAGGGCGCCTCCGGCGGTGGCGGCAAGACGCCGTTGCAGCAGTGGGCCGAGTCGCTCGCCGGCCCCCTGGACATCCCCGCCGACGCGCTGATCGGCTACGCCGACGGCGAGCTCGCGCTGCGCTCCGAAGACCCCGGCTGCCACCTTTCGTGGGTGACGCTCGCGGGCGTCGGCGAGGCCGGCTCGGACCACGGCCGCCACGGCGACAACCCGATGGGCCTGTCGCCGGCAGCGTGGAAGAAGTACGGCGCGAAGATCCCCGGCATCGACAAGCCTGCTCTGACCGACCCCAGCTCGGCGTCGGTCGCCGCGGGCCGCGCCCTTTGCGCCGGCGGCGCCGACCTGTCCGCGGGCACGGGCTGGTGGAAGTCGATCGCCGCGTACGCGAGCAAGGACACCGAGCTGTTCCGCCAGCGCGTGCTCGGCAACGCGCAGCTCTACGCCACGCTCTCCCTCGACCCCGCGAAGGCGAACAGCCCGGCCGTGCGCGCCACCCGCTTCGCCCTCGGCCAGCTCGGCCTCCCCTACGTCTGGGGCGGCAACGGCCCCGACGCCGGCGCCGCGGGCTTCGACTGCTCCGGCCTGACGAAGGCGTCGTACGACAGCGCCGGCGTCGCGCTGCCCCGCACGGCCGACAGCCAGTTCCGCTCGCTGCCCCCGGTCACCGGCGAACCGCAGCTGGGCGACCTCGTCTTCTACGGCTCCCCCGCCACGCGCATCCATCACGTCGGCCTGTACCTGGGCAACGGCCTGATGATCAACGCGCCGACCGAGGGCCAGGCCATCCAGATCCACACCTACCACTCCCGCGGCGACGACTACGCGGGCGCGGGCCGCCCGGCCTGATCACCGTTACTTCAGCCGTCTTGGCGACGGGCGGGCTCGGTCAGCCTTTCGCCGTGCACAGCCAGGAATCCGGTGAGCCGCTGGTCGATCTGCTCGCGCACTACGCACGGGTGAACGCGGACAGGACGCTCCTGAAGGACGCGGGTGTCTCCCTGCCGAGGGTGACGGATGCGACGAAGCGCGACGCGGACGTGTTGGCTGCCTCCGGTCGGCCCCACGACGTACTGCGGCGGACCACCCACGACGAGGGCAGGGGCTACGGGGCTGCTCGCACGGAACTCAAGCGCCACCGGCTGCTGGACACAACCTCGGTCCGCGCGTACGGCAGCGTGCTCGAGGAGCTCGCGCTCGTCGGCGTGGTGGCCACGGCGGGCCACCCCGGACTGATGCGGCGCTGGTCGGACTACGTCGAGCGGGACCAGCGCCCGAACGACCGGGTCGGGGTCCAGGGACCGCTGGCGTGGTGGCGATCGTCGGACGGGCTGCGCGAGGACGTCGTGCGCGAGGTGTTCACCGACTTCGAGGTCGAGCCCGTGGACCTCGACGCGCCGCGGCCGGCGCCGGACCCGTTGGCCGGCGCGACGATCGTGGCCGGCGTCGGAGGCGCGTCGCCCAAGGAGTGCCCGGCCCGGCGACCGAGGGGCCGCGTCCCGAGTTCGGGGCCACTCAGCCGAAGACGAGCCGCTTTCCCGCCTTGCCGGGCTCGATCAGCTCGAACTTCAGGCTCAGATCGGTCCGCTCCAGGAGCTCCACTTGCTGGGTGAACGGCTCGCTCGTGGCGTACACGGTTTTCTCGAACTTCCACTCGTCCTTGAACCACGTGCGGAGCGCGGCGAGAAGACGTTCGTCCATTCCCTTCTCCATTTCGGGCTGGCGAGCCCAGAAGAAGACGACCGCGTCGACGTCCGCCCACTCGTCGGCACCGACGGGAATCACCGTGGACTTCGCGAGGAACGTGGCGCTCGGGGGGAAGACGTAGACGCAGCCCACGCACCTGGTGCCGGCCGGGTCGAGCACGGTGTAATTGAACGCGCGGTGCGCGGCATGGCGTTCTTCCATGTCCACGACGTCCTTCCGGTTCTCCTCCACCGTGAATTCGTCCTCGGGCCACGTCGACTGCCGCCACAACCGCAGGGGCTCCCGCGTTTCCATCACGGCGGCGTAGTCCTTCTCCGTGTCGCCGACCACGATCGGACGCAGGGCGAACTCGTCCGTCTTCAGCTCCGGGGGAAAAGGTTCGGTCGCATCGGTGAATGGCACGTCCGGCTCCTTCGAGGAGTTCCCCTGGGTACTGATCACCGTACGACGGCGCTCAACCGAGTTACGGCGGCCGGAAACGCGTCACCAGTCCGAAGGGACCAGCAGCTCCTGCGGTTTGCGGTCGGCGTGCATGGTCCACAACAGCTCCGCCAGGTCGGCCGGATCGGCGGCCGGGAACGCGGCCTCGGGTTGGCCCGACGCGCGGTAGTGGTCGTCGAAGGGCGTGCCGGTGATGCGGGCGCCGATGTGGAGCTGGCCGACGAACACACCCTGGTCGGCGACCTCCGCGGCCAGCGCCTGGAGGTAGTTGCGTTGCGCGGCAAGGAGCGTGGCCCAGCCGGTCATGTGGGCCCGGCCGGAGACGGCGGCCGCGCCCTGGGCGGTGAGGATCGCGCCCTCGCCGCGAGTGAGCATGGCGGGAAGGAACTCCTGGACCACGGCGAGGATGGCGTCGAGCGTGAGCGGCATCAGTTCGTGCAGCCGGGCGGCGGTGAGGGAGACGGCGGCGGTGAAGCCCGGGTCGGCGGGCGAAGGGGCGTAGTAAACGACGCCGGGGTCGCCGACAAGAGCGCGGATCCCCGTGGCAAGAGCGGGAATCGAAGTGGTTTCGGACAGGTCGGCGGGGAGGACGTGGGCGGTGCTGCCGTCGGCCGCCAGCACTGCCGCGAATTCCTCCAGCGGAGCCCGGCGGCGGGCGACGAGGACGACGTCGTAACCCGCCTTTCCATAGCGGCGGGCGATGGCGCGGCCGACACCCGGGCCGGCTCCGAACACGACTAGCGACTTGGTCATGGTGACAAGCCAACTCCGCCGAAGCCGGACTATCCATGGTCGACGGTCCAGGATTCCTTTGCGATCGTCTACCGTCGGAGTCATGGACGTGCTCACCGACCTTCTGCACCGCGCCCGCGCGAGGACCGCGCTCGTGCGCCAGCTGATCCAGCGCCCGCCTTGGTCGGTCGCGTACGCGGACGCTCCCGCGCTCACCGTGATGGCCACGCTCGGCGGCCACGCGTCGATCCGGGTCGGCGGCGAGCCGGTGCGCCTCGAAGCCGGGGACATCGCGCTGGTCACCAGCCGCGACTACACGATCGCCGACGACCCGGGCACGGCCGAGCAGGTCACGATCCGCGGAAACCGCAAGTACCTGCCCAGCGGTGAACCCACGACGGAGCACTGGTTTCTCGCCCCGCGCACGTACGGCGACGGGCTGCCCGGCGCGACCGTGATGCTCCGGGCCGCGTACGAACTCCACGGCGAGGTCAGCGATCGACTCCTCGCCCTCCTGCCGGAGCTGGCCGTGGTGCCGGCGGGACCACGCACGGGCGCGACGCTCGACCTGCTCGCCGCCGAGGTCTCCCGCGACGAACCGGGCCAGGGCGCCGTGCTCAACCGGCTGCTGGATCTGGTGCTGGTGCAGGCTTTGCGGGCCTGGTGCGCCGAGTCGCCGACCCCGCCGTCGTGGTACCGCGCGCTGGCCGACCCGGGCGTCGGCGAGGCGCTGCGGCTGCTGCACGGCGATCCCGCGCACCGGTGGACGGTCGGCGAGCTGGCCGCCGAAGTCGGCCTGTCCCGAGCCGCGTTCGCCGCCCGGTTCGCGACGCTCGTCGGCGAACCGCCGCTCACCTACCTCACCGGCTGGCGCATGACGCTGGCGGCAGATCTGTTGCGGGACACGGAAAACCCCATCGCCCAAGTCGCCCGCGAGACCGGTTACACCGACGCGTTCGCGTTCAGCGTGGCGTTCAAGCGCGCCCGGGGCGTCAGCCCTTCGGACTGGCGCCGGACCGTTGCGGGCTAGCTTGCTAGCATGCTAGCTTCGAGAGCGTGGGCGACGAGGACGTGAAGCAGTTCAACGTGTACCTGCCGGTCAGCCTGATCAAGCAGGTGAAGATCCGCGCGATCGAGACGGGCTCGTCGCTGTCCGCGCTGGTCGCAGAGGCGCTGCGCGAGTACCTCGGGGAGGAGAGCGAATGACCACCGAAGGCATCGAGGCCGTATTCCTCGAAACGCACAACTGGGGCAAAGCCGCGAAGTTCTTCCAGTCGCTGGGGTTTGAGCTGGAGTTCGAGACCGACCACCACTCCGGGCAGTTCCGCGGCAAGCAGGGGCCGTCCGTGTTCATCGCCGAGGTGCCGGACACGCAGGAGACGCATACACGGCTCGTGCTGAGGGCGCCCGGCGCGGCCGAACCGGGCCCGGACGTCGACGTCGTGACCCCGTACGAACCCACGCACTACGGCACGGAAGAGATGACCGTGCGCGATCCCGACGGTCGCTTGTGGACGCTGCAGGCATGAGCGTCGACAACACCGCGCTGCGCACCGCGTTGTGGCGCGCCTTGCACCTCGAAGTGGACGCTGCGCCGCACGTGTTCGAGGACCGCGTCGGCCTGGAGCTGGCGGCGCCCGACGAGGGCTGGCGGCAGCAGCCGGACATGGATCCCGTTGCGACGCAAGGGTTTCGGGCGAGCATGGTCGCGCGGGCGCGGTTCGTCGAGGAGCTGGTGCTCGAACGAGGAGCCACCCAGTACGTGATCCTCGGTGCCGGCCTCGATTCCTTCGCCCAGCGTTGCCCCGGAAAGACCACTGTCTTCGAGATCGACCAACCCGGCACCCAGGCCTGGAAACGCGAGCGCCTGTCAGCCCTCGGCTACCCGCTGCCGACGCTGGTGCCCGTCGACTTCGAATCCGGCCAGTCGTGGGCCACCGAGCTGAAGGCCGCCGGCTTCGACCCGACGCGACCCGCGGTTTTCGCGTCCACGGGCGTGAGCATGTACCTGTCGAAGGCCACCACGGCGGAAACCCTGCGCGCCATCGCCGACCTGGCGAAGGGCACAACGCTGGCCATGACCTTCCTCCTGCCCCAGGACCTGCTCGACACCACGGACCGCCCGGGCCTGCGCGCGAGCCAGGACGGCGCCAAAGCCGCGGGCACCCCGTTCGTCAGCTTCTACAGGCCGGAGGAAATGTTGACGATGGCCCGCGACGCCGGGTTCACCGACGTCCGCCACGTCTCCGGAACCGCCCTGGCCGAGCAGTACTTCGCCGGCCGCGCGGACGGCTTGCGACCGTCCACCGGAGAGGACTTCCTGGTCGCCACCGTCTGAACGCGTAACCACCCGCGGGATCGCGCCGGTTTCCGGATGGGGCAGTGCGATCGGCCCTCCGGCCGATCCGACTGCTCCATCCGGAAACCGGCTCAAAGGCGATCTCGCCCGCCCCCGGCGGAGCCAGGGCAAATAACCCAGTTGTTCATTTTCCGACCACGCGCCGGACCCCAACCGGGCACACCCCGGCCCGCTGGCGTCCCCATCATGAGTCGCCCTTCCCCCCGACCCAGGAGGACTCATGATCCGCAAGCGGATCGTGGCCGCGCTCGCCGCGGCGACGCTGGCCGCGGCCGGTGTTGTCACGGCAGCCGCGACGAACACCGGCGAACCGGACGTGGCGCCCGCCGCCGCGGCCGTGCCGGCGTTCGACCACGTCGTGCTGGTGATGTTCGAGAACAAGAAGGCCTCGTCCATCACCTCGTCGGCCGCTCCGTACTTCACGTCCTTGGCGAGCCAAGGCGCGAAGTTCACCAGCTCCTTCGCCATCACCCACCCCAGCCAGCCCAACTACGTCGCCCTGTTCTCCGGCGCCACCCAGGGCGTCACGAGCGACTCCTGCCCCGCCAACCTCGGCAACAAGGCCAACCTCGGCCAGCAGCTGATCGGCGCCGGCAAGTCGTTCAAGGGCTACTCCGAGTCGATGCCGTCGGACGGTTACACCGGCTGCTCCAGCGGCACCTACATGCGCAAGCACAACAGCTGGGTGGACTTCTCGAACGTCCCGGCGGCCAGCAACGTCCGCTACTCCAGCTTCCCCACCGACTACACGACGCTGCCCACGGTTTCCTTCGTGACGCCGAACATGTGCAGCGACATGCACGACTGCTCGATCGGCACGGGTGACACCTGGCTCAAGAGCCACCTCGACTCGTACGCGCAGTGGGCCAAGACGCACAACAGCCTGCTGATCGTCACGTTCGACGAGGACAGCGGCACCTCGGTCAACCAGATCTACACCACGTTCGTCGGCGCCCACGTGAAGCCGGGCAGCTACTCCGAATCCATCAACCACTACACGGTCCTGCGCACCATCGAGGCCTCCTACGGCCTGCCGGGGATCGCGGGCGCGGCGAGCAAGTCGCCGATCCTCGACGTCTGGCAGTGATCCCTCCCGCGGGCGTGTCCCCTGTGTCCACTGTGGACACAGGGGGCGCGCCCGCGGGCTCCAGAAGGGCGCGTTCGTGTACCTCTCCACCATCGGCCGCCGCGAGCACAAGGTCTCCCGAGGGAAGATCGCCGCGAACGTGCTCGCGCTCGGCACCGTCAGCCTCGTCACGGACATCTCCTCGGAGATGGTCACGGCGGTGCTGCCCATCTACCTCGTCCTCAGCCTGCACCTGAGCCCCGCGATCTACGGCCTGGTCGACGGCCTCTACACCGGCGCGACAGCGCTGTTGCGGCTCGTCGGCGGCTACCTCGCCGACCGCGTGAGCCGGCGCAAGACCATCGCCGGGATCGGGTACGCGATCTCGGCCGTCGCGAAGCTCGGGCTCGTCGCCGCCGGCGCGTCGGCGGGCGCGATCGGCGCGGTGATCACCGCCGACCGCACCGGGAAAGGCCTGCGCACGGCCCCGCGCGACGCGCTGATCACCTTGTCAGCGCCGCAGGACATGCTCGGGCGCGCGTTCGGCGTGCACCGCGCGATGGACAGCGCCGGTGCGTTCGCGGGACCGCTCGTGGCGCTGGGCGTGCTCGCACTGGTCGGCGCTTCGAGCACCGACGCGTTCGACGCCGTGTTCGTCACCAGCTTCTGCATCGCGGCGATCGGCGTGCTGCTGCTGATCCTCTTCGTGCGGGACCACCGCACGCCGCGCCCCGCCACGGGCACGGTGTCCCCTCGCGCGGCGGCAGCGTTGCTGAAGTCCGCGCCCGTACGGCGGCTGCTGATCGCCGCGTGCGTGCTCGGCACAGCGACTATCGGCGACGGCTTCGTCTACCTGCTGCTGCAACGCCGCGAAGACATCGGCACGGGCTGGTTCCCGCTGCTGGCCGTGGGCACGAACCTCGCCTACCTCGTGCTGGCCGCGCCGCTCGGCTCGCTGGCCGACCGGTTCGGGCGGCTGCCGGTGGTGCTCTGCGGCTACGGCGCGCTGGTCGTGGTCTACCTGCTGCTGGCCGGGCCCGTGTCGGGCTGGCCGCTGGTGGTGCTGTCGCTCGCGCTCTACGGCGCGTTCTACGCGGCCACCGACGGCGTGCTGATGGCGCTGGCGGGACCGGTGCTGCCGGAAGCCCTGCGGACCACGGGCATCTCGCTCATCCAGACCGGCCAGGCGGTGGCGTACTTCGTCTCGTCCGCGCTGTTCGGGCTGGCGTGGCAGGTGTGGGGCATCGGGCCGTCGATGGCCGTGGCGGCGGGCGCGGCCGTGCTCGCGATCGTGGTGACGTTCGGACTCCTTCGGAAGGCGCGATGAAAACGCGGATCTTGGTTGCAGTGGCGGGCGTCGTGGTGCTGGTCGCCGCGGCAGCGGTGTACGTCGGGATGGCGGCGGCGCGCAACCGCGACGTCGCGGCCACCGGCACGGTGTCCCTGGCTCCCGGCCCGCGGCTGCTCGTGCGCAGCACGGCCGACGCCTCGCGCGGCCACGTCGTCACGGTGTCAGTGGCAGACCCGGGCGGCCCGCGCGCGGTGTCGCCCGTGACGTGCGCGCGCGTCTACGCCGCTGCGGGCACCGGCCTGTGCCTGCGCCAGGACGGCGACCTGACGACGTACCAGCTGGCGGTGCTCGACTCCGGGCTCACGTCGAAGCGCGAGATCCCGCTGGTCGGGCTGCCCAACCGCGCACGCGTCTCGCCGAGCGGCAACCTGGTCGCGTGGACGGTGTTCGTCACCGGCGACTCCTACAACGGCGGTGTGTTCTCCACGCGCGCCGGCATCCTCGACACGCGCACGGGCGAGCTGGCCCCGACGCTGGAGGACTTCGCGGTGACGCTGAACGGCAAGCCCTACCAGGCCGTGGACCTCAACTTCTGGGGCGTCACGTTCACCCGCGACGACCACACCTTCTACGCCACGATGTCCACGGCCGGGCACCGCTACCTCGTGCGCGGCGACTTCCGGGCGCACACGATCGTGTCGCTGCGGGAGAACGTGGAGTGCCCGTCGCTGTCGCCGGACAGCACGCGCATCGCGTTCAAGTCGGCCATCGACGACGACCCCGCGAAGGGCTGGCGCCTGTCGGTGCTCGACCTGGCGTCGGGCCGCGTGACGCCGCTGGCCGAGACCCGCAGCGTCGACGACCAGGCGGCGTGGCTCGACGAGCGCTCCGTCGCATACGCCATCCCGCGCGGCACCCAGCACTCGGACGTCTGGACGGTGCCGGCCGACGGCAGCGGCGTGCCGCGCGTGCTCGTGCCGGACGCGGAGTCGCCGGCGGCGCTGGGCTGACCGTCGCCCGGACCCCGACGGGTGTCAGACTTGTCCGGAACAGCGGATCTGACACCCAGGGAGAGCGATGAGCGCGGAGCCGGACCCGGCCGACGTGCTCGCCGCGGAGCTGGCCGCGTTGCGCGCGAGCGCCGGCAACCCGTCGTTCCGCAAGATGGCCGAGCGCTCCGGCTGCATCTCCCACACCACCTTGCACGAGGCGGTGAAGGGCACGCGGTTCCCGTCGTGGGAGACCACGCGGGAGTTCGTGAAGGCGTGTGGCGCGGGCGAAGAGCCGTGGCGGGCGCGGTGGGTGGAGCTCAAGGGCGTGCCACCGGTGCCGGAACCCGTCGCCGTGGCCGCGCAGGCCACGCCGGGTCCTGCCGAGCCTCGCAGTCCCGAGCCGGACGTCGAAGGTGTCCGCCTCGCCCCGCCGCCGCGCAAGCGCTCCACCCGGCGGAACGCGCTGGTCGTGGTCGCTGCCGTGATCGCCGTGCTGGCCGCGGTGGCCGCGTTCGTCATCCCCGGCAAGCTGAACGCTCCGGCGGGCGACGCGAGCGCCCGCGTCCCCGGCGACAACACCAAGTTCATCGCCGACGTGACGGTGCCCGACGGCGCGGCGGTGCACGTCGGCGTGACCGTGCAGAAGGTGTGGGAGCTCGAGAACTCGGGTTCGGTCCGCTGGCACGAGCGCTACCTGCAGCGCATGGACCTGCCGCCCGCCCCGGGCACCTGCCGCACGCCCGACCGCGTGCTGATCGGCGACACCGCGCCCGGCGAGCACGTGATGATCAGCGTGCCGCTGACGGCGTCGGACGCGCCGGGCCGCTGCTGGATCGGCTGGAAGATGGTCGACGCCGCGGGCACGGAGTTCTTCACGACGAAGCGTCCGGTGTACGTGCTCGTGACCGTCGTCCCCTGACGCTGTCAGATTCTGTAAGACCTGGTCAGGTCGGTACCGAACATCCCGTTCCCGCCGGAAAATGGATCGCAGCGAAGGCGTGCCTCCCCCGTCTTCGACGGATTCTGGGGGTCGGTCCGTGGGGTGGCCCGGGCGAAGGGCGCCCCACGGACCGCCGATTTCACGCCGTGCGGCGGAACGTGCTCCGGTAGGCGCTGGGCGACACCCCGAGCGCGCTCTGCAGGTGCTGGCGCAGCGACGCCGCCGTGCCGAAGCCGCAATCGGTCGCGATGCGGTCGATCGGCAGGTCCGTCTCCTCCAGCAGCTGCCGCGCGCGTTCCACGCGCTGCTGCGTGAGCCACTGCAAGGCCGAGATCCCGACCTCCTCGCGGAAGCGCCGCGTGAAGGTCCGCACGCTCATCGCCTCCTTCGACGCCAGGTCGCGCAGCGTCAGCGGCCGGTCGAGGTGCTCCAGCGCCCACGCCCGCGCCGCGCCCGTCGACGCGGTCTGCGGCTCGGGCACCGGGCGGCGGATGAACTGCGCCTGCCCGCCCTCGCGGTGCGGGGAGACGACGGTGCCACGCGCGACCTCGTTGGCCACGGCCGCGCCGAAGTCGCGCCGGATCAAGTGCAGGCAGAGGTCGATGCCGGACGCGACGCCGGCGGAGGTGAAGACGTTGCCGTCCTCGGTGTAGAGCACGTCAGGGTCCAGCTTCACCCGCGGGTACTCCAGCTGGAACTCGCACGCCGAACGCCAGTGCGTGGTCGCGCGGCGCCCGTCGAGCAGGCCCGCGGCGGCGAGCACGAAGGCGCCGGTGCAGATCGACGCGATGCGCGCGCCGGGGCGGATGCGGTCGATGGCGCCGGCCAGTGCCGGCGGGTACTCGCGGCCGGTGGGCTCGTACTCGAGCGAAGACGCCGGGATCACCACCGTGTCGGCCTCGGCGATCGCCTCCGGCCCGACCGCGACGGGGATGACGACGTCGGAGTCGGTGCGGACGTCGCCGGGCTCGGGTGTGCAGGTGAGGACCTCGTACAGCGGCTCGCCCTCGGCCGAGCGCGCCTGGCCGAACAGCCGGTGCACGATGCCGAGCTCCATCACGAGCATGCCGTGGCGCACGAGCACCGCCACGTGATGCCTCTCCGGGTGCCGGAAAACGGACATGGCCCGATTCTTTCACAGGTTGTCCATCGGGCCACTTTTTCCGGGCCGGACCGCGAGCGACCCTGGCGACATGAACGTCCTCTGGCTCTTCGCCCACCCCGACCCGCACTCCCTCGGCGGCGCGCTGCGCGACGAGGGCCTGGCGACGCTGCGCGCCCTCGGCCACGAAGTGCGCGAGTCGGATCTGTACGCCATGCACTGGAACCCGGTCGTCGACGAGATCGCGGCGGTTCCGGACGACGTCCGCGCCGAACAGGCCAAGCTGACCTGGGCCGATGCCGTGGTCTTCCAGTTCCCGCTCTGGTGGTACGGCACGCCCGCCATGCTGAAGGGCTGGTTCGACCGCGTCTTCGTGAAGGGCTACGCCTACGACGTCCACCGCCCCGACGGCCGCCCCGCCCGCTACGGCGAAGGCGCGCTGGCCGGCAAACGCGCGCTGGTCGTCGTCACCACCGGCTCGCCCGCGCCGGCCCTCGGCCCGCGCGGTGTCAACGGCCCGCTGCCCGACCTGCTCTTCGGCCTCCAGCACGGCACGCTCTTCTACACCGGCATGTCGGTGCTGCCGCCTTTCGCCGTGTACGACGCGGACCGCATGACGGCGTGTGCGTTCGCCTCGGCGGCTTCAGCCTTGCGGGCCCGGCTGAGTGACCTCGAGACGGCTTCACCCCTCCCGTTCCGCCACCAGAACGGCGGCGACTACGGCCGCGACCTCGTGCTGCGCCCCGAAGTGGCGCCCGGCCGCGAAGGCCTGGACGTTCACCTCTGCGGCACACCCTGAGACTGTCGGATCACCTCGACCACGCTGGCCACCCCATGCTTGCCTTGACCGTTCGCGACCGCCTGCTCGAACAGCTCACGCACCGCCGTCGGCACTCGCGCGTCGAGGCCTCGCGAAGCCTCGACGAGGTGCGCCAGCCCGCGCGCGTTGATGTCCACAGAGGACACTTCCGTCCGGTAATCCCCGGACGCCACCGCCTCCCCGAGCCGCGGCAGGTTCGCCCCCACGGCGTCGAGCCAGCCCGTCGCCACCGGCGTGAACCGCTCCGGCGCCACACCCTCGCCGCCGACCAGCGCCAACGCGTGCAGGTAGCCGGCCATGGTGGTCCACATGATGCCGAGCAGTGCCAGGTCATAGGCCGCGGGCAACCCGACGTCGGCGCCGAGGAACGTCGTCGTGCCCAGGACTTCGAGCAGCTCCCGGTGCTCCGCGAACGCGGTCTCGGCGCCGGCGAAGAGAAGCCGGGCCGACGGCGTGCCGATCGCCTGCGGCACGGCCATGATCACGCCGTCGACGTAGGTAATGCCGTGCTGCGAAGCCCACTCCGCCGTGGCGCGGGCTTCGGCGGGCGTGCCAGAGGTCAGGTTGACCAGCGTCGTCCCGGCGGGGAGCCGTTCGAGCACCGGTCGCTGGATGTCACATGTGGACAGACAGGTGACGACGACCCCACGTGCCTCGGCGGGATCGGCCAGCACGGCGAACCCGGCGGCCTTCCCGGGCGTGCGGTTCCACACCGTGACGTCGTACCCGGCGCGCGTGAACGCCGCCGCGAGCGCCGAGCCCATCCGCCCCAGCCCGAGCACGCTCACCTGCTTCGGATTCTTTTGCATGGCACCGATGCTGCGGGGTGGCTTTACTGGGAACAAGTACCGACTAATTTGTGCGGTGCCCACCCGAACGTAAGGATCGAGGATGCAGCCACGCAGGTACAACTGCGGTCTCGACGCGGCCATCGACGTGATCGGCGGCCGCTGGAAGTCGTTGGTGCTCTGGGCGTTGCACAAGGAGCCGCTGCGGTTCGGGGATCTCAAGCGCAGCGTGGCGGGGATCAGCGAGAAGATGCTGATCCAGTCGTTGCGCGAGCTGGAGCACGACGGGATCGTGCACCGCGAGGCCTACGCCGAGATCCCACCGCGTGTCGAGTACTCGCTCACCGAGCGCGGGCAGGCGCTCAACACCGCACTGCTGACCCTCGGCGAATGGGGCGAGACGAATATGCACCACATCGCCACCACCCGAGGGGCGCTGCCGGCACGTGGTCGCTGACTCCTACCCGGTGAAAAACGACTCGGCCGACTTCATGGCCGCATCGTCGGCCAGCACGTCGCCGGGCCTGCTCCCGTTGCCCAGCAGCACACCACCCCAGTGCATGCCCAAGTACGCGGCGGTCTTCTCCAGCGTGCCCACCAGCGGGTCGGCCTGCTCGGGCCCCTCGCTCAGCACGCTGACGCCCCACAGCGTCTTGCCCTTCATCCGAGCCTTGAACTCCGCCCCCGGCACCCGCATCCACCCCGACCAGTAGTCCAGGTACAGCTTCACGCTCGCCGCCACCGAGTACCAGTACACCGGCGAGGCAATCACCAGGTCCGTGGCCGCGAACGTCGCGTCCATCAGCACCTTCTCGTAACCCGCCGGCTCCGGGTGCTCGCCGAAGCCGTGCCGCCGGTCCTCGAACGCGGGCAGCGGCACCTCCGGCAGCCGGATCCACGTTTGCTCGTGCTGCCGGGGGATCTCCCTCGCGGCGCGCCGGGCCAGCATCTCCGTGTTGCCCCCGGCGCGAGCGGCCGCCACCAGGAACAGGAAGCTCCGATCCATCACGATCTCTCCCCATCAAGTCTATGCATGTGCATTCAAATGTTGTCACTGCATGTACTCTGACGTCAAGGGGAGGGCCGATGAGCAACGACGAAGACGCGTGGGGCCGGCTGCTCCTGCTCCACACCCGAGTCGAGCAGGAGCTGGCGAAAGCCTTGCAGCGCAAGCACGGCATCGGGTTGTCCGAGTACCGCGCGCTCGGCAAGCTGGCCGCCGCGCCCAAGGGCGAGCTGCGGATGCAGGAGCTGGCCGAGGCGGTGGGGCTCAACCAGAGCTCGGTCAGCCGCATGGTCGCGCGCCTCGAGGACCGGGGCCTGAGCGTCCGCGATCTCTGCGAAGACGACCGCCGGGGCGTCTACTCCGTGATCACCGAAGCAGGCCGAGCCCGGCATGACGAGGTCGAGACGACCTACCGCACCACTCTCACGGCCGCGCTCGACAAGGCGGGCGCCGACCCGTCGCTCGCAGCCGCGATCGCGTCGGTCCGAACCGCCTGACTCCGGACCGCCCCGAGAAGCTCAGCCCAGCGCGCGGTTGTACGGCGCGAACCTCCGCGCCGCTTCGCCCGGCAGCGACCTACCGCCGTGGACCAGCCGGGGAGCCGGGCCGATCGGCAGCAGCCCCGACGCACGGCACCACTCGGAAAGGCCCGCCTGGGCCAGATCCACGTCCACCCGGATCCGTCCGCCGGCCGCCCGCGCGATGCCGCGGATCAACGCCCGGGCCCGCTCCTCGTCGGGCGCGACCACCGGACCGATCACCGTCACCCCGTCCAGCACGGTGCCCAGAGCGAACCCGTCGTCGGTCACGTGGACGTGCTCGGCCTCGAACAGCAGCCGGTCCAGCAGCGCCTCCCGCGCGAAGCCCTGCGCGCCGGCGTCGAGTGAGTACACCCGGGCCACGTCGGCCGGCGTGATCGGCCGCGAAACCGGACCGCCGTCGTCGGCGAGCACGCCGATGTGGCCTTCGCAGCCGCCGTCGACCACGAAGCCCAGGGACTCGTACAGCCGCAGCCCGAATTCACTCGCGTGCAGGAACACCGTGGCGTCGCCCGCGGCCGAAACCGCTTCGGCCGTCACGCGGCCGCCCAGACCCTGGCGTCCGTACCGGGCGGCAACCACGACCATTGAGATCGACGCGACCGGTCCCGTCTCCACCAGAATCGAGGTGGCGGCGAGCCCGCCGTCAGGTGCGTCGATGCCGAAACCGCGGCCGACGTCGAGCAGGATCGACCACTTGCGCTGCTCCCGCGGCCAGTCGCGGTCGGCTCCGAGGTCGAGGCAAGCGGACAGGTCGGCGGGCCCGAGCGGGCGGACGGGAAGCACGCAGCCAGCCTATGCCCGGGGAGGCGTACGCCACACGCGAAGCGACCTGGCGGTAGCTAAGCTCCGCTTCATGAGCAGTGCGACGCAGCCGCTCGGGACTCCGCCCGAGGAAGAACCGGACATCCACACCACGGCCGGCAAGCTCGCGGACCTCTACCGCCGCTACGACGAGGCCGTGCACGCCGGATCCGAGCGTGCCATCGAGAAGCAGCACGCCAAGGGCAAGAAGACGGCCCGCGAGCGCATCGACCTGCTGCTCGACGAGGGGTCGTTCGTCGAGCTCGACGAGCTGGCGCGCCACCGCTCCACGAACTTCGGGCTGGAGAAGAACCGCCCCTACGGCGACGGCGTGGTCTCGGGCTACGGCACCGTCAACGGCCGGCCCGTGTGCGTGTTCTCCCAGGACGTCACGGTCTTCGGCGGCGCGCTCGGCGAGGTGTACGGCGAGAAGATCGTGAAGGTCATGGACCTCGCGATCAAGACCGGCTGCCCGATCATCGGCATGAACGAGGGCGGCGGCGCGCGCATCCAGGAAGGCGTGGTCTCCCTCGGCCTCTACGCCGAGATCTTCCGCCGCAACACCCACGCGTCGGGCGTGATCCCGCAGATCTCCCTGATCATGGGCGCGAACGCCGGCGGGCACGTCTACTCCCCCGCGCTCACCGACTTCGTGGTGATGGTCGACGAGACGTCGCAGATGTTCATCACCGGCCCGGACGTCGTGAAGACCGTGACGGGCGAGGACGTGACCTTCGAGGAGCTCGGCGGCGCGCGCACGCACAACACCAAGTCCGGCGTCGCGCACTACCTCGGCTCCGACGACGAGGACGCGATCGCCTACGTCAAGGAACTGCTGTCGTACCTGCCGCAGAACAACCTGTCCGAGCCGCCGGCATTCGAGCCGGGTGAGCCCGCCGGGTTCTTCGACGACGTGACCGACACCGACCGCGAGCTCGACACGATCATCCCCGACTCGCCGAACACGCCGTACGACATGCACGAGGTCGTCACCCGCGTGCTCGACGACGGCGAGTTCCTCGAGGTCCACGAGCTCTTCGCGCCCAACATCCTCGTGGGCTTCGGCCGCGTCGACGGCCAGAGCGTGGGTGTGGTCGCGAACCAGCCGACGCAGTTCGCCGGCTGCCTCGACATCGCGGCGTCGGAGAAGGCTGCGCGGTTCGTGCGCACGTGCGACGCGTTCAACATCCCCGTGCTCACCTTCGTGGACGTGCCCGGCTTCCTGCCCGGCACCGACCAGGAGTGGAACGGCATCATCCGCCGCGGCGCGAAGCTGATCTACGCCTACGCGGAGGCCACGGTCCCGCTGGTCACCGTGATCACGCGCAAGGCCTACGGCGGCGCGTACGACGTGATGGGCTCCAAGCACCTCGGCGCCGACGTCAACCTGGCCTGGCCGACCGCGCAGGTCGCCGTGATGGGCGCGCAGGGCGCGGCGAACATCGTGCACCGCAAGACACTGGCGGCCGCCGCGGCCGAGGGGCGTGACGTCGACGCGCTGCGCGCCGAGCTGATCCAGGAGTACGAGGACACGCTGCTGAACCCGTACGCCGCCGCCGAACGCGGGTACGTCGACTCGGTGATCGTGCCGGCGCACACGCGCGGCCACATCACGAAGGCGCTGGCACTGCTGAAGACCAAGCGCGAAACGCTGCCGCCCAAGAAGCACGGCAACATCCCCCTGTGAGGTCTCCCGTGAGCGATCGCCCCTTGCTCCGCGTCGTCCGCGGCAACCCGGACGACGCCGAACTCGCCGCCCTCACCGCCGTTGTCGCGGCGGTGGCGGCGTCTTCGGGTGGCTCGCCCGCGCCCGAGCGGCGGACGTCGTGGTGGAACGACCGCGCGACGCGGCTGGGCACTTCGCCCGCGCCAGGTGACGGCGCGTGGCGCGCTTCCGCCCTGCCCCGCTGACCCAAGCGCCCCAATGTGGCGTTCGGTGCGCTCAACGCAACGAACGCCGCATTGGGTGCGTTGAACGCAACCAACGCCACATTGGGGTGGCGCGTCAGATGTCGGCGCACGAGTTGACGACGCGGTCGGCCAGTGCGTCGGTGAACTCACGCGTGACGGGCGCGCCGGTGACCAGCACGCGGTAGTGGACGGGCCCGATGGCCTGCTCCACCAGGCAGTCGAGCTCGGTGTCGGCGGGGAGCTCGCCGCGGGCGACCGCCCGTTCGAACGGCAGCCGGTCGCGTTCGTGCTGCCCGTGGATCTGCTCCGCGCGCAGCCGCGCGGCCAGCTCCGGGTCGTGCTGCGCCTGGCCGATCAGCGCGCGGAACACCGCGCCGGCGTCGGCCGTGGTCAGGAAGGTCGCGACAGCCGCGAGGTGCTCCCGCAGGTCGCGGCGCAGGTCGCCGTGGTCGGGCGGCACGAGCTCCTCGGCGAGGTCGTCGCCAAGCGCGTCCAGCAGGATGTCCACTTTGGACGGCCACCAGCGGTAGATCGTCTGCTTCGCCACGCCCGCGGCCGCCGCGATCCGCTCGATCGTGAGCCCGGCGAAACCGTGTTCCACCAGCAGGTCGTCGGCGGCCTCCAGCACGGCGCGGCGTGCGTCTTCGCTGCGGCCGTAGCGATTCCCGTGATGCCGGCGCGTGTCCGGTGCAGTGGTGTTTCCCACCTCGGCGAGCCTAATCGGCTTCTAGACAAGACGCAACGTCGCGTCTAGCGTAGGCCGCGGCAAAAGGGGGTCACTCGACATGTGTTCCGCGTGTGGCGTGCCGACGCACGTCCTGGAGGAAGGCGGCGGGGACGGCGCGGTCACGACCGCGCCGCGCAAGTTCGCCGCGCTGTACAACAAGGACTGCCGCCCGTACCTGTTCGGCGCGGCGCTGGCGATGATGGCCGACAACATCGAGCACGTCATCACGTACTGGGTGCTGTGGGAGAAGTTCCACTCGCCCGCGCTCACCGGCTTCGAGGTGATCAGCCACTGGGTGCCGTTCCTGCTGTTCTCGGTGTACTTCGGCGGGCTGGCCGATCGGCACGACTGCCGGCGGATCATCCAGGCCGCGCAGGTGTTGTTCATGCTCGTGTCGGCACTGTGGGGCGTGCTGATCCTCACCGACACGCTGCAGATCTGGAGCGCGTGCGTGCTGCTGATCCTGCACGGTGTCGCGGGCGCGGTCTGGGGTCCGGGCGAACAGCTGATGCTCCACGACTTCGTCGGCCCGTCCGAGCTGCCGAGCGCGGTGCGGCTCAACGCGACCTTCCGCAGCCTGGGAATTCTCTTCGGCCCGGTCGTCGGGTCGGCACTGCTGCTCGGACTGGGGCCGGTGGCGGGGATCTTCGTGAACGTCGCGTTCTACCTGCCGCTCACGATCTTCTTGTTCCGCACCAAGTTCACCGGCCACACGCGCGACGGCGGCATCGTGGCGCGGCCGCGCGTGGGGCTGTTCGACTCGGTGCGGGTCCTGCGTGAGGTCGGCGCGAACCCGACGATGGTCGGGATGATCATCCTGGCCGGGCTCGGCGCGTTCTTCGTCGGCGCTTCCCTGCAGAGCGCGATGCCGATCTTCGCCCAGGACCTGGGCGCGGGCAGCGCCGGCACGGCGTACGGCGTGCTGCTGTTCGCCAACGGCGCCGGCGGTGTGCTCGGCGGCATCCTGCTGGAGGCGACGGGCCGGATCAAACCGAGCGTGTTCGCGGCGGTGGTCAGCACGGCGATCTACGGGTTGTCGAGCCTGTTCTTCGCGATGACGGCAAGCTATCCGCTGGCGTTGGTACTGCTGGTGATCGGCGGTGTCGCGAACCTGGCGTCTATGTCGATCGGGCAGACGGTGGTGCAGCTGCTGGCGAAACCGGCCGAACGCGGGCGGGTGATCGGGGTCTACAACGTCTCTGCCAACGGCCTGCGCGCCGGGAGCGGGTTCACCGTCGGCCTGCTCGGTGCGGCGGTGGGGGTGCACTGGTCACTCGGGCTGAGCGCGGCCGCGCTGACGGTGGGGACGGGTATTTCCGGCTGGTACTCGCTGTGGGGGAAGCGGGCGCGGGAGGCTCGGAAGCAGCTGCAGCACGTGGCCGACTGAGGTTCTGGAGTCCTTTCGGTGCCCGTCGCCCCTTATCCGGGGCGGCGGGCATCGTCGTTTGCGCTGGTCACGCACAGCGACCGCGATTTTTGTCGGTGCCGCCGGTTACGGTGTCTTCGTCGGGCCCAAGCCTTGCCATCACCGTGCGCGACAGCGCGCTCACCAGCGCAAATCGCACTGGACCCGCCCGTACCCGAAGTCGTATAGTCCCCTTGCATATAGTCCACATGGAATAACCACGCCGGATCACTCGAAAGGATCAACAGCCATGGTTGCGGCGAAGCTGACCGCTCTGGGGGTGGCCGTGCTGGAGCTTCTCCACGAGAAGCCGATGCACCCCTACGAGATGGCGCAGCTCATGCGCGAGCGCTACGTGGACCAGCGTGTGAAGCTGAAGGCCGGGTCGCTCTACCACACCGTGGAACGGTTGCAGCACAACGGTTTCGTCGAGATCGTCGACACCCAGCGCGACGGTCGGCGTCCTGAGCGGACCGTGTACGCGATGACAGCGGCCGGCAAGGACGTGTTCGAGCAGCGAGCTCGGGAGATGCTGGGCGACGTCGCCCAGGAGTACCCGGAGTTCCTCAGCGGGCTGGCGGTCATCGACGACCTCGGCCGGGACAAGTCGCTGGCCGAGCTGGAGCACCGCCTCACGCTGCTGCGCGCGAGCATCGCGGCCGACCAGGTGATGTTCAAGAAGGTGCGGGACAACGCGGTCCCCGAGATCTACTGGCTCGACTTCCGCTACGCCGCCGCCCACCGGGCTTTCGAGCTCGAGTGGTGCGAACGCCTGCACGCCGATCTTTCCGCAGGGCGCATCCGGTTCCAGGACGAGAAGCCCTCCCTCAGCCTCATCAAGGAAGACCATGAACGCAAGACAAGCTAACCCGTGGGCCGCGCTGAGCGCGTTGTGCCTCGGGTTCTTCATGATCCTGCTGGACACCACCATCGTGTCCATCGCCGTGCCGAACATGCTGAATAAGCTCAACACGGGCTTGAACTCCGTGGTGTGGGTGATCAGCGTCTACCTGCTGACCTACGCCGTGCCGATGTTGTTCACCAGCCGCCTGGGCGACCGCTTCGGGCCGAAGCGCGTGTTCCTCGCCGGCCTGGTCGTGTTCACGGGCGCGTCGCTGTGGTGCGGCCTGTCCGGCAGCGTCGAGATGCTCATCGCGGCGCGCGCCGTGCAGGGCCTCGGCGCCGCGCTGATGACGCCGCAGACGCTGGCGTTCATCACGCACCTGTTCGCGCCCGCCAAGCGCGGCCCGGCGATGGGCGCGTGGGGCGGCGTCGCCGGCCTGGCCACCATCGCGGGCCCGCTGCTGGGCGGCGTGCTGGTCGACCACCTCGGCTGGGAGTGGATCTTCTTCGTCAACGTGCCGATCGGCGTGATCGCCATCGTGCTGACGGTGCTGCTCGTGCCCGACTGGCAGCCGAAACACGCGCACGCCTTCGACTTCATCGGCATCTTCCTGTCGGCAGCCGGGCTGTTCTGCTTGGTGTTCGGCGTGCAGAACGGCCAGCAGTACGACTGGGGCACGGTCTTCGCCGGCATCACGGTGTTCGAGTTCATCGGCGCCGGCGTGGTGCTGCTCGTGGCGTTCGTGCTGTGGCAGAAGTACAACCGCCGCGAACCGCTCGTGCCGCTCAACGTGTTCAGCAACCGCAACTTCTCCGCAGGCACGCTCACGGCCACCACGGTCGGCTTCACGATGACCGGGATGTTCCTGCCGCTGATCATCTACATCCAGACGGTGCTCGGCCTGAGCCCCACGCTCGCCGGCGTGCTGACCGCGCCGATGTCGCTGCTGTCGGGTGTCATCGCGCCGTTCGTGGGCCGCGCGTCCGACCGCATCAACGGCAAGTACCTCGTGATGGGCGGGCTTTCCCTGCTCGCAGTGGGCATCGGCATCATCGCCGTGCAGGCCCGCCCGGACACCAGCCCGTGGGCGCTGATCCCGGCGCTGCTCGTCTGCGGTCTCGGCATCGGCTGCATCTTCTCGCCGATGAGCAACCTGACCATGGCCTCGGTCCAGCCCCAGCTCGCCGGCACCGCGTCGGGCATCTTCAACACCGCCCGCCAGGTCGGCGGCGTCCTCGGCAGCGCGGCCATCGGCGTGCTCCTGCAGGCCCGTATCAGCGCCTCCATCGCCGACGAGGCCACCACCGCCGCGGCGCAGCTGCCCGAGCAGTACCGCCAGCCCTTCGCCGACGGCATCGCCCACGCCGCCGCCTCGACCGGCGAGTTCGGCTCCTCCGCGGGCCCCGCGCCCATCCCGGGCCTCCCCGCCGACGTCGCCGCCCAGGCGGGCCGCCTCGCCTCCGAAGCCGTCCACAACGGCCTCACCGACGCCGCCCGCGCCACGCTGATCCTGCCGATCGCCGTGCTCATCCTGGGCGTCCTCTCGGCGGCTTTCCTGCGCCGCGTAACCCCCCGCCCCGCCCCGACGGCCACCACCCCGACCACCTCGGAAACCCCGGTCACCGCCTGACTTGGCAGGCACACCGAGCCTCGTGAGCGCAGGCTTCAACCCGCGCTCACGAGGCTTGGCGAAGGGTGCGCCGATCAACCACAAGGCCGCCCGCCGTCGAGGTTGCCACGTGAGCAAAGACGATCGCCGACGAGTCTTGGCCGGCAGCGCACCTCACGCACGACGCCTCAGGCCGGCGGCGGGCGACAGCTACGGACCACCGCGCCCCGCAAGTGGCCAAGCCGGTCCCACCAACCTGTGCTCATGAGCCTCCGCGGATACGGCACAAAAGACGTGCTGCCCCTCGGCCGCCGGTGCGGGAGCCGGGGCCGAGGGGCGGCACGTTTACCGCGGGAGAAAAGTCGAGGGGTCAGCAGCCAGGCACGGCCGAAGTCGGCCGGCCGGGCGGCAGCAGGCTCACCCGCGCAGAGGTGGGGAGCTCTTCAGCGCCTCAGAACCACCAGCACGAACTGGGTCGCGGTGTTTCGGCGCGCGCAGGCGTGCCCACCACGCGGAGCGCAGCCTGTTCGGCGGCGTGGATTCCGTCACCCGGACCGTCATGCGGCACCGTGGTCCCTTCCCGGCATCTGCCTTGATACCGTCGAGGCGAGCTGAGTCGATATGTTGCGAGCAACAACAAACTAGCTCCACGTTCGGGTGTTGCAGGTCACAATTCGGCAACGCTCGCTACGCGCGGTAGCTTTCACCCGTGCGTCTTGTACTTGCTTCCCAGTCCCCCGCCCGTCTCGCGTTGTTGCGCGCCGCTGGGCTTGAGCCGAGTGTCGTGGTGTCCGGCGTCGATGAGGACGTCGTGGCCGCGGCGCTCACCGATCCAGCGCCCGATGAGCTCGTGATGGCACTCGCCGCGGCGAAGGGCAACGCCGTGTTCGCCGAGGTGGCCGGTATCCACTCCGACGCGGTGATCGTGGCGTGCGACTCGATGCTGTCGATCGGCGGCGAGATGGTCGGCAAGCCCGGCACGCCGGAGATCGCGCGGCGGCGGTGGGAGGTGATGGCCGGCAACTCCGGCGAGTTGCTGACCGGCCACGCCATCATCCGCGTCGAGAACGGCCACCGCACCAAGGAAGCCGCCGACACGCAGCGCACCACCGTCCACTTCGGACGACCCAGCGCCGAGGAGCTCGACGCCTACATCGCCACCGGCGAGCCGCTGCAGGTGGCGGGCGCGTTCACGCTCGACGGGCTCGGCGGCTGGTTCGTCGAGGGCATCGAGGGCGACCCGTCGAGCGTCATCGGGCTCAGCCTGCCGCTCGTGCGGCGCCTGTTGACCGAGGTCGGCGTGAGTGTCGTGGATCTCTGGACGCCTCCCACATTCTGAGAAGACTTTCACTCCACCGAGTGATCGAAGAAAGTTCATGTTCGGCCCGGTTCGGGCCTGAACGGGAACTTTCGACCTCTGGGGTGGCTTCGTGTCCTTCCTCCGCGCGTACACCAAACCTCGAGTCTTCGCGGCCGCGGTGATCGGCTCGCTTGTCGTGGGCGCGGCGCTCGGCGTCCTCGCCCGGACGACGAGCGCCACAACGCTGACCAACGTCCTCCACGAAATCGGCGAAATCTTCACGACGCTGCTGCAGATCGCGGTGATCCCGCTGGTCTTCACGGCGATCGTGGTCGGCATCACCAGCCTGCGCGGCCTCGGCGGCGGGCGCACGGCCGCGCGCCTCGGCGGCCGCACGGTGCTGTGGTTCGCCATCACGTCGTTCATCGCCTCGCTCATCGGCATCGCGATCGGCACGCTGTTCAGCCCCGGCGCCGGCGGCCTCGGTGCGGGCATCGCGGCCACGGCCAAGAACGCCGACAAGGCCGCCAAGAGCGTGAGCAACTGGGGTTCGTGGGATTCCTTCATCGACGGTCTGCTCCCCCAGAACTTCTTCTCCGCCTTCGCCGACGGCAACACCCTCCAGGTGCTCTTTCTTGCCGTGCTGATCGGCGCCGCGGCCTACAGCCTTGGCGACAAGGCCAAGCCGTTCGTCGACTTCACCACGAGCGTCTTCGAGATCATCCAGCGCTACCTCGGCTGGATCGTGCGTCTGGCCCCGCTCGGCATCGCCGGCCTGATCGGCGCCGCCGTGTCCAACTACGGCGACGCCCTCTTCCGCCCGCTGCTCTCCACCACGGCCGCGGTCTACGTCGGCTGCCTGCTGGTGCTGTTCGTCGTCTACCCGATCCTGCTGAAGTTCGTCGCCAAGATCAGCCCGGCCACGTTCTTCGCCAAGGCCGGCACGGCGATCCAGTTCGCGTTCGCCTCGCAGTCCTCCGCCGCGACGCTGCCGCTCACCCGCCAGGCCGCGGTGAACCTGGGTGTCGAACCGTCCTACGCCGCCTTCGCCACGCCGCTCGCCAGTGCGACCAAAATGGACGGTTGCGCCGCCGTTTTCCCTGCCATCGGCGCCATCTTCATCGCGAACCTCTCGGGCGTGCAGCTGAGCATCGGGCAGTACGTGGGCATCGTGGTGGTCGCCGTGCTCGGCGCGCTCGCCACCGCCGGCACCACGGGCTGGCTCACCGCCCTCACCCTCACCACCGCGTTCATCGGCCTCGACGCCAAGCAGGTGGCGCTGGGCATCGCGCTCATCTACTCCGTGAACCCGATCATGGACATGATGCGCACGGCCACCAATGTCGCCGGCCAGATCGTGGTCCCGACCATCGTCGCCCGCGCCGAAGGCCTGCTCGACGACACGGTGCGCGATACCCCGGCCCCCAAGGTCCAGGCCGAGCCGGTCAGTGCCTGACCAAACCGCCTGACCAAACAGCGTCACCAAGCAGCCTTGACCAAACCGCCTGATCCGACGCGACGGCGGCTGGGCAACAGCACCAGCCGAACTCAGCCGCCGTCCGCACACGGCCGCAGCTCCGAGGCCCGCACCTCGACCTGCGGCCACCCCCTCAGATCCGACGGCGACGCCACCTTCTTGGTACAGCCGAGCTCCGTACCGTCGAGCTGGTAAACCTCGGCGAGCACCGGCGCGGCCTGGCACTTGGGCGTGCCCGGTGTCGCATCCGGACACTCGTGCCGCACGACGATCACGTCGGGCCGGCCGTCGGTGTCGACGTCGAAGAGCGAAAGCGTGCCGGCGTCGGCGAAGTAGGGCTTCCCGAAGTCGCGCCACACCCCGCCCGAGCCGACGAGCAGCTCGCCGAACGCGCCGCCCGCGCCGTCGCCCCCGCCGACGTCGCCGGTCACGAGGCACGCCGACGTCTCCCCCGCGATGCAGCGCAACGACTCCGCAGTCAGCTTCGCCCCCATCGTGGTGATCGCGAGCTCGAACTCCGTGCCGGGCTGCGGCCCCACCTGCACGCGCCCCCAGCCGCCGGACGCGTCGGAGAGCAGCACGACCGGGGTACCGCCCACGGTCATCGCGGCCAGCTGGCGGCACGCGCCGCTGCCGCACGTCGCCGTGGTGGGCGCCGCCGGCTCCAGGCTCACGGGCGGAACGCCGGGCGCACCGTCGGGTTTCGGGCGCAGCACGACGACGACCACCAGCGCGGCCACCGTCACCACGGCGGCGAGCACCGCCGTGAGCAGCGCGGACCTCGGGGTCCGGGTCGGCGAAATCCGCATATCCGAGACTGTAGGCGACCTTGCGGAGGGTGGCCGTCTATGTTGTTCCGGTGACGAACCCCAACCTCCCCCCGGCCCTGTATCTGCCGACCGGCCCGGTCTCCGGGACCACGGACGGCGGTACCGGTGCCAACATCGAGCTGCGCCGCACCCCCGACGGCCGCGTGGCGCTGGTCGCGTTCACCGCGCTCGACCGGCTGATCGACTGCTGCGGCGAGCACCAGCCGTGGATCATGATCAACACCGAGCACCTGCCGAAGATCCACCAGGTCAACCCCTACGACGTGATCGTGCTCGACTCCGAACTCCCGGTCGAGCTGCGCCACACCGCGCGGGTATAACGAAACCACCGGGTGGTCCAGCTCTCATCCAAGCGGGTAGTGCGGTCCGTAGACTCCGGGACACCAGGCAGTGGAGCTCACGGGAGGTACCGGGTGACCGAGCAGGACGTCGCGAGCACGGGTGGTCCGGTGACCAAGATTCTCGTCGCCAACCGCGGTGAGATCGCGGTCCGCGTGATCAGGGCGGCGAAGGATGCGGGTCTCGAAAGTGTGGCCGTGTACGCCGATCCCGACCGCGACGCACCCCACGTGCGCCTGGCCGACGAAGCGTTCGCGCTGGGCGGCACGACCGCCGCCGAGAGCTACCTCTCCATCGACAAACTCCTCGACGTGGCCAAGCGTTCCGGCGCCGACTCCGTCCACCCGGGATACGGGTTCCTGTCGGAGAACGCCGATTTCGCCCAGGCCGTACTGGATGCCGGGCTCACGTGGATCGGCCCGAGCCCACAGTCCATTCGCGACCTCGGCGACAAGGTGACCGCGCGGCACATCGCGACGCGCGCCGGCGCGCCGCTCGTGCCCGGCACCAAAGAGCCGGTGAAGAACGCCGACGAGATCATCGCGTTCGCCGACGAGTACGGCCTGCCCGTGGCGATCAAGGCGGCGTTCGGCGGCGGCGGGCGCGGCCTCAAGGTCGCCCGTACGCGTGAAGAAATCCCCGAGCTGTTCGAGTCCGCGACGCGCGAGGCGGTGGCCGCGTTCGGCCGCGGCGAGTGCTTCGTGGAGCGCTATCTCGACAAGCCGCGCCACGTCGAGGCGCAGGTGCTGGCCGACCAGCACGGCACCGCGATCGTCGTCGGCACGCGCGACTGCTCGCTGCAGCGCCGCCACCAGAAGCTCGTCGAGGAGGCGCCCGCGCCGTTCCTGTCCGACGACCAGCGCCGGCGCATCCACGAATCGGCCAAGGCGATCTGCAAGGAAGCCGGCTACTACGGCGCCGGCACCGTCGAGTACCTCGTGGCCACCGACGGCACCATCTCCTTCCTCGAGGTGAACACCCGCCTGCAGGTGGAGCACCCCGTGTCCGAGGAGACGACGGGCCTCGATCTCGTGCGCGAGATGTTCCGCATCGCGCGCGGCGAGAAGCTGCGCATCACGGAAGACCCCGAGCCGCGCGGGCACTCCATCGAGTTCCGCATCAACGGTGAGGACGCCGGCCGCGGTTTCCTGCCGGCGCCGGGCACCGTCACGAAGTTCATCTCGCCCAACGGCCCCGGCGTGCGCGTCGACTCCGGCGTGGAGTCCGGCAGCGTGATCGGCGGCCAGTTCGACTCGATGCTCGCGAAGCTGATCGTCACCGGTTCCGACCGCAACAACGCGCTCGAGCGCAGCCGGCGCGCGCTGGCCGAGTTCGTGGTGGAGGGCATGGCGACCGTGCTGCCCTTCGACCGCGTGATCGTGGACGACCCGGCGTTCATCGGCGACGAGAACGGTTTCTCGGTGCACACGCGCTGGATCGAGACCGAGTTCGACAACAAGATCGAGCCGTTCGTCGCACCTGATGCCGAGGCCGAGGAAGAGGCCCCGCGGCAGAACGTGGTGGTCGAGGTCGGCGGCCGGCGCCTCGAGGTGTCGCTGCCGGGCGGCTTCGCGCTCGAAGGCTCCGGCGGGGCGACGGCCACGAAGGCCAAGCCGCGCAAGCGCTCGGGCGGCGCGAAGGCAGCGGTGAGTGGCGACGCCGTCACGGCGCCGATGCAGGGCACGATCGTGAAGATCGCGGTGGAGGAAGGCCAGCACGTCGAGCCGGGCGAGCTGATCGTGGTCCTCGAGGCGATGAAGATGGAAAACCCGGTCACGGCGCACAAAGCGGGCACCGTCACGGGGCTTTCGGTCGAGGTCGGCGCCGCCGTGACCCAGGGCACGCAACTTCTGGAGCTCAAGGACTGAAGTTGTGCCGAATGTCGTGGGTCCCCGGGCCCGCTGCGGCATACCATCGTCGGTGTGACAGAGGTTCCGTCTCCGCAACTGCGGATCAGTGACCAGGAACGGGAATCCGCGCTGAATGCGCTCGGTGAGCACATGAGCGCGGGGCGGATCAACATCGACGAGTACGGGGAGCGCTCGGCGCGCATCACCGCGGCCAAGACGCGGGGTGAGCTGGCGGGGCTGTTCGACGACCTCCCTGCTCCGCACCCGGTGTACGGCGGTGCGGCGCCCGTCGCGCCCGCACCTGTTCCCGCCGCGCCTCCGGTTCCCGCGACCGCTCCGCAGACGACGGTGGCCCGGCCGGACGGGTGGAACGGTGGCCAGCGAGCGGCGGCCGCCCTGGTGCCGCTGGTGTGGATCGCGACGATCGCGCTGATCGCCACGGGCACGCTGCCCGCGTGGCCGCTGGTCATCGCGCCGATCGCGCTCAGCATCATCGGCCGGGCACTGTGGGGCCACGGCGGCGGCAACCACCACAACCACCGGGACCGCCACCGCGAACACCGCATCGACCACCGCGAAGCCCGTCGCGAGATGCGTGACGAGATGCGCGACGAGTTCCGTCGCCGACGCGACCGCTGGTGAGGCGTACCCCGTGCCCGACATGCGGCTGAGCGACGAGGAACGCCAGGACGCGCTCGACGTGCTTTCCGAGCACGTCCGCACCGGCCGCCTGGACGTCGACGAATACGGCACCCGCTCGGCCAAGGTCACGGCCGCCAAGCGGGTCAGCGACCTGGAACCCCTGTTCGACGACCTGCCCTCACCCCGGCCGAGTGCGCTGCTGGCCGTTTCGCGGCCCGGGGCCACCGCCGTGCCTGCTCCGAGCCCCGCCGGCGACAGCGCGTTGATGCGCTTCGCCCTGCGGTTCGCCGTGCCGATCGCGGTGGTGGTGGCGATCGCGGTGTTCGTGCTGTCGCGCGGGCGGCTCATCCTCGTCTTCGCGCTGCCGCTGGCGATCCTCCTGATCACGGGCTGGCGCCGGCGCTGATCCACCGATCGGTGGAGGCCGGCGTCGAACGGTGGACCCCGGCGCGCGCGTCGAGCTGCGAGAATCGCGCCCATGATGGGTGTGGTGCCGGGTGTCGTGCACCCGCACGGCGAGCGGCTGGCCGGGCCGCTGTTCGCCGCGATCGGGATCGTGGCGCTCGCCGTGTGCACGATCTGGGCGGCGGGTGACCACGTCGGTGCGGTGACGCTCGTCGTCGCGGGCCTGTCGGCGGCGTGGCTGCTGCTGCTCGTGCCCTTGTTCCCGCGCCGGGCGCGACACCCGTGGCTCGCGGTCGGGTTCTTCGCCGGCCTGCTGGCCGGGGCGGCCGCCCTCACGACGCTCGACACCACGTACACGGCCTTCGCGTCGATCGGCTACCCCATCGCGTTCGTGCTGTTCGCCGCCCGCTGGAGCATCTTCGCCGTGACCGCGACGGCTGTGGTTCCCTTGTTGGCCAAGGGAATCTGGGGCGCGGACACGCCGACGCCGGCCTGGGTGTTCGTCGTCTCGGTAGTCGGGCCGATGCTGTACGCGGCGTGGTTCGTCGGCGCGGAGAACGACAAGCGGCGACGCGCCAACGCGGCCCTCGCCGAGGCCAACGCGCGGCTCGAAACAGCGCTCGAGGAGAACGCCGGGCTCCACGCGCAGCTGCTCACGCAGGCGCGCGAGGCCGGCGTGCACGACGAACGCCGGCGCATGGCGCGCGAAATCCACGACACGCTCGCGCAGGGCCTCACCGGCATCGTCACGCAGCTGCAGGCCGCGGACCGGGCTTCGTCCGCGGAGTCCCGGCAGCGCCACCTCACCCAGGTCCACACGCTCGCCAAGGACAGCCTCACGGAGGCCCGCCGCGCCGTGCAGGCGTTGCGGCCCGAGCCGCTCACGGACTCGCGGCTGCCCGAGGCGTTGGCGGACCTGGCGCGGCGCGTCACGGACACGTCGGGCGTCGCGGTGACGGCCGAGACCTCCGGCGAACCCGTTCCGCTGCTGCCGGAGCTGGAGGTGACGCTGTACCGCGTGGCGCAGGAAGCCTTGGCCAACGCGGAAAAACACGCGCGCGCTTCGCGGATCGCCGTCTCCCTCACCTACGCCGGCGACGTCGTCCTCCTCGATGTCCGCGACGACGGCGCCGGCTTCGACCCCGCGTCACCGGCGCGTGGCGACGGCACCGGCTTCGGCCTGCAGGCGATGCGCCAGCGCGTGCGGCGTGTGGCGGGGACGTTCGCGCTCGAATCGGCACCGGGCGAAGGCACCGCGGTCAACGTGCAGCTCCCGGCCATCCCGGCGGACCGATGATCCGCCTTCTGCTCACCGACGACCATCCGATCGTCCGCGACGGCCTGCGCGGCGCGTTCGAGGGCTGTTCCGACATCGAGGTGATCGGCGAGGCGGCCACGGGCGTCGAGGCGCTGGCCTTCGTCGCGCGCCATCACCCCGACGTCGTCCTCATGGACCTGCGCATGCCCGAGCTCGACGGCGTCGGCGCGATCCGCCGGCTCGCCACCGAGCACCCCGCCGTGCGCGTGCTGGTCCTCACCACGTACGACTCCGAGTCCGACGTCCTGCCCGCCATCGAGGCGGGCGCCACGGGTTACCTGCTGAAGGACGCGCCCGTCGCCGACCTGCAGCACGCCGTCCGTGCTGCCGCCCGCGGCGAGTCCGTGCTCGCGCCCGCGGTGGCTGCCCGCCTGATGGAGCCGCTGCGCCGCCCGAAGCCGGGCGCGTTGACCTCCCGCGAGCTCGATGTCCTGCGGCTGGTCGCCGCCGGCGCCACCAACCGCGCGGCGGCGAACCAGCTGTTCATCAGCGAGGCCAGCATCAAGACACACCTGCTGCACGTCTACGCCAAGCTGGGCGTGAACGACCGCGCGGCCGCCGTCGGCGAGGCTTACCGGCGCGGGCTGCTCTGACCTTCACCCATTTGCCGGACAACGTCCGGTTCGTCTGCTTCGTGAACTCTCCGACAAAGGGGAGAAATTACATGAAGCTCAGAGCACTGGCGGTCGCCGCGACCGCTGTCGTCGTGACCGGCCTGGGGGCGGTCCCGGCGAGCGCGGAGACCTGGCACGCGACCTTGCTGCCCCTGCCGAAGGGGCACGAGGACGCGACCGGCTTCCTCATGGGCGCCGACGGCCACGGCGGCTTCGCCGGCGAGTTCGCCATCGACGGCACCTCACAGGTCGTGACGTGGACCAACGGGCAGCCCACCGTGCGCGGGCTCCCGGCGGGGTACGAGTTCGCGAGGGTGGTCGACGAGAACAGCTCGGGCGTGGTCCTCGGCGACGCGGTCGACTACGACACCGGCCTCGTCCGCGGATTCCTCTTGGACGGCAACGGTTTCCACCTCCTGCCCGAGGCTTCGGGCTACGTCGGCAGCCAGGCCACCGCGCTCAACGACCGCGGCGACGTGCTGGCGCTGCTCTTCGCCGACGACCCGGCCAAGGACACCGTCGCACTGTGGCCCGTTCTCGGGCAAGGCCTGGTCATCGTCCCCCACACCGGTGAGTGGGCCGACGCACGCGACCTCGACGAGGACGGAACCGTGCTGTTCTCGGACCACCTGTGGAAGAACGGGGCGAGCACACCGCTGGCCCTCCCGGCCGGTTACTCCTCGGCGTTCGCGCTCGCCATTCGCGACGGCGTGGTGGTCGGGTTCGCGAACCCGGACGGCCCGCCGCCGAGCCAGGCGTTCAGGTGGACCGCCCCGGACCGCCCCGAGCCGCTGCCCCAGGGCGACCAGGCCCGGTTCGTCAACAGCACCGGGTTGAGCGCCGGTCAGCTGCCCAACCTGACGACGCCGAACGCCGGCGCGCCGTTCGCCTGGCAGGACACCACGCCACTCGGCAAGTTGCCCCTGCCCGACGGCTACCGCAGCGGCGACGTCCACTCCGTCGGCGACGACGGCACGATCGGCGGAATCGTGTCCAACGGGCCGCTCGACGAGGGTGGCGCACCCGTCATCTGGGAGCGCTGAGGGCCCGGCTCTGGTTACGCTCGTGGCGTGGAACCCGTGGAGATCAACGCGGGCGCGTACTACCTGCGCCAGCTGCGGGCGGACCGGCACCTCGACGACCGGGCCGCGCTGATGGAGGCGTTCGCCGATCCGGAGCACAAGCGTTACGTGCTGAACTACCGGCTGCGGACGCTCGACGAAGCGACCGAGTACATCGCGCTGCGCACGGCGCAGTGGTCGTGCGACGAGCGGTGCTCGTGGGCGGTCGCGGAGCCGACGACCGGACGGCTGCTCGGGGAGGTCGGGTTGCGGGATCTGGACCTGACGTTCGACACCGCCGAGGCCTCCGTCTGGACGCATCCCACGGAGCGGGGCAAGGGCGTGGCGAGCACGGCGCTGAGCGCGGCTCTGCGCTACGGCTTCGGCGGGCTCGGGCTGCAGGAGATCAGTTACCGGCACGAGGAGAGCAACGTCGTGTCGGCGTCGGTCGCCGCGAAGTGCGGGTTCGCGTACGTCGGACCGGAGCGGACGCCGGCGCCGACCGGTGAGCCGTTGATCAGGTGGATCCGCAAGGCCTGAACCAGCGGTGAAAATTCAGCGAAGGGCGCCTCGGCCGAGCCGGGGCGCCCTTCGGTTCAAAGCCGCCAACGGCACCTTCAGGGAATCCGAGTCCCTCAAGGTGCCCTTGGCGGACCTCAGCTCACCGGCTCGATGATCCCCGACCGAGCCTCCGGCGCCGAAGCCCGCAACGCGTCCGCCGACTCGTCCGTCGGCTGCGACTGCGACTGGCGTTCGGCCTCCACGCGGGCCGTGTAGACGTCGACCTCGCGCTTGATCGTCTCCGCGGACCAGCCCAGCACCTCGCCGACGAGGCGCGCGACCTGGTCGGCGCAGTCGGCGCCGCGGTGGGCGTACTCGATGGAGATGCGGGTGCGCCGCGCGAGCACGTCTTCCAGGTGCAGCGCGCCTTCGTGGCTGGCGGCGTAGACGACCTCGACGCCCAGGTAATCGGGCGCGGAGTCGATCGGCTTGAGCAGCTCGGGACGGCCTTCGGCCAGCGTGAGCACCTCGTGGACCAGCGAGCCGTACCGGTCGAGCAGGTGCCGCACGCGGTACGGGTGCAGGCCGTGCTGCGCGGCCAGGTGGTCGGCCTGGTTCACGAGCGCGTGGTAGCCGTCGGCGCCGAGCAGCGGCACCTTGTCCGTGATGGACGACGGCGGCCGGCCAGGCAGGTCCACCACGGCGGCGTCGACGGCGTCGGCCGCCATCACGCGGTACGTCGTGTACTTACCGCCCGCGATCGCGACCAGGCCCGGCGACACGCGCGCGACGGCGTGCTCACGCGAAAGCTTCGACGTCTCCTCGCTTTCGCCCGCCAGCAGCGGACGAAGGCCGGCGTACACGCCCTCGATGTCGTCGTGGGTGAGCGGCGTGGCCAGCACCGTGTTCACGTGGTCGAGGATGTAGTCGATGTCGTGCTTCGTGGCCGCGGGGTGCGCCAGGTCGAGGTGCCAGTCGGTGTCGGTCGTCCCGACGATCCAGTGGTTGCGCCACGGGATGACAAAGAGGACAGATTTTTCAGTGCGCAGGATCAGTCCCGACTCCGAGACGATCCGGTCGCGCGGCACCACGATGTGCACACCCTTGCTCGCGCGCACGCGGAACCGCCCGCGCCCGCCCGAAAGGCGCTGCAGCTCGTCGGTCCACACGCCGGTGCAGTTGATGACCGCGCCGGCCTGGATCTCCGTCTCGCGCCCGTCCTCGACGTCGCGCACCCGCACGCCCGAGATGCGGTCGGCCTCGCGCAGGAACCCCACCACCTGGGTCGACGTGCGCACCACGGCGCCGTAATACGCGGCGGTGCGGGCGACGGTCATGGTGTGGCGGGCGTCGTCGGACTGCGCATCGTAGTAGCGGATGCCACCGATGAGCGACGACCTTTTCAACGCAGGAACCATCCGCAAAGCACCCGCGCGGGTGAGGTGCTTCTGCCCCGGAACGGACCGCGCGCCGCCCATCTGGTCGTACATCAGCAGGCCCGCGGCGGTGTAGGGCCGCTCCCACACGCGGTGGGTCAGCGGATACAGGAAGCTCACCGGCTTGACCAGGTGCGGGGCCAGCGTGGTCAGCATCAGCTCGCGCTCGTGGAGCGCTTCGCGGACCAGGCCGAACTCCAGCTGTTCCAGGTAGCGCAGGCCACCGTGGAAGAGTTTGCTCGACCGGCTCGACGTGCCGGATGCCAGGTCACGGGCCTCTACGAGCGCCACGCGCAGGCCGCGAGTCGCCGCGTCGAGCGCCGTCCCGGCACCCACGACCCCGCCGCCGATCACGACCAGGTCGAAGGTCTCCTTGCCGAGGCGCTGCCAGGACTCCTCGCGCACCGTCGGCCCCAGCTTCGCTTCCGTCACCGCGGCTGCCCTCCTCGCGACTGGCTGTTGCACACCCCCAGCATTGCACGACTACCGAGCACTTCGCCCGGCCGGAAACTTGTCCGTACCGACGTGGCAGAGCAGCATGGACGATCTCGGCGCAACGACGCGGCGAATTGGGAGGGAAGCGATGAGCGAACAAATCTCTCAGAGGTCAAACGCTTGGAGCCGACTACGCACGAGCCTTGGGGGCGAATTACTCGCAGAGTTCCTGGGAACGGCCGTCATCATCATGCTGGGTTGCGGCTCGGTCGCGGTCGCTGTGGTCGGCCTGCCCGGCTCCGGCCGGCAGTCGGTCGCCTTCGGGGCGTCCAACTGGCTGATCATCGCCTTCGGCTGGGGCATCGCCGTGATGTTCGCGGTCTACATGACCGCCGGCGTCAGCGGCGCGCACCTCAATCCGGCTGTCACGCTGGCGTTCGCCGTCCGGCGGAAGTTCGCGTGGGCCAAAGTGCTGCCGTTCTGGGGCGCGCAGGTGGTCGGCGCGCTGGCCGGGGCCGCAGTGGTCTACGCCGTGTACCACGACGCGATCAACGTCTTCAACGCCACGCAGAACCCACCACTGTCGCGACCGGACTCATTGGGCACGTTCTCCATCTTCGCGACCTTCCCGGCCGAGTACTTCGGTGGCGGGGTGTGGGGACCGCTGCTCGACCAGATCGTCGGCACCGCGATCCTCGTCGGGATCATCGCGGCCTTGATCGACACCCGCAACAACGCGCCCCAGAGCAACATGGGGCCGTTCCTGATCGGCTTCGTGGTCGTGGGAATCGGGCTGTCGTTCGGCACGAACGCGGGTTACGCGATCAACCCCGCGCGCGACCTCGGGCCAAGGCTGCTGACCCTGTTCGAAGGTTGGGGGAACAAAGCCTTCCCCGGCAACGGCGACTGGTTCAGCAACTACTGGTGGATCCCGATCGCCGGGCCTCTCATCGGTGGTGTGGTCGGCATCCTGATCTACGACCTGCTCATCGGCCAGGTGCTCACGGCACGCGAGAGCGCGCTCGTCCAGGTCGAGCCGGAGCCGGGGCGGGTCCCGGCCGAGGAGCCGAGCCATCGGGCGGGCGCCGAATGACCGGCAAGATCACGTTTCCGCTGGGTCTCGCCAGCGCGAGGGAGCAATCATGACTTCGTACGTAGCCGCGATCGACCAAGGCACCACATCGACCCGCTGCATGATCTTCGACCACTCCGGCCGGGTGGTCGCCGTCGACCAGCGCGAGCACGAGCAGATCTTCCCCAAGGCCGGCTGGGTCGAGCACAACGCGGAAGAGATCTGGGAGAACACTCGCGCCGTCGCCGGTGGCGCGGTCGCGAAGGCCGACTTGAACACGCGCGACATCGTCGCCGTCGGCATCACCAACCAGCGCGAGACGGCGCTGGTGTGGGACCGCACCACGGGCAAGCCGGTGTACAACGCGATCGTCTGGCAGGACACGCGCACCGACAAGATCGTCGCCGACCTCGGCGCGCTGGGCGGCGGCCAGGAGCGTTACCGCCCGAAGGTGGGCCTCCCGCTCGCCACGTACTTCTCGGGCCCGAAGATCAAGTGGGTCCTCGACAACGTCGACGGCGCCCGAGCGAAGGCCGAGGCCGGTGACCTGATCTTCGGCAACATGGACACCTGGGTGCTCTGGAACATGACCGGCGGTGTCGACGGCGGCATCCACGTCACCGACCCGACCAACGCGTCGCGCACGCTGCTGATGGACCTCGACACGTTGCAGTGGGACGCGGACATCGCCGCGGACATGGGCATTCCGCTCTCGATGATGCCGGAGATCCGCTCGTCGTCGGAGGAGTACGGCAAGGTCCGCGAGAAGGGCGCGCTCGCGGGTGTGCCGATCGCCGGGATCCTGGGCGACCAGCAGGCCGCGACGTTCGGCCAGGCCTGCCTCTCGCCCGGCGAGGCCAAGAACACCTACGGCACCGGCAACTTCGTGCTGCTCAACACCGGCACTGAAAAAGTCATGTCGGACAACGGCCTGCTCACCACGGTCTGCTACAAGATCGGCTCCAACGACACCGTCTACGCGCTCGAAGGCTCGATCGCGGTCACCGGTTCGCTGGTGCAGTGGCTGCGCGACAACCTGGGCATGATCGCGTCGGCCGCGGAGATCGAGGAGCACGCCCGCACGGTGGAGGACAACGGCGGTGCGTACTTCGTGCCGGCGTTCTCCGGTCTGTTCGCGCCGTACTGGCGTTCGGACGCGCGCGGCGCGATCGTCGGCCTCACGCGGTTCGTCAACAAGGGTCACCTCGCGCGGGCCGTGCTCGAGGCGACCGCGTTCCAGTCGCGTGAGGTCATCGACGCGATGAACGCCGACTCCGGCGTGCCGCTCAAGTCGCTGAAGGTCGACGGCGGCATGGTCGTGAACGAGCTGCTCATGCAGTTCCAGGCCGACATCCTCGGTGTGCCCGTGATCCGGCCGGTGGTCGCCGAGACCACGGCGCTGGGCGCGGCCTACGCGGCCGGCCTGGCCGTCGGGTTCTGGGAGTCGGAGGACGACATCCGCACGAACTGGGCGCAGGACAAGCAGTGGGACCCGTCGATGGACGAGCCGCGCCGCGAATCGGAGTACCGCAACTGGAAGAAGGCCGTGACGAAGACGTTCGACTGGGTCGACTGACCCCGCGGCTTCGTTTCGGCGAACGACCCCCGTCCGGTTTCGGACGGGGGTCGTTCGCATTCCTGGATACGGCAGGCGTTCGGGTCAGGCGCCCCAGCCCTCTTGGGTGCCGGACTGCTCGTTGGGTGCCATGAGCTGGAAGGACGCGCCCTGGTTGTCCTTGGCCATGAGCATCCGCCCGAAGGGCGTGTCCACCGGGTTCTCGGTCACGGTGCCGCCCAGTTCGGGGATCTTGGCCGCGGCGGCGTCGACGTCGGCGGACCAGAAGTAGGTCATCCAGCCCGGTTCGTAGTCACCGTTCGCCTGGCCAAGGCCGCCGGTCGGGCGGCCGTCGATGTCGAGGGTGGCGTAGGTGAACTCGTCGTTCGAGATGTCGTTGAACGAGTAGCCGAAGACGTTGCCGTAGAAGGTCTTGGCGGCGGCGAAGTCGCGCGACATGTTCTCGTTCCACGCGAGCGCGCCCGGTGCGAGCGTGACCTGCGTACCGGAGTGCTGACCGGCCTGCCAGAGGCCGAACACGGAGCCCGTCGAGTCCGTCGCGATCGCCATGCGCCCCTGGGTCATCACGTCCATCGGCGGGGCGACGACGTGGCCGCCGGCCTCGGTGATGGCGGCCACGGCCTTGTCCACATCGGACACGGCCAGGTACGTGGTCCACGCGGCCGGCATGCCGGCTTGCTCGGCCGGGATCTCCCCCACCCCGGCCACCGGCCGCCCGGCGAGCTGCGCCATGCCGTAATAGCCGGTTTCGGCGCCGCCGAACTGGACGTCCCAGCCCAGCAGGCTTTCGTAGAACGTCTTGGCCGCGGTTCTGTCGGGCACCATCAGGTCGACCCAGCACGGCGTGCCGTCGGGCCAGCGTTCGTCGCGGAACAACATCTGCACTCCCCATGATCAGTTGCGATGCGGATTGTGTCTGCGGCCACAGTCTTGCACCGGCCACCGACAAAACCGCGAACCATCACGAACGAGCAGCGATCAGTGACCGTCGGCGACGAGCCGCGCGTAGACGATCACGTTGTCCTCGTAGTTGTGCGCCGCGCGGTCGAACGCCCCGCCGCACGTGATGAGCCGCAGCTGCGCGTCGGGAGTGTCGCCGTACACCGCGTCGCTCGGGAACACGTCCTTCGGCACCTGGTCCACCTTGGTCACTTCGAACCGCGCCGTGCTGCCGTCTTCCCGCTTGATCGAGACCTGGTCCCCGGGCGCCATTTCCTTGAGGTGGAAGAAGATCCCCTCGTGCTTGTTGCCGTCCACGTGCCCGAGCACCACCGCCGGCCCGCGCTCCCCCGGCGTCGGCGAGTACTCGTACCAGCCGGCCTGCAACGGCGTGCTCACCGGCGGCACCTGCACGGTGTTGTCGGCGTTGAGCCCGAGCGGGACGAGCGTGGAGTGCGCGTCGATCTTCGGGATGTCCAGCGACACTGGTTTGGACTTCGGCAGCACCACGGACGTCTCGGGCGCCGGCGGCGTCAGGGAATGTCCCACCGGCGGCGGGGACGAAGCGGACGGAGCGGCGCAGCCACCGAGCACGGCCAGCGCAGCCAGAGCCACCGCGGTGAAAGTCTTTCTGAACATGTCTCCCCCTTCGGGTCCCGAGGGCGCACTGAGCACCCAACCAGGTGACCGAGCGCGGTCGCCGGAGGGGCCGCGACTCCCCTCCGGCGACCGGGTTTCGTCAGCCGCGCGAGCGGCGCCGCGCCAGCACCATGCCCGCGCCGCCGAGGGCCAGCACGCCCATCGCGCCCGCGGCCACCGCGAGCCCGGACGACGAGTCGTCGACGGGACCGTCGGTGCCACCGGTCTGCGGCGCCCCCACCGGCACCTTGGTGACCTGCTTCGGCGTCGTCGGCGTGGTCACCACGGCGTCCTTGGCCGGCAGGACCTTGAAGCTCTGCGCGAGCTTGGCCTTGCCGCAGAGGAACGTGACGGTGTAGGTCCCCGGCTTCGCGTTCTTGTTCACGTCGGCCGGCGTCTGGTAGACGTACGCGGTCTCGAGCGGCTGCTCCGTCCCGACGGCGTGAAGCTCCCCGAACGTGATCACCGGCGAAGACAGCTTCATGCTCGTCTCCGGCGGGCACACCACGCGCGCCGTGACCGAGTCACCGGCTCTGGCCGCGCGTGGCAGGACCGTGAGCGACGGCTTGGGCGGCCGGTGCTCGCCCGTCGGCGGCGTGAGCTTGTCCGACGTGGGCGGGACCGGCGTCGAGGTGCTCGACGTCGGCTGCCCGGGCGTGGTCGGCGCGGTGGACTCGGCCGCGAAGGCCGGCGCGGCCGTGAGCAGACCGGCCGCGAGAATCGACGAAAAAACTGCAATGCGTTTCATGGAGTTTCCCCTCAACTGATTTTCCCCAACGGAGAACAGCGGATTCCACAACCCCGCGCGTACAGTTCCCCCTGCCGCGCGGCCGTGCTCCTCCGACACCATGAAGACGTCTCTGACCTGCACCGAGTTGTCAATCAGGGTAACGATTCGAGCACGCCGAGAACTCGGGTCGGTGCACACGAAAAAGCCGCCGGATATGGTTCCCGGCGGCTTTTCAGTGGGTCTGGATGCGCTATTCGGCGAGGCTTCCGTCGCCCGCCTTCGCGGCGCCCGCAGGAACCGTCGCCACCTGGGCAGCCGGCACGGTGAACGTGGCGTCGTAGGTCTTTCCGCCACACGCCACAGTGAGCGGGTAGTCGCCGGCGGCGGTGCCGGACACGAGGTCGGCGTCGGCGGAGACGGTGGCGCGTACGCCGATGAAGGGCCCGAAGTCGTAGTTCCCGAACTTCAGCACGGGCGAACTGAACGTGGTCGAGCCGGCCTTGGCGCCGGGGCAGTCGGCTAGGGCGACGTTGGGCTCGCCGCGCTGGAAGTGGTTCACCAGCCCGTGCAGGGCCGCCGTGTCCTGGTTCAACTGCACGGTCACGGCCGGCGCGGGCGCGGCCGCGGGCCCTCCGGTCGCCGCCACCGCTTGTCCGGCCACGGCGACCGTCCCGATCGCCACCGCCGCAACGAAAACCGCCCTCTTGCGCACCCTCGGCCCCTTGTCCCGCTCAGTCATCAGCCTGTCACCGCACAAGACGCGGCGAGCCACGTGGGGTTGCGCGGGAATGGAAAAACTGTCCGAACCAGATCGACCGGGATCAGTCGAGGTCGTCGTGGCGCATCAGCTGGCGCCCCGCCTCGGTGATCGAGCCCGACAACGACGGGTACACCGAGAACGTCAGCGCCAGGTGGTCCACCGTCAGCTGGTTCTGCACGGCCAGCGCGATCGGCAGGATCAGCTCGCTCGCCGACGGCGCCACGACCACACCGCCGACCACCACACCCGTGGCCGGGCGGCAGAAGAGCTTCACGAAACCGCGGCGCAGGCCTTCCATCTTGGCACGGGCGTTGGTGGCCAGCGGCAGCATGATCGTGCGCGCGGGCACCTCGCCGGAGTCGATGGCGTGCTGGCTGATGCCGACGGTCGCGATCTCCGGGTGCGTGAACACGTTGGCGGCCACGGTCTTCAGCTTGATCGGCGCGACGCCCTCGCCCAGCGCGTGCCACATCGCGATGCGGCCCTGCATGCTCGCCACCGACGCGAGCATCAGCAGGCCGGTGCAGTCACCCGCCGCGTAGATGCCGGGCACGCTGGTGCGCGACACGCGGTCGACGGTGATGAACCCCCCGGGGCCGGGCTCGATGCCCACGCGGTCGAGGCCGATGTCGGCGGTGTTCGGGATGGACCCGACGGTCATCAGCGCGTGGCTGGCCTCGATCACGCGGCCGTCGGCCAGGTGCACGGCCACGCCCTTCTCCGTGCGCTCCACGCGCTCGGCGCGTGCGTGCTTCGCGACGGTGGTGCCGCGCTGCGAGAAGACCTCTTCGAGCACCGCGGCGGCGTCGGCGTCCTCGTGGGGCAGCACGCGGTCGCGGCTGGACACCACGGTGACCTTCACGCCCATCTCGGTGTAGGCCGACGCGAACTCGGCGCCGGTGACACCCGAACCGATCACGGCGAGGTGCTCGGGCAGCTCGGTGAGGTCGTAGAGCTGGCGCCAGTCGAGGATGCGCTCGCCGTCGGGCACGGCGCCGGGCAGCACGCGCGGGGTGGCGCCGGTGGAGATCAGCACGACGTCGGCGCCCACGGCCTCTGTGGTGCCGTCGGCGTGGGTCACGGCGACCTTGTGCGTCGCGAGGCCCGGCTCCTCGTCGCAGAAGCTGGCGGTGCCGTTGATCACGCGCACGCCCTCACGCTGCACGCGGGCGCGGATGTCGGCCGACTGCGCGAGCGCGAGGCCCTTCACCCTGCCGTGGACGGTCGGCAGGTCGACGCTCGTGTCGGCCAGATCGGTGTTGATGCCCAGCTCACCGAGGTCGTGCATCTTCGCCAGCGCGCCGGACGACGCGATGAACGTCTTCGACGGAACGCAGTCGTAGAGGACACAAGCGCCGCCCAGGCCGTCACGCTCGACGATCGTCACGTCGGCGCCGTGCTGCGCGGCGACCAAGGCGGCTTCGTAACCCGCCGGGCCCCCGCCCATGATCACGATCCTGGTCACCTGAGGTCCTCCTCGATACGCGTGTGGCCGGTGGGTCCAACGGTACGCGGAGGGGTCCGTCGCCAAGCGAAGTGGCCGGACACGGCATGTGCATCGGCTCGTGCGCTGAGCGGGTCGCTAGGCTGTCGCCCGTGCCGTTGTATGCCGCTTACGGATCGAACATGGAGCCCGCCCAGATGCTGGAGCGCGCCCCGCACGCACCGATGGCCGGCACCGGCTGGCTGGAGGGCTGGAGGCTGACCTTCGGGGGCGAGGACCTCGGCTGGGAAGGCGCGCTGGCCACCATCGTCGAGGACCCGGCCTCCCGGGTCTTCGTGGTGCTCTACGACGTGACCTCGCTCGACGAGACCGGGCTCGACCGCTGGGAAGGCGGCGAGCTCGGCATGCACAACAAGATCCGCCTGCGGGTCCAGACCATGGACGGCTCGGTGCTCGCCTGGCTGTACGTGCTCGACGCCTACGAGGGCGGCCTGCCGTCCGCGCGCTACCTGGGCGTGCTCGCCGACGCGGCCGAGGCCGCCGGAGCCCCCGCCGACTATGTGGATGACCTGCGCACCCGGCCGTGCTCCGGGATCACCGGCTGACCACAGCCCTGTGGACAACTCGGCGGATTTACGCGCCGACCTGGGCATCATGAACGGTGTTCACCATCAGTCGGTAAAGCTCTGACACGGCTTCACGTTTTCTGCTTGCGACGCTTTGTTTTGCGGCCGTCGTGCGAGTTGTCAAAGGTGCTTATAGGCGGCGTGGACCCGTTGGGGTGTAGGTAAAACCGCCCGTTTCAACCACTTTCCCGGAAGTGCCTGGGCGGCCGTTGATCACCCGCTGTGAATAGGCGGCCCGACGGCTCGATGAGGGTTCACGAGACCGGGTGAAAACGGTGTTCACAGGGCTTTGCCTGGACGCAAAAACCACCCGCTTGAGTTATCCACAGCTCGGCCGAGCTGTGGATAACTCAAGCGGGTGAGGCTGTGGACAACTCAGGCGAGAGCGGCCAGCGCGGTATGGACCAGCGTGCGGACACCGACCATCAGCGCCCGCTCGTCAAGGGTGAAGGTGGGGCGGTGGATGTCGGCCTGAGGAGCCGGCGGGCCGGGCCACACGCCGAGGCGGGCGAACGCGCCCTGGGCGTGCTCGAGGTACCAGCCGAAGTCCTCGCCGCCGGAGGACTGCTCCGTGCCGGCCAGGCCTTGCTCCCCGAGAGCGGCTTCGACGCCCGCGCGCAGCAGCGCCGTGGACTCCGGGTCGGAGACGACCGGGGGCACGCCGCGGCGGTAGTCGAGCGAGAAGCCGACGCCGGTGGGCGCGAGCAGCGACTCCACGGACGACGCGACGAGCGGTTCGAGCGCCGTCCACACCTCGTGGTCGGCCGTGCGCAGGGTGCCGCGCAGCACGCCGTCCTGCGGGACCGCGTTGGCGGCCTGGCCGGCGTGCACCGCGCCCCACACGAGCACCGTGCCCGAGCGCGGGTCGACGCGGCGCGACAGCACCGACGGCAGCGACGTGATGACCGTGCCCAGGGCGTACACGAGGTCCGCGGTGAGGTGCGGCCGCGACGTGTGGCCGCCGGGCGAGGTGAGGCGCAGCTCGATCAGGTCGGCGGCCGAGGTCAGCGCGCCCACGCGAGTGCCGACCTTGCCGACCTCCAGTCGCGGGTCGCAGTGCAGGCCGAAGATCCGCTCGACGCCTTCGAGCGCGCCCGCCGCGATCATGTCCAGCGCGCCGCCGGGCATGACCTCCTCGGCGGCCTGGAAGATCAGGCGCACGCGGCCGGGCAGCTCGGGAGCGCCGGCCAGCGCGCGGGCCGCGCCCAGCAGGATGGCGGTGTGGGCGTCGTGCCCGCACATGTGGGCCGCGCCTTCCGTGGTGGAGGCATACGGCAGACCCGTGTCCTCCGTGAGCGGCAGCGCGTCCATGTCGGCACGGAGAGCGACGCAACGTTCGCCCTGGCCGATGTCGCACACCACACCGGTGCCGCCGGGCAGCACCCACGGCTTGAGCCCGACGGCGCGCAGCAGCGACACGACCAGCTCCGTGGTCGCGAACTCGTGCCGCGACAGCTCCGGGTGGGCGTGGATGTGGCGGCGCCACGCGAGCACGTCGGTGATGTTGGCCCGCAGCCAGTCGTCCAGCCAGAACGGGCCACGCCCCGCACCGAGATCGTCCACAGGTGCCATGCTGACGCCGGCTTCGGTGATCAGCGCGGTGGGCGCCTCGATCGGGTTGGCCATGCGACCCTCGGGGTCACCTGGAACGTCCGGACGTGAGTCAAGCACAGTCACGCCGCACCTCCTCCCGCTACCGCAACACGGGTCGCGCCTGGGGACCCGCACCGTGCCGTTCGCTCTGTCGTACGCATTTGCAGATGATCGTGCACCATGCAGGTGGCAAGCCGCGCCCCGCGACGGGGGACCCGAGACGGCCGGTACCGGATCTGCGTTGAACGGCCCGACGAAATTCGGTCAGGGTGAACCGGGCCGATTCAGCCGTTGCCCTTCTTACGCTTCCGCCGCCCGAAGAACACGATGGCGAGCAGCACGACGGCGACACCGCCCGCGATCAGCTTGTTCCGCGTCTTCTGCGCGTTGGCCTTGTCGGTCTGCGTCGGGTCCAGCACCGGGCCCGGCGCCGCCTGCTGCGGGGCCGGGAGCAGCGCTTCCGCAGGTGCCGCGGTCTGCGCTTGGACCTGGGCTTGAGCCTGAGCCGGCGCCTCGACGACGGCCGCCTGAGCCGGAGCCGCGCAGTAGAACAACGCGCCCAGCAGGCCGACCAGCAGCAGTCCCCGCACCTTCGCCATGACATCCCTTCTACGGCACTGCGTCGCATTCTGCCCGCCGAACGGCCGCGACGTCAGCCGCCACGCGGAGGAGACGCTCCGTTCAGCCCGCGCCACCGCCCGCCGACCGCATCTCCACACGGTGACCGGTCGTCACGGAGCGTGGAGCGGTCATGAGGTCAGACCAAAGTCACTTCGGGGGACCGTTCGTCAGCCGAACGGGGCCGGTGGGCCACCGAGGGTGGGTTCGGCGGGCCTTTTGTGGCCTCGGCTGCTCGAACGGGGGTTGGGGGGTGGTGGCTTCGCGGTCATCTGCGGGGTTGGCGGTAGTGGCTTCGCAGATGACTGCGGGGATGGGGGCGGCGGCTCCGCAGTCATCTGCGGGGATGGGGAGCGGCGGCTCCGCAGTCATCCACAGGGAAGGCGGGCCGCGGCTCCGCGGCCATCGACGGGTTGGCCGGTGGCGGCTCTCCTTTTGTCCACAGGGCACTCGCGGTGGGCCGAGTTGTCCACAGATTCCGTTTCGGCCGTTTTTCAAGGTCAGGGGCCGATAGACTGGGATGGGGACGCCCCCCAAGGGAGGGCGGGGGCTGTCTGCCGGGCGAGGGCTGTCTGCCACAAAAGACAGCTCAGCCGTCCGTTGGCTCCCCGAACGCCGTCAAGATCCGCTCCGCCGCCAGCGTCGCCGTCAGTTCGCCGTCGCGGACCGCGCGTTCGATGTCCGAGACCTGGGCCCGCACCGAAGGGTGCGACGTCAGCCGGTCCAGCAACTGCTCCCGCACCATCGACCAGGTCCAGTCGACCTGTTGCTGGCGGCGGCGGCTGGAAAGCTCACCGGACTCCTGCATCAGCGAGCGGTGCCGGCCGATGGTCGCCCACACCTCGTCCAGGCCGGAGCCTTCCAGTGCGCTGCAGGTCAGCACGGGTGGCGTCCACGGTGCGTCCTTGCCGTAGATCATCCGCAGTGCGCCCGAGAGCTCGCGGGCGGCGCGGGCGGCGTCGCGGGTGTGCGGGCCGTCGGCCTTGTTCACGGCGATGACGTCGGCCAGTTCGAGCACGCCCTTCTTGATGCCCTGCAGCTGGTCGCCCGTGCGGGCCAACGTCAAGAACAGAAAGGAGTCGACCATGTTGGCCACCGCGACCTCGGACTGTCCGACGCCGACGGTCTCCACCAGCACCACGTCGAAGCCCGCGGCTTCCATCAGCACGATCGTCTCGCGGGTGGCCCGCGCGACTCCACCCAGCGTCCCCGACGTCGGAGACGGGCGGATGAAGGCGCGGGGATCCACGGCCAGCCGCGACATGCGCGTCTTGTCGCCGAGGATCGAGCCGCCCGTGCGGGTGGAGGACGGGTCCACGGCGAGCACGGCGACGCGGTGGCCGGCCGCCGTGAGGTCCGTGCCCAGCTGGTCGATGAAGGTCGACTTGCCGACACCGGGCACGCCCGTGATGCCGACCCGCTGGGCGCCCCCGGCGTGCGGCAGCAGCTCGACGAGCAGCTCCTGCGCTTGCGCCCGGTGGTCCGCCCGGTGCGACTCGACCAGCGTGATCGCCTTGGACAGGGTGCCGCGGTCGCCCGCGAGCACGCCCTTCGCGTAGGCGGCGACGTCGATCCTGCGAGGCAAGGCTCAGGACTCCTGGTGCGCGAGCTGCTCCAGCAGGCCGATCGCCGCGTCGGCGATGACCGTGCCGGGCCCGAAGATGGCGGCGGCACCGGCGGCGCGAAGCTCGTCGTAGTCCTGCGGCGGGATGACGCCGCCCACGACGACCATGATGTCCGACCGCCCGAGCTCGGCCAGCTCGTGGCGCAGCGCCGGCACGAGCGACAGGTGCCCGGCGGCCAGCGAAGACACGCCGATCACGTGCACGTCGGCCTCCGACGCCTGCCGCGCGACCTCACCGGGCGTGGAGAACAGCGGGCCGACGTCGACGTCGAAGCCCAGGTCGGCGAAGCCGGTGGCGATCACCTTCTGGCCGCGATCGTGGCCGTCCTGGCCCATCTTCGCGATCAGGATGCGCGGCCGGCGCCCCTCGTTCTCGGCGAACTTCTCGACCAGCGCCCGCGCCTTGTCGACGTTGTCCGACTTCCCCACCTCTTCCCGGTAGACGCCGGAGATCGTGCGGATCTGCCCGGAGTGGCGGCCCCAGATCTTCTCCAGCGCGTCGGAGATCTCGCCGGCGGTGGCCTTCGCGCGAGCCGCGTCGATGGCCAGCGCGAGCAGGTTCCCATCACCCCGAGCACCCTCGGTCAGCCGGCGCAACGCGTCCTCCGTGGCCTGCGAGTCACGCTCCTCACGCAGCCGCCGCAGCTTCTCCAGCTGCTGCGTGCGCACGCCGGCGTTGTCGACCTTCAGCACGTCGATCTGCTCGTCGTCGGTGACCTGGTACTTGTTCACCCCGATCACGGGCTGGCGGCCGGAGTCGATGCGCGCCTGGGTGCGCGCGGCGGCCTCCTCGATGCGCAGCTTCGGGATGCCCTCGTCGATCGCGCGCGCCATGCCGCCCGCGCTCTCGACCTCCGTGATGTGGCCCCACGCCTTGCGCGCGAGGTCGTACGTCAGCTTCTCCACGAACGCGCTGCCACCCCACGGGTCGATCACCCGCGTCGTGCCCGACTCCTGCTGCAGCAGCAGCTGCGTGTTGCGGGCGATGCGCGCGGAAAAGTCGGTGGGCAGCGCGAGCGCCTCGTCGAGCGCGTTGGTGTGCAGCGACTGCGTGTGGCCCTGGGTCGCGGCCATCGCCTCGACGCAGGTGCGCGCCACGTTGTTGTAGACGTCCTGCGCGGTCAGCGACCAGCCCGACGTCTGCGAGTGCGTGCGCAGCGAAAGCGACTTCTCGCTCTTGGGATCGAACTGCTTCACCAGCTTCGCCCACAGCAGCCGAGCCGCACGCAGCTTCGCGACCTCCATGAAGAAGTTCATGCCGATCGCCCAGAAGAACGACAGCCGCGGCGCGAACTTGTCCACGTCCAGCCCCGCGTCGACGCCGGCGCGGATGTACTCGACGCCGTCGGCCAGCGTGTACGCCAGCTCCAGGTCGGCGGTCGCCCCGGCCTCCTGCATGTGGTAGCCGGAGATCGAGATCGAGTTGTACTTCGGCATGTGCTGCGAGGTGAACGCGAAGATGTCGGAGATGACCCGCATCGAGGGCTGCGGCGGATAGATGTAGGTGTTGCGGACCATGAACTCCTTGAGGATGTCGTTCTGGATCGTCCCCGCGAGCTGCTCCGGCTTCACCCCCTGCTCCTCCGCCGCGACCACATACAGCGCGAGCACCGGCAGCACGGCGCCGTTCATCGTCATCGACACGCTCATCTTGTCGAGCGGGATGCCGTCGAAGAGCTGGCGCATGTCGTAGATCGAGTCGATCGCCACGCCCGCCATGCCGACGTCGCCGGACACGCGCGGGTGGTCGGAGTCGTAGCCGCGGTGGGTGGCCAGGTCGAACGCCACCGACAGGCCCTTCTGGCCGGCCGCGAGGTTACGGCGGTAGAAGGCGTTGGACTCCTGCGCGGTGGAGAACCCGGCGTACTGGCGGATCGTCCACGGCTGGTTCACGTACATCGTGGGGTACGGCCCGCGCAGGAACGGCGCGATGCCCGGGTAGGTGCCCAGGAAGTCCACATCGGACAGATCCTCGGCCGTGTACACCGGCTTCACGCCGATGCCCTCGGGCGTCTCCCAGGCCAGCGCGTCGGGAGCCTTGCCGGTGGCGTCCTGCACGGCCTGCGCCCACGCGGCGCGGTCCCCCGGCTCGGGGGTGCCGAGCGGGACGTCGGCGAAATTCGGGATGCTCATGCCGACGCCTCCATGAGGAGTTGCACGCCGGCTGGCCCAGAGGCGCCGGCATGAATACCGATGATTCGCTTGCAAGCCGCGCTCATGCGGACACTCCCAGCTGTACGTGGATGCCGGTCAGGACTTCGAGCGCGTCGCAGCCGGCGAAGACGTTGCCGCTCACGCCGGAGTAGCTCGCTTTGCCCGCGAGCAGCACCTTCTCGGCGCCGAGCGACGCGGCGACGTCGGCCGCCTGTTCTTCGTACGCGGCGTCGGTGCCGCAGAGGCACGCGATGCGCGCACCGCTTTCCCGGAACGCAGCGGGCAGGTCGTCGGTCGCCCCCGGGTTCACGGCCTCGAGGCCGCCGGCCTGGAACAGGTTCGCGGCGAACCCGGCGCGCGTGGTGTGCGCGGCGACGGGACCGAGCGTGGCGAGGAAGACCTTCGGCCGTTCGCCGTGCTCGGCCAGGTACTTGTCGGAGGCGTCGCGCAGCTGCTCGAACGCTTCGGCGTAGCGGTGGCGCGGCAGGCCACCGTCCACAGTGGAACTCACCGATTCCCTGGTCACGGGTTTCTCCGCCAGGTTCGGGAACTCGCTCACGCCGGTGATCGGGTCTCGGCGCGTGGCCAGGCGCTTCGCGCGCTTGTCCCACGTCGCGGCCAGCCGCGCGGCCAACGCGCCCGACGCCAGCTCGGCCTCGATGCCGCCCGCGCCTTCGATCGCGGTGAACTCGGTCCACGCGGCTTTCGCCAGCTCGTCGGTGAGCTGCTCGACGTACCAGGAGCCACCGGCCGGGTCGATCACGCTGCCCAGCTTCGACTCCTCCAGCAGCACCGCGTTGGTGTTGCGGGCGATGCGCGCGGAGAACGCGTCGGGCAGGCCGATCGCGGAGTCGAACGGCAGCACGGTCACGGCGTCGGCGCCGCCGACTCCCGCGGCGAAGCACGCGACGGTGGTGCGCAGCATGTTCACCCACGGGTCGCGCTGAGTCAGCATCGCGGGCGAGGTCACGGCGTGCTGGTGCATACCACGCGCGCCGGCGGGCGCACCCGAAACTTCGAGCACGCGGTCCCATAGCCGGCGGGCGGCGCGGAACTTGGCGATGGTGAGGAACTGGTCGGCCGTGGCGGCCAGGCGGAACTCCAGCTGCGCGGCCGCGGCGGAGACGTCCAGACCTGCTTCGGTCAGCGCCCGCAGGTACGCGACACCGACGGCGATCGTCGCGCCCAGCTCCTGCGCGTCGGAACCACCGGCCTCGTGGAACGGCAGGCCGTCGGCCACGAGCGTGCGCACCTTCGGGTACTTCGCGGCGACGCGCGCGGCCAGCTCGGCGGCGGGGGCGACAGGCAGCGCTTCGCCCGTCCGCGCGCCGACGCCGATCGGGTCCGCGCCGAGCACGGCGACGGCCTCACTGGGCGGAATTTCACGCTCGGCCAACACGTCCAGCAGAGCGTCGGCCGCGGCGGCGTACTCCGCCCCGGCGTCGAGGACCACCGGCGCGAGGTCGACGTAGACCTCGTTGAGCGCGTCGGCCAGCGCGCCGAGTGGGAGCGCTTCGCCACCGACGCGCAGCCACACGGACGTGGCGCCGCCTTCGAGGTCGGCGAGGATCGCGGTGTTGGTGGCCTTGGCGTCGGCCCGCAGGTGGCGCACGCGCACGTCCCACCCGGTCCCGATCACGCCTTCGGGCCGCGCGCCGCGAACGAACGGCGGCAGCCCCGGGTAGCCGGGCTCGCCGGCGGCGTCTTCACGCGTGTACAGCGGCTGGATGTCGATGCCGTCGTACGTGTGGGTGACGAGTTTGCTCTCGGGCGCCCCCGCGAAGTCCTCCGGCAGGCGGCCGCTCTTGCGCAGCACTCCCGCCACGAGTTCCTGCCACCGGGCCCGGTCGGCGGCAGGAAACCCGGCCGCCAGCGCGAGCTCGGGTTCGGAGATCGGCACCGACTCCGGCCCAGCCACGTTCGTCATACCCAGTGATGGTAGAGGCACGCCAGTGCCGGCACCTGTGACTCTAGTCGCCCCACCAGAGTGTTCAGGGGTATCGGCGGAACACGGGTGGGCAGGTCTTGCACACTGGGTCGAAGAGTGTCGCTGTCTTACGACACAATCAGGGGGTGTCCTCCTCGAAGGAAGAGCCGAGCCCAGCACAGTCGAGCGCAGCCGAGCCGCAGTCCCGTGTGGTCGCCGGACGCTACCGGCTGCGATCCGTGCTCGGCTCGGGGTCGATGGGCACGGTGTGGTCGGCCTACGACGAGTTCCTCCACCGGCCGGTGGCCGTCAAGGAGATGAAGCTGCCGCCGGGCGTCCCGGCGTCGCAAGCGGACGAGTTGCGTGAGCGGACGCTGCGCGAGGCGCGCGCGATCGCGGTGCTGTCCCACCCGAACGTGATCATCCTTCACGACGTCGCGCGCGACAACGACGAACCGTTCGTGGTCATGGAGCTGCTGCCGTCACGCAGCCTCGCGCACATCCTGCGCGACCACGGGCCGTTGAACGTGGAGCAGGCGGCCGCCGTCGGCATCGCCGTCGCCGCCGCGCTCGAAGCGGCGCACGACGCGGGCATTACGCACCGCGACGTGAAGCCGGGCAACGTGCTCGTGGCCGGCGACGGGCGGATCAAGCTCACCGACTTCGGCATCGCGCGCAACGTCTCCGAAGCCACGATGACGCGCACCGGGATCATGCTCGGCTCGCCCGCCTACATCGCGCCGGAGGTCGCGTCGGGTGGCGCGGTCACGCCGGCGGCCGACCTGTGGGGCCTGGGCGCGACGCTGTTCGCCGCCGTCGAGGGCGCGCCGCCGTACGACGCGGACGGCGATCCACTGGAGACAGTCGGCAAGGTCGTGAACGGCTCGGTGCCCAAGCCGAAGCCGGGCCCGCTGGCCGACGTGATCGCCGCGTTGATGAAGAAGGAACCGGAGAAGCGGATCTCGCTGCGCGAGGTGCGTCACCGGCTGTACCCGTTGCAGGGCAAGACGGCGCTCGACCTGTTCGGGCCGGAGCTGTTCCGCACGCCGGACGGGAAGAAGACTTCGGCGCAGCTCGACGCGACCGACACCCAGGTCTTGGAGACGGTGGCGCCGACCGACAAGAAGTCGGAGGCCAGTGGCGCACTGGCGGCGGACCCGGGTCCGTTGCCGTTCCTGCGGCAGGGCGCGGCTCCGGCTCCTGTTGTCGCCGCTCCGGTTGCTTCTGCTTCGCGGCGACGCAGCCCGCGCGCGTCGGCGTTGCTGGCCGTCGCGGCGGTGGTGCTGTTCCTCGTCGCCGGTATCGGCGGGTTCGCGCTGGCGCGCCTGATCAGCGGGCAGTCGCTGATCCCGCCCGCCGGCAGCGCCGCGTCCGCCGGTGCGCCGGGCGCGCCGGTGCCGCCACCGCAGGACGTGAACCTGGTGCAGCAGCGCGGCCACGCGAGCGAAACAGCCAATTCCACGCGCGACACCGAGTACGTCATCTCAGTGCCGGAAGGCTGGCAGCGCTTCATCGCCGGCCGGTCCTCGAACAGCGTCGGCGCGTCCACGGTCGTGCAGTACGTGTCGCCGGACGGGCACCAGTCGTTGCGCATCGAACGCTTCCCGAACTTCCTCAAGAAGCACGACGTCGCGGCCTACGAGGGGAGTCTCCGGGCCTCAGCGGACCCGGGCGGGTTCGCGTTCGCCAAGGTCCCCGTGCAGACCGACGCCGGGACCGAGATGATCTACCGCACCGTGGAGCACGGCGATTCCGCGCAGAGGGGCCCCGATTCCTCGATCACCCGCACGACCTTCGCCTTGCTGAAGACCTCGGGCGAGTCGCTGTGGGCCGTCTCGCTCACCGTGCCGCCGGAGATCGAGCCCGACGGCGGCGAAACGTGGGACCGGATCAAGCAGACGCTGTCGTTCCCGGGCGACCAGTAGGGCCTCAGCCCAGGCCGTCCGGGTAACGCCGGCCCGACTCGGCCGCCTGCGCGAGGCGGCGCAGGCCCGCGAACAGCCGGTCGCCCAGCACGGTGCCGACCACGGCCGCCTCCACGATCCGGTCCAGCGACGGATGGGCGGCGAGCGTGTCGAGGTCGACCTCGGCGATGCGGTCGGCGAGCGTGGCGTAGTCCTCGATGCGGTCGAGCAGCGCGGGGTGACCGAGCGCGCGGATCGTGCACAGCGTGGTGATCAGCCCGGGCGCCGCGGGGTGCTCGGGCGCGAACTTCCAGCCGTGGGCGGCGGTCAGCTTTTCCAGCAGGTCCAGCGCCCACGCGCGGGCCTCGTCGTCGACGTCGGACGTGCCGCCCACGAGGGCGCGCTGGGTGACGCCGAGGACGTCGTTGGTGGGCTCGCCCGCGTCGATGGCCGCGAGTACGCCGCCGACGGTGGCCACGGACAGGCCGCCGACGTCGAGCAACGCGCGGATGAGCTTGAGGCGCTGCACGTGCTCGTCGCCGTAGCGCGCTTGGTTGGGGCTGGTGCGCTCGCCCGGGTGGAGCAGGCCTTCGCGCAGGTAGTACTTGATCGTCGCGACCGGCATGCCGGACTCGGCGCTCAGTTCGGCCATCCGCACGGCCGCATCAACTCCTTGAACTCAGGACTCGGGTTGGTTCGGGACTCGGGTCATCTCAGGACTCTGGTTATTTCAGGGATAACCCTGAGGACTTCTCAGCTTGGATAGTCTAGCTTCCCATAATGGATACTATGACTATCCATCCTGGGAGGACATCATGACCTTGCTTCCGAGCCGAACGAACACCTGGCATCGGCCGTCCACGCTCTTCGCGGCGGGACTCGTCGTCACCGCGCTGGCCTGCGTCGTCGCGATGGTGGTGGACCAGCGCACGGTGCTCGGCGCGCCCGTGTGGGCGAAGCTGCTGAAGTTCGCCATTTCGGGTGCGCTGTACTTCTTCACGTGGGGCTGGCTGGTGTCGCTGCTGCCCCGCTTCCGCCGGACCGCGCACGTCGCCACGACCGTGGTGATCGTGCTGTTCGCCGCCGAGTACGTGGTGATGGTCTTCCAGGCGGTGCGCGGCCGGCCGAGCCACTTCAACAACGCGACGCCCCTGGACAACACGTTGTTCCAGCTCATGGGCGGCATGGTCGCCACCATCTGGATCGCGACGCTCGTGCTCACCGTGCTCCTCATGTTCACGCGCCTCGAAGACCGCGCCACCCACTGGGCCGTCCGTACCGGCGCGGTCATCTCGCTCATCGGCATCGGCCTCGGCGCCCTCATGACGGGCCCGACCGCCGCGCAGCGGCAGGAGTTGAACGCGACCGGCGTGTCAGCTCTCGTGGGCGCCCACAGCGTCGGCGTGCCCGACGGCGGCCCCGGCCTGCCCATCCTCGGCTGGAGCACCACCGGCGGCGACCTGCGGATCCCGCACTTCACCGGGATGCACGCGCTGCAGCTGCTGCCGCTGGTTGCCCTGGGGTTGGGCCTGCTCGCCACTCGGGTGCCGCGCCTTCGCGACAGTGCAGTTCGTGTCCGGCTGGTATGGGTCGCGACATTCGGCTACGCGGGCCTCGTCGGCCTCGTGACCTGGCAGGCGCTGCGCGGCGAGTCGCTGATCCACCCGAGCGCCCCGACCCTCGCGGCCGCCGGCGCCCTGCTCGCCGCGGTAGCGCTGGGCGGCTTCGCCTCGGTGTACCGCCCGATCCGCGAGCTCGTGCGATGACCGCGCTCGCAGTCACCGTCGGCAGCGGGGGCGAGCCGTCCTTCGGCGCCCGCACTCCGCGGCGGCGCCCCGGCCGGGCCGCCGCGCAGTCGGCTGGCCGCCCACCCCATCGGGAGCTCGTGCGATGACCCAGCAGTTGTTCACCTGGACCTTCCCCCTCGCGACGCCGTTCTGGGCGCTGATGATCTTCGCCCCCACGTGGCGGCGGACGCGGCAGATCATGGCGTCGCCGTGGGTGCCGTTGCTACCCTTGGCTTGTTACTTCGCCATCGCGATCCCGCACTTCGGGGAGCTGTGGCAGGCGGTGAGCCGGCCGGACCTCGCCCTGCTGCAAGCGTTTGCGGGGTCGTCGGCGGGGGCGGCGTTGTTGTGGGCGCAGCTGATCGCGTTCGACCTGTTCCTCGGGCGGTGGATGTTCTTCGAGGCGCGCGAGCGGGGGATCCCGTGGCGGCAGGTCAGCCCGGTGCTGGTGCTGACGATTTTCCTGTCTCCGTTCGGGCTGGTGGTGTTCCTGGCGCTGCGCAGTGCCCGGATACGCTCGGCGCCATGACCAACCACGAGGAAGCGGCCGCGGCCGCCATCGCCGAGCGGACCGGCGTCGAGAAGCACGACATCGCCGTGGTGCTGGGCTCGGGCTGGCGCCCGGCCGCGGACGTGATCGGGACGGCCGAGGCGGAGATCCCGTTCGGCGAGCTGCCCGGTTTCACCACTCCCGGCGCCGTGGGGCACGGCGGGACCGTCCGGTCGCTGAAGATCGGCGACAAGCGCGCGCTGGTGCTGCTGGGCCGCACGCACTTCTACGAGGGCAAGGGCATCGACCCGGTGGTGCACAACGTGCGCACCGCCGCGGCGGCCGGCTCGCGCACCGTGCTGCTCACCAACGCGGCCGGCGGCCTGCGCGAGGGCTTCAGCGTCGGGCAGCCGGTGCTGATCTCCGACCACCTCAACCTCACAGCCCGCTCGCCGATCGTCGGCGCGAAGTTCGTGGACCTCACCGACCTCTACTCCGCCCGCCTGCGCGGCGTCGCGAAGGAGATCGACGGCTCGCTGGAGGAAGGCGTCTACGCCGGCCTCACCGGCCCCCACTTCGAGACGCCCGCCGAGATCCGCATGCTGCGCACGATGGGCGCGGACCTCGTCGGCATGTCGACGGTTCTGGAGGCCATCGCGGCCCGCGCCGCCGGGGTCGAGGTGTTCGGGCTGTCGCTCGTCACCAACCTCGCCGCCGGCATGACGGGCGAGCCGCTCAACCACGAAGAGGTCCTCGAAGCCGGCCGCCAGGCGGCCACGCGCATGGGTTCGCTGCTCAAGGAGCTCATCGCCCGCGCGTGACGACGTGCTGCGAAGGGCACCTCGAACGCGAGGTGCCCTTCACCCGTCGTCAGACGTAGTCGGGCAGCTGCGCGGCTACCTCGTCCGGCGACGGCATCGCCGCCACCTCAGCCGCCAGCGCCCGCACGGCGTCGGCCACCGCCGAGTCGGCCAGAAGCCGCCGCGCGCTCTCCCGCACCGCGTCGGCCGTCACCGCGTCGCCGAGGAGTCGCTCGCCGACGCCGGACCCGGCGACGGCTTCGGCGTTGGTGAACTGGTCGGCGCCCTGCGGCAACACGAGCTGCGGTACCCCGGCGGAAAACGCGCCCATCGTCGTGCCGCTGCCGCCGTGGTGCACCACGAGGTCGACGTGCGGCAGCAGTTCCGACTGCGGCACCCACGCTTCGAGCCGCACGTTGGCCGGCACCTCGCCGAGTGAAGCGACGTCGACCGACGGTCCGGTCGCCACCAGCACGTCGACGTCGAGCGCCGCGAGCCCGGTGATCGCCGCGGTGAGGATGTGCGCCTGGCTCATCGGCGTGGTGCCGAGCGTGAGGTAGACGAGCGGGCGGCCGTGGTCCAGGACCCCCGCGGGCAGGTCGCCCGGCTCGCTCCAGCCCACCGGCCGCAACGGCAGCCTCCGGGCGCGCGCGATGAACTCGGGCGACTGCACCGACGGCGGGCAGATGTCCACGAACGGGTTGCCCCACGAAGGCCGGTCTCCGCCGGTGATGCCGAGTTCGGCGGCGTAGTCGTCGAGGGCGCCGCGGATCTCCGTCATCAGCCCGTCGGCCGAGACGCGCCCGAAGCCGTGGCCCATGGCCGGGATGCCGGCCTTCCTGGCCGCGAACGCGCCGCCGGAGTTGCCGACCTCGTAGATCACCAGGTCGGGCCGCTCGCGCTCGAACAGTGCGCCGAGGTCGGCGACGAAGCGCTCGGGCAGCACGCGGCCGAACACCTGGCCGATGACCTCGGTCATTTCCTCCTCCGACGCCTCCCGCCGGCGCTGCGCCGGATCGCCGGCGTACTTCGAGGCGAACGCGTCGTAGATCGTCAGGCCGGCCTTCTCCGGCCGCAGGCCCGCCTTTTCGAGCACCGGATGGAAGTCCTCCGCTGTCGCGAAGACGACGTCGTGCCCGGCGCCGCGCGCGGCGACCGCGAGCGGGATCAGGGGGTAGAGGTGACCGTGGGACGCGAGGGAGGTGAACACAAGTCGCACCACTGCGACGGTAGCGACTTGTGTGCCGCCCCGTCAGGTGAATTCCGCAAGGACTTCCACCGTCCGCTGTTGCTCGGCGGCGGATCCTTGGGGCGAAAAGAAGAATTCGGTCACGCCGGCGTCGCGCAGCCGGCCGAGCTGAGTGGCGACCGCGTCCTCGTCGCCCACCACTGCGACGTCACCCGCCCCGGCCACGCCCTCACGGTCGAACACCGCGCGGTATTCCGGCGATTGCGCCGCCAAGGCGAAATCCGCCGAAATCCGCTCCCGCACACCGCTTTCCTTGGCTGTGACGCACACCGGCAGCGCGGCGATCACGCGGGCCGCCTTCCCGATCGACGGAACCACGTGCTCCCCCAACGTCTTCGGCCCCGCGAGCCACGTCACCGTGCCGTCGGCCAGCTCCCGCGCGACCCTCAACATCGCGGGCCCGAGAGCCGCCACGACCACGGACGGCGGCCGCGCACCCGGCACCGCCACGGATCCGAAAGCCGTGAGCGTCTCCCCGGAAAACGCGACACTTTCCCCTCGTAGCAACGGAATCAGCACCTCCAGGTACTCCCGCATCCGCCGCGCCGGGCGGTCCACCGGCAGCCCGAACATCGACCCGACCATTCCCGCGATCCCCGCCCCGACTCCGAGCGTCAGCCTGTTGCCCGTCACCGCCTGCACGCTCAGCGCCTGCCCGGCCAGCACCAGCGGATGCCGCTGCGGCACCGGCACGACGGCCGTCCCGAACGCGATTCCCGGCACCGGCCCGAGCGCACCCAACGCAACCATCGCGTCCCACCCCAGCGCCTGGCTCACCCACGCCGTCGCGAACCCCGCGCCTGCCGCAACCCGCGTCTGCTCGACCAGCTCCACGGCCCCGGTCGGACCCCGCAGATCCCCGACCGCGATCCCGATTTCCACTTGATCCTCCTAAGTGGGGTACCACCCCGTTTCAAGACCGGTACGATACGGAGGACCACCCCGTTTTGCAACCACGCAGCCACCAGCGACGAGAGGCAAGCCCATGCGCGCCGACGCCCGCCGCAACTACGAGCGGCTGCTCGCGACCGCCGTCGAGGTCGTCGGGGAGCAGGGCGCAGATGCCTCGCTCGAAGAGATCGCTCGACGCGCCGGCGTCGGCTCCGCGACGCTGCACCGCCACTTCCCCGGCCGCGCCGCGCTGCTGGAAGCCGTGTTCCGCGAACGCGTCGAGAACCTCTGCACCCTCGCCGCGGAGCTGGCCACCGCCCCGAGCCCCGGCGACGCTCTGGTCACGTGGCTGCGCGCTGTGGTCGCCCACGCCTCCGCCGCCCGCGGCCTCGGCGCGGCCCTGCTGCTCGGCGCCAAGGAAGGTCGCGAGTACCACGCGAAGATCCTCAACGCGGGCCACCGCCTCCTGGCCCGCGCGCAGCAGGCGGGCGAGGCGAACGAAGCCACCGGGATCGACGACCTGCTCCTGCTCGTCAACGCGATCTCCCTCGCCACCGAGGACGACGCGGACCGTGCCGATGCCCTGCTCACCCTGGTCGTGGCCGGGGTCCGGCGGCCGAAACCCGTACGCTGACCCGGTGCAGAACACGATTACTCCCGAGCTGCGCGACGCCGCCCACCGGTGGATCGCCGAGGACCCCGACCCGTCGACGCGCGAGGAGCTGCGGCAAGTGCTCGACCGCGCCCTCGCCGGCGACGCCACCGCGGCGGACGACGTCGCCGACCGGATGGCGGGACCGCTCGAGTTCGGCACGGCCGGGTTGCGCGGGCCGGTGCGGGCGGGGCCGAACGGGATGAACGTCGCCGTCGTCACGCGGACCACCGCGGGCGTGGCGCAGTGGCTCACCGAAAAGGGCCTCGCGGGTGGCGTGGTCGTGGTCGGGCGCGACGCGCGGCACGGGTCGGAAGCGTTCGCGCAGGCGGCCGCCGAAGTACTCACCGCGGCGGGCTTCGCCGTGAAGACGATGCCGCTGCCGTTGCCGACGCCGCTGCTCGCGTACTCGGTGAAGCACTACGACGCGATCGCCGGAATCCAGATCACCGCGTCGCACAACCCGCCCGCGGACAACGGGTACAAGCTCTACGACAGCACCGGCGGCCAGATCGTGCCGCCGTCCGACGGCGAGATCGAGCACGCCATCCAGGCCGCGCGCGCCGCGGTCGACGTGCCGCGCGCACCCGGGGCCGAGGTCGTCGACCCGCGCGCCGCGTACCTCGCCGACGTCGCGAACCTGCCCCGAAGCCCGGAGCGCGAGCTGCGGATCGCCGCCACCGCGCTGCACGGCGTCGGCGCGGCGACGCTGGAAACGGCGCTCACGCAGGCCGGGTTCACCGACGTGCACTTCGTCGCCGAGCAGTCGCGGCCCGACGCCGACTTCCCCACCGTCTCGTTCCCCAACCCCGAGGAACCCGGCGCCACCGACCTGCTGCTGGCACTCGCGTCCAAAGTGGACGCCGACCTCGCCGTGGCGCTCGACCCGGACGCCGACCGCTGCGCCCTCGGCGTCCGCGGCCGCGACGGCGAGTGGCGCATGCTGCGCGGCGACGAGACGGGCGTGCTGCTCGGCTCACACCTGCTGTCCACAACGGACAATCCCGATCCGCTCGTGGCCACCACCATCGTGTCGTCCTCGCTGCTCGGCGAGCTGGCGAAGGCCGCGGGCGCGCGTTACGCCGAGACGCTCACGGGCTTCAAGTGGCTGGTGCGCGCCGGCGAAGGCCTGATCTTCGCCTACGAGGAGGCGCTCGGCCTCTGCGTGAACCCGGGTTTCGTGCGGGACAAGGACGGCATCGCCGCCTCCGTGTTCGCCGCCGGGTTCGCCGCGGCGCTCAAGGCCGCGGGCCGCACGCCCCTCGACGTGCTCGACGACATCGCCACCGGCCACGGCGTGCACCTGACGGACCAGGTTTCCTTGCGGGTCACCGACCTTGCCGTGCGCGGCAAGCTGATGGCGGGCCTGCGCGCCGAGCCGCCGGTGACACTCGGCGGCACACCTGTCACGCAGGAAGACCTCCTGCCAGACGCCGACGTGCTGCGGCTGCGCGGCGACGGCCTGCGTGTGGTGATCCGCCCGTCGGGCACCGAGCCGAAGCTGAAGGCCTACCTGCAGGTGGTCACGCCGGTGACCGGTGACCTCGCGGCGGCGCGCGAAACCGCGTCCACTCGCCTCAGCGCAGTGCGGGAGGACATAAACACGCTGCTGAGCTGACCGGGACCGGGGGGCCCGGTTCGACGTCGCGGCCGACCAGGGTCGCTCCGAACAGGCCGACGACGTCGAATAGCAGCAGCACTACGAACGCCGCGATGAACTCCCGCCGCCGCGAGAGGATGGCGGCGAGCAGGCCGACCACCGCGGGCACCATCCACGGCCACAGCCGGTCCATCTCGCTGGCCCAGCCCTGGGGCGCGAAGATCGCGTCGGTGAACGCGGCGAAAACCAGCGCCAGCGTGCTGACGAGCCCGGCCAAGCCGAGCAGTACGAATGCGGCCACCGCAAGATGGGGCCGCAGTCTGTCCCCCATCACCGGACCCAGCCTGCCCGCGCGTGGACAAGGGCACAAGTGGCAGGCTGCGCTCATGGCCACGTTGTTACTCGTGCACCACACCCCGTCGCCGTCGATGCAGGCGATGTTCGAAGCCGTGCTCGCCGGCGCGAAGCACCCGGACATCGAGGGCGTCGACGTCGTCCGCCGCCCTGCGCTCGGCGCGACCGCCGCCGACGTGCTGGCCGCCGACGGTTATCTGCTCGGCACCCCCGCGAACCTCGGCAGCATGAGCGGCGCCCTCAAACACTTCTTCGACACCGTCTACTACCCGTGCCTCGACTCGACGCGCGGCCGTCCGTTCGGCGCGTACGTGCACGGGAACAACGACACGGCCGGCACCGCGCGCCAGCTCGCGTCGATCACCACGGGGCTGGGCTGGATACAGGTCGCGGACCCCGTGCTGCTCACGGGGGAACCCGACAAGGCCGCGCTGGAAGCGTTGCAGGAGCTGGGTGCGACGGTGGCCGCGACACTCATGGGCTGACCGGCCACTCGCAGGCAGGCCACCCCGAAGGACCAGCCCTGGAAAAGTAAGGGGCCTGTCACCGGAAGCCCTGGGGGTCGACCTCCGGCAACAGGCCAGATCAAGGGTTCGCTACGAGGCGATCAACCTTGACCACTCAAGCGTACTACAAATGGCTGATCACAGCGAGCCAGGCGCAGGACAAGATCCCGCTCCGGGTTCCGAACACCCCCAGAGTGCGGACGTGTCCGGAGCGGGACGCGGCCACTGTAAACCACTGCATACAGGCCGTGTCAACAGGTGCGTACAGTAGACACGCCGTTACCAATCCGGCCAAAAGCAGGCGGGCACCGAGCCGGACGCTCCCGCGTCTGGCAACCATTCCCGCCGTGGCTGTGGTCGGATTGGTAACAGACGGCACACTACTATCCGGACAAGGGGAAGGGGGCGGTGATGCCACGGCAACGCACCTTCGCGGAGAAGCTGAGCACGCTCATCGACTCATCCCGGGCGGACGGCCGCGCACCGCACAGCTACCGGGAGATGTCGGCGGCGATCGAGCGCGCGGGCGGGCCCGCGATGTCGCCGGCGTACCTGCAGCAGCTGGCCACCGGAAAGCGGATCAACCCGAAGATCCACTACGTCGAGGCGCTGGCGAAGCTGTTCGGAGTGCCGGTCACGTACTTCTTCGGCGACGAGGACGAGCGCGCCTCCGGAGACGCGCCGGCCGTCGAGGCCAAGCTGATGGCCATGCGCGCGCAGGAGCTCTCGCCGCAGGGCCGCCGTCAGGTCATGGACCTGCTCGACCTCGTCGAGCGCTACGAGCGCGCCGAACGGGAAGGCCACAGCGGACCGTGAAGGAACGCGAACTCCGCAAACGCTGCCGGCGGTTGCTGAAGGACCTCGACATCAGCCCGCCGCTCGACGTCGGACAGCTCTGCGAACGCCTCGGCGAGCGCCGCGGCCGCCCGATCCGGCTCATGGCCTACCCGCTCGAAGTGCCCGGCCCGTTCGGCTGCTGGATCGCGACCGCCTCGGCCGACTACATCTTCTTCCAGCAGGAAACGACGAAAGCCCACCAGGACCACATCATCCTGCACGAGCTCGGCCACCTGCTCGCCGACCACGAACCGGGCGGAGACGCGGAACCGGCCGATTTCCTGCGGGGCCCGGCCGTGGAAAGCCTCGACGGGGACGCCGTGCGCCGCGCGTTGCGCCGCACCTCCTACGACGAGGCCCACGAGTGGGAGGCCGAGACGGTCGCCACGATCATCCTCGAGTGGGCGTCGGTGCTGAACTACACAATCCCGCGGGCCGCGGCCGACCACGACTTGCGGCGCATCCAAGGCACGTTGGGCGACCACCAGGGCTGGCTGTGACCGCTGCCTTCTTCGCCCTCTTCACCGCGGCGCTCGCCTGGCGCGTCTACCAACTGGTGCGCTCGCCGCGGCTGCCGAACTGGGCCGTCACGGTCACCATCGCCGCGTTCGCGCTGGCGTTCCTCGCCCAGCAACGCGGGGTCACCACGTGGTTCGACGGCCTGACCGCGCCGGGTGGCGCGCGGCTGGCGAACAACGTGCTGCTCTCGTGTGGCGTCTGCTCGCTGTTGATCTTCTTCCTCGGCTCCGCGCTCGGCCCGCGCCAGGCGCGCCGCGTCGCGCTGGAGCTCGTGCCGCTTACCGCCGCGATCGCCGTGATGACCAGCGCGCTGGCGATCACGCCGGTCCCGTTGCGGGGCGCCGCGCTCGGGCCGGACACGGTGCACGCGCCCGGGATCGCGTTGTTCTACTTCAGTGGCGGGGCGTACCTGATCTACGCGATCACGGCGTGCGCGGTGTGGATCGTGCGCTACCAGCGCGTGGCCGACCCGCACCTGCGCACGGGCCTGCGCATCGGTGCGGCGAGCCTCGTCGCGGCGGCCGCCGGCAGCGTGTTGCGGGCGCTGTATCTGGTGGTGGCGTGGGTGTTCGACGTGACCGTGCCGGCGTTGCTGTGGCTCGGGGTGCCGCTGGTGATCCTCGGCAGCGTGCTGTTCCTCGCGGGCATCACCTATCCCGGTGTGCGGGCTCGCGTGGCGGCTGTGGTCCGGCGACGCCGGCACCGGGCCGACCACCACCGCCTCGCTCCACTGTGGACACTGCTCGTGGCGGCTTACCCGAGCATCGTGCTGCGGACGCCGCCGGGCAACGGCCTGCGCGACCGGTTCGCCGTGCACCGCCGCTACTACCGGCGCGTGATCGAGATCCGCGACGGGTTGGTGCAGCTGAGCCCCTACCTGGATACGGACCTGGCCTCGCTCGCGGCCGACGATCCGTCCGCCGCGGCTGCGGCACTGCGGACCGCGCTGGCCCGCCAGGCCTCAGGTGAGGTGAGCGACGGGCGGGCCAAGCTCGTGCTGCCGGGCGGCGGCGCGGACCTGGAATCGGACGTGCGGCCGCTGCTGTCGCTGTCGGCAACGCTTGTGGGAAAGGAAAGCTGAACGTGGACACCCTGATCACGGCTGCCCGGGTGCTGCCCCGGCCCTCGACCCCTATCGACGGCGGCGCCGTGCTGGTGCGCGACGGCGAGATCGTCGCGGTCGGACGGCCCGACGAGGTGGCCGCGGCGGCCGTCGACCCCGTGGTGCGCGACTTCCCCGACGCGACCGTGCTGGCGGGGCTGTTCAACTCCCACGTGCACCTGTGTTTCGACGCCACGCGCGAGATGCTGCCGAACTTCCTGGCCAGTGCTGACACCGATGTCGCGAACGGTGCGGAGGAACGGCTCGGGCAACTGCTGCGCAGCGGCGTCACCACCGTGCGCGACCTCGGCGGCCGCACCGTGGTGAAGCCGGCCGGCGGACCGCGGGTGCTCGCGGCCGGGCCGCCGCTGACCGTCCCGGATGGACACTGCCATTTCTTCGGCGGCGTGGTCTCCTCCGACGCCGAGATCCGCGCGCGGATCGACGCCAACGCGGCCGCGGGCGCCGACGTGATCAAGGTGATGGCGGGCGGCGGCCAGATCACGCCCGGTGGCGCGGAGATGTGGGAGTCGCAGTTCGACGCGCGGCAGCTCGGCGTGGTCGTCTCGCAGGCCGCGCGGCGCGGGCTGACGGTCGCCGCGCACGCCCACGGCGCCGACGCGATCGCCGACTGCGTCGAGGCCGGCGTCTCGACGATCGAGCACTGCACGTTCATGACCGGCCCGCAGCAGACCGACCTGCGCCCGGAGGTCGCGCGCCGCATGGCCAAGGGCGGCGTCTCGGCGTGCTCCACGAGCAGCCGCAACTGGCGGATGATGGTCGAGCGTATGGGCGAGGACCTCGCGCGCCGCGTCTACGGGCGGCTGCCGTGGCTGGAGGAGCACGGCGTGCGTCTGCTCTCCGGCACCGACGCGGGCTTGCCCGGCTCGACGTTCGACGACCCCGTGGGCGCGCTGGAGCTGTACGAATGGCTCGGCTTCTCGCGGCGGCGGATCCTCGAGATCGCCACCGAGGACAGCGCGGCGGGCCTCGGCCTGGGCTCGGTCACGGGCCGGCTGGAGCCCGGGCTGGCGGCCGACCTGCTGGTGGTCGACGGTGACCCGCTGGCCGAGCTGGCGGCGCTGGGCAAGCCGCTGCTGGTCATGGCGCGGGGCGTCGCGGCTTCCTGAGCTGCTCACTTACTGAAGTCCTGAGTTACTGAACAGGGTCGATCTTGACCTTGCTCACGCTCCCTTTCGATACATCTGTGCATTGAGTACGCTGGCGTATCGAAAGCGGGAGGCCTGATGATCGAACCGACGGCGGACCGCGTGCCACGCCGTCGCGCGGAGACCCGCCGGCGCCTGCTCGAAGCCGCTCTCCCGGTGTTCGCCGAAGAGGGGTTCGGACGGTCCACAGTGGAGCAGATCTGCGAGCGCGCGGGCTACACACGCGGTGCGTTCTACTCGAACTTCGCCTCGCTCGACGAGCTGTTCCTGGCCATGTGGGAAGGGCGGTCGGCGGCGATGATCGCGGCCGTGCGCGGGGCGTTCGACGCGTTCACGCCGGTCGATCTGCCCGACGTGCGGGCGGTCGTCGAGCGCGTGCTGCCCGCGATCCCCGTGGACGACGCGTGGTTCCGCGTGAGCGCCGAGTTCACCGCCCACGCCCTGCGTAACCCCAGCCTGCGGCGCGTGATGACCGCGCGCGAGGAAGCCATCGCCGAAGCGCTGATGCCGCTGATGGTCGAGCTGCTCGCGCGGGCCGGCCGCTCGATCCCCGATCCCGTGGCGCTGGGCCAGGCGCTCGTCGCGATGCACGACGGCACCAGCGCGCAATGCCTGATGGACCCCGACAACCCGCTCGTGTGGCAGCGGCGCCGTGACCTGTGCGTACAGGTGATCACGGCCTACACCGAGGTGGCTTGAGTTGGACGCCTCTTCAGCGGACGCGATCGTGGTCGGCGCCGGTCTGGCCGGGCTGGTCGCGACCCACGAGCTGGTGAAGGCCGGTCGCCGCGTGCTCGTGCTGGACCAGGAGAACCGCGCGAACCTGGGCGGCCAGGCGTTCTGGTCTCTGGGCGGGCTGCTGTTCGTGAACAGCCCCGAGCAGCGCCGGCTGGGGATAAAGGACTCCTACGAGCTGGCGTTGCGCGACTGGCTCGACTCGGCCGGCTTCGACCGCGAGGACGAGGACCTGTGGGCGCGCAAGTGGGCCGAGGCGTACGTTCGCTTCGCCACGTACGAGAAGCGCGACTACCTGCACGAGCTGGGCCTGCGCGTGACGCCGCTGGTCGGGTGGGCCGAGCGCGGCGGCGGCAAGGCGGGCGGGCACGGCAACTCCGTGCCGCGGTTCCACTTGACGTGGGGCACCGGGCCCGAGGTGGTGCGGGTGTTCGCCGAGCCGGTGCTGGCGGCGGAGCAGCGCGGCCAGGTGCGCTTCGCGTTCCGGCACCAGGTCGACGAGCTGGTGGAGACCGACGGCGTGGTCACGGGTGTGCGCGGGACCGTGCTGGAGCCGAGTGATCTGCCGCGGGGCAAGAAGTCTTCGCGGGTCGCCGCCGGTGAGTTCGAGCTGTCGGCGCCGGCGGTGCTGGTGAGCTCCGGCGGCATCGGCCACAACCACGAACTGGTGCGGCAGAACTGGCCCGTCGACCGGCTGGGCCCGGCGCCGGCGACGATGATCCCCGGCGTTCCGGCCCATGTGGACGGTCGCATGATCGGCATCAGCGAGGCCGTGGGCGCGCGCGTGGTGAACCGGGACCGCATGTGGCACTACGTGGAGGGCATCCACAACTGGGACCCGATCTGGCCGGACCACGCGATCCGGATCATCCCCGGGCCGTCGTCGATGTGGTTCGACGCCAACGGGGTGCGGCTGCCCGCGCCGAACTTCCCGGGGTTCGACACGCTGCAGACGCTGAAGGCCGTGCTCTCGACCGGTTACGACTACTCGTGGTTCGTGCTCACGCAGTCGATCCTCGAGAAGGAGTTCATGCTGTCGGGCTCCGAGCAGAACCCGGACATCACGGGGAAGAGCCTGAAGCAGACGTTGCTCAGCCGCGCCGCGAAGGGCGCGCCGGGGCCGGTGGACGCGTTTAAGCGCCGCGGCGTCGACTTCGTGGTCGCCGACGATCTGGCGACGCTCGTCAAGGGGATGAACAAGATCGCTCGCGGGCCGGCGCTGGACGTTTCCTTGCTGGAGCGCCAGATCGTGGCGCGGGACCTCGAGGTCGGGAACCGCTACTCGAAGGACCTGCAGCTGATGGCGGTGGCCAACGCGCGCAAGTTCGTCGGCGACCGCGTGGCGCGCGTGGCGAAGCCGCACCGGATCCTCGACCCGGCGCACGGGCCGTTGATCGCCGTGCGGCTGAACATCCTCACGCGCAAGACTTTGGGCGGCGTGCAGACGGACCTGGACTCGCGCGTGCTGCGGGCCGACGGCGCGCCGCTGCCCGGGCTGTACGCGGCGGGCGAGGTCGCGGGCTTCGGCGGCGGTGGCGTGCACGGCTACAACGCGCTGGAGGGCACGTTCCTCGGCGGCTGCATCTTCTCCGGCCGCGCCGCCGGGCGCGCCATAGCCCGGGCGGTGAAGTGACGCGGCGAACGACCGGCACGGTCCTCGACGTCGACGGGATCGCCCTGCACCTGCGCGAAGACGGCCCCGCCGACGCGCCGGCCGTGCTGCTCGTGCACGGCTTCAGCGGCTCGCTGCACTCCTTCGACCGCCTGGCGCCCCTGCTGGCCGACCGCTTCCGCGTGCTGCGTCCCGACCTGCGCGGCCACGGCTGCACGGGCGGCCACACGGGCCTCGACGCCGTCTCCCAGGCCACGACCCTGGCCGGCGCCCTGAAGCTGATCGGCGCCGGTCACGTGACGGCCGTCGGCCACTCCTTCGGCGCCGACGTGGTGCTGGCGCTGGCTTCGCTTTCGGGGGCCGTGACCCGGACCGTCCTCATCGGACAGGCGCCGGACTACAGCCACGCCACTTTCCCGCCGGGCAACGGTTTGCTCGCGGCGCCGTTCGCCGGCCGCTTGCTGCACCGTTTGGCTTCGTCGGCCCCTGTCGGTTTCGTGTTGCGCCCCACCCCATTGCGCCAGGCCCACGCCGACTTCTCCGCCACCAGCCCGGCCATGGCCCACGCCGTCCTCACCGAACGGCGCCGCCTCCTGGCAACCAACCCGCTCGACGCGCAGATCTCCGCGCTCGGCCTGCCCGCCCTCGCGATCCTCGGCCGCCGAGACCGTCTCTACGACCACACTTCCGCCGCCACCCGCTACCGCTCCGCCGGCGCCGACGTCACCTTCCTTGATTCCGGCCACACCCCGTTCGTCGACCAGCCGGCCGAAGTCGCCTCGCTGGTCGCCTCCTTCTCCCTCCGACCCTGACCCGGCCCCGCCGAGGGGGCGGAACCGCTGCAGCGGCTGCAAGGGAGACACGAAAACAGCCCCGCCGGGCTTTCGCCGGGCGGGGCTGTTTTCGGTGATCTACAAGGAAAAACTCAAGCCGGCGTAACCAGCCCGCCCACGGTCGCGGCAACGTCGGCCAGCGCGACCTGCTGCTGTTCCCGCGTGGCCAGGCTCCGGACGGTCACATTCCCACCGTCCCAGTCCTCCTGGCCCACGATCACCACGGCCGCGGCGCCGGCCTTGTCGGCGCGGGTGAGCTCCTTGCCGAGCTTGCGGTGCTCGATCGGGGTCGACGTGCGGAGGCCGGCGCGGCGCAGGGAGGTCGCGACCTGGCGAGCGGCGTCGGCGAGTTCCTCGGTGACCGGGATGACCATGACGTCCACCTCGGTGCGCGGGGCGGGCGTGAGGCCGTGGGTGTCGAGGAAGTCCATGAGCGTGACGTCGCCCATGCCGAAGCCGATGCCCGGGATGCGTTCCTTGGTGAAGAGCGAGGCGAGGTCGGCGTAGCGGCCGCCGCCGAAGAGGGCGCGGCGGTTCTTCGGCGAGGTGTCGAAGACCTCGAACACGGTGGACGTGTAGTAGGCCAGCCCGCGCACGATCATCGGCTCGAATTTCACCAGGCTCGCGGCCGAGCTGGACAGCACGCGCACCAGGTTCGACTGCTCCTTGACCTCCGCGGGCAGCTCGTCGAGCAGCGCGGCGCCGGAGCCGAGGGCCTCGGTGAGCTTCTCGAACTGCTTGTCCGTGAGCCCGATCTCCTCGGCGGACGAAGCGTGCTCCTCCGCCGACGTCTTCTCCCAGCGGTCCACCAAGCCGAACACGGCCGGCAGGTGCTCCGCGGAGACGCCCACGACGTCGGTGAGCGCCGACGTCAGCAGGTTCCGGTCGTTCACGCGCACGGCGAACATGTCCGAAGACGCACCCACCGACTCCATGAGGTCGTGGATGAGCTCGAACATCTCGATCTCGCAGTTCGCGCTCTCGGAACCGAAGATGTCCGCGTTGATCTGCCAGTGCTCCCGCACGCGGCCACGCTGCGGGCGCTCGTAGCGGAAGCAGTTCGGGTGGCTGTACCAGCGCACGGGGAACGACAGCGACTTCGCGTTGCCGGCGATCATCCGGGCCACCGACGGCGTCATCTCCGGGCGCAGCGCGAGGCGCTCGCCGCCCTTCGTCGTCAGCGTGTAGAGCTGCTGGTCGGCGATCTCCTGGCCCGACTTCCGCTCGTAGATCTCGGCGGGCTCCAGCACGGGAGCGTCGTAGCGGAGGAAGCCGTAGCGCTCCAGGACGTCGTAGAGATGGCCGAACACCTGCGTGCGAACGGACATTTCGGCGGGGACGAAGTCTCGGGTCCCCTTGACAGGCGCGGTCGACAGGTATTCAGGCACGTCATCAAGCTTAACGACCGCGCCCAGCCGTTAAAGGAAGGCCACCCCGTACGCCGTGATGAGCATGGCCGCGCCGAGCAGCACGGCTCCGGCGGTGGTGATCGACATGCCGACCCGCGTGCGCAGCATCGCCAGGAAGAACCCGCCCGACTGCGCGAGCACGCCGAACAGCAGCAGGAAGCACGCCACCCACCGCAGCGAATCCGACAGCCCGCTGCGGTCGAGCACCTGCAACGCCACCAGCGCGAGCACGAGCAGCACCCCGGCGTGCGCGTGGCCGGCGCGGAAGAAGCTCTTCTGCTGGTCGTTGAGCACCCCGCGCTTGAGTAGCCCCATCAGCGCGTAGCCGCCGTACATCACGGTGGGCAGCGACACGAGGGCGATGACGGTGAACAGCTGGACCGGTCCGTGCATGGCTTTCTCCTCCCAGAGCGTTCTGAAAGTAACCATAACACCGTTTTAAAACACTGTCACGATACGCGCTTCGCAACGCCCACCGGCGCGCCCGCTCGACGTCGGCGGCGGCGCAGCGGTGAGATTCGGTCGCCGTCCCGGCGAATAGGGTCGACCGATGACTTCACGGCCTTCCGGCGAGCAGTTCCTCCGGACCTTTCACGACCGTGACCCTGGCAAGCAGTCGGTGAGCATTCGCGAAGTCCTGACTCCGGACGGCCGCACGGCGTATGAGGCGTTCGCCGACCGCGTCGGCGACGCCGATCGGGTGCTCGACCTCGGGTGGGCGGACGGGGAGCTGCTGTCCGTGTTCGCCGATCGCGGAGCGCAGCGGTTGGCGGGGATCGATCTTTCGGTGAACGAGCTCGCGTTCGCACGCCGGCGGCCGGAGCTGCAGCACGCGGATCTTCGCGTAGGTCGGGCACAGGAGCTGCCCTGGGAAGACGAGTCGTTCGATGCGGTGGTGTCGCACATGGCGTTCATGCTGATGAGCGAGCCGGAGCAGGTTGCGGTGGAATCGGCGCGAGTGCTGATGCCCGGTGGGCGGTTCGCGATCGCGGCGGGAAGCGGTGGTGCCGAGGGAAGTGCTGCCCTCGAGGTGTTCCGGTCGCTCGCCCTGCCGCTCTTTCGGACTGCTCGCGGGCAAGGGTTGTTGCCGAGGTTCGGTGATCAGCGCAGTCGGACCAGGGAGGGGCTCGACGAGATCCTCGGGCCGGTGGGGTTCGCGCCGGTGACATGGGAGCGGATCACCATCCGGCACCGCAGTACCCCGCTGGCGGTGTGGCAGGACAACGCGGAGACGTTCTACGAGTTGTCCGTGGTGCCGAAGGATGAGGTGGCCGAGTTGCGGGAGAGGTTCCTGGCGGAGGTCGAACCGTTCGCGGTGGATGGCTTGGTGCCGTGGGCGATGGGGATCAACGTTGCTGCTACTCGGCTGGTGGGTGGTGGTGCGTAGTCGCGGACGGCTCGGGAACGAGATCGATCGCAGTTGCCGGGAGTGAGGTGGGAGGCGGCGCAGCCGGGTTCCGGGGCGCCGGCCGCTCGCGCTCAGGCCCTCGTGAACCTCAGAGTGAACGTCGCCCCGACGCCCGGAACCCCGGCCGCGGCGATGGTTCCGCCGTGGCCCGTCACGACTTCGTGCACCAGCGCCAAGCCGAGCCCGAACCGGCGGCCCTCACCCTGGCCGCCGTGGGCGAACCGCTCGAACAGCCGCTCCGCGTCCCGTTGCGCGAAGCCGACTCCGGTGTCGGCAACGCGAATCTCGACGTGCCGGTCGTCCGGGTTCTCCAGCGTCACCTCGATCGACCCGCCGGGCGGGGTGTGGCCGATCGCGTTGTCCAGCAACGCCGACAGCACCCGCCGCAACGCCGCCGGCACGCCCGGCACCACGTCGAGCAGTCCCGGCGAACGGCGCACCTCGATCCGCACGCGCCGGTCCCCCGCGCGCACGGCTTCGGCCTCCACCGCCTGCTCGGCCAGCAGACCGAGCTCCACCGGCTCCAGCAACGGCCGCTCGTTGCACGCCTGCGTCGACAGCAGCAGGTCCTCCACGACCTCACCCAGCTCGCGTGTGCCGGAGACCAGCAGGTCCAGGTCGTCCGAGGGCACCGGCGTCACCCGTGCCCGCCGCGCCAGCAGCTGCGCGCGCGTGTGCAGGCGGGTGAGCGGCGCGCGCAGCTCGTGCGACGCGTCGGCGACGAAGGTGCGCTGGCGCCGCAACGCCTCGCCCAGCGGCCGGATCGCGCGCGCGGCCAGGACGTAGCCGCTGAAGACGGAAACCAGCAGTACCACCAGTTCCGCGATCACCAGGCCCATCAGCAGCTGCTGCCGGTCGGCGGCCTGGTAGCGCTGGTCGACGAAGACCTGCCACACCTGGCCGCCGTGGTCGACGGCGCGGACCGTGAACGTCGAGCCGGCCAGTTCCTGTTCCGTGGTCACGGAACCGCCGGGCGGCACGGCGGGCGCGGACGGCGGCGCGAACGGCAACGCGGCGGGCACGTGCCCGGCCGGCGTCACCAGGAACACACAGCCCGGCGGCGTCGCCGACAGGCCCTGGGCCAGCGTGTAGTCGATCTGCCGGTCGACCTCCTCGCCCTGGCCGTGCACCAGCACCCAGTACGCGATGGCGCCGGCGGCAAGCACGACCAGTGTGATCACCACGGCGATCTGGCTCGCGATCGTCCGCCGCGCGCGCCGCAGCGCCCGCGTGTCGGGATCGACGATCACCGTCACATGGCCCCGATCTGGTAACCCAGGCCGTGGACGGTCTTCACCACCTCGCGACCCAGCTTGCGCCTCAGGTAGTACACGTAGGTGTCCACAATGGATTCCCCCGTCGAGTCGGCGAACACGTGGGTGCGCAGCGCCTCCCGCGGGTGGATGGCCTTCGGCCGCTGCGCGAGCGTGCGCAGCAGCTCGAACTCGCGCCCCGACAGAGTCACGCGCTCGCCGCGGGGCAGCACGACCTCGTGGCGCAGCAGGTCGAGCGCCGCGGTGCCGAGCGGCAGGCACTCGGCACCGTCGAGGTCCCGCCGGCACAACGCGCGCAGCCGGGCCAGCAGCTCGTCGGTCTCGAACGGTTTCACCAGGTAGTCGTCGGCGCCCGCGTCGAGACCGTGGACGCGGTCGGCCAGCTCACCCAGCGCCGAGAGCACCAGCACGCGCGCCGTCACGGCCCGGCGTCGCAGCCCGGCGAGCACCTCCAGCCCGTCCATCACCGGCAGCCGCCGGTCGAGGATGATCACGTCGTGGTGGCCGGTGAGGCCGCGGTGCAGGCCGCGCTGCCCGTCGTGGGCGAGCTCGACCTCGTAGCCCTCGTCGGTGAGCAGCTCGGACAGCATTCCGGCCAGTTCACGATCGTCCTCCACGAGGAGCACTCGGGCTGCGCTTCCTGCCTCTTCGTGCACGTGTTCATACTCGCAGTCAGCGCGCCGATTGAACCCTCAACTTTCGTAGGGAATCGATCATTTACCAGCCGGTTGGGCCGAAAGGAGGAACTCCGGCAGCTGATCGGAGGAGTACTTCTTCCGGTCCCGCCGGTCGAGCCAGCTCAGGACCGGCGCGGTCATGATCGTGGTCACCAGCGCCACCAGTACGAGCACCGTGAACAGCGCCGGCGACACGATGCCCGCCTGCAGCCCCACGTTCAGCGCGATCAGCTGCATCAGCCCCCGCGCGTTCACGAGCACCCCGATCCGCAACGCGACCGGCTGCGGTTCCCCGGCCAGCCGCGCCGCGCCCCACGACGCCCCGAGCTTCCCGACGATCGCCACCACCACGCACAGCAGCGCGAACAGCAGCAGGTTCGGGTCCGCGAGCAGCGCGAACCGCGTGTTCAGGCCGGAGTAGGTGAAGAACAGCGGCAGGAACACGATGTTGCCGACCGGCAGCAGCTTCGAGACCACGGCGTCGGCCGCTTCGCCGCGCGGGAACGCGATGCCGGTGACGAAGGCGCCGAACACCGCGTACAGCCCGATCTCGTCGGTGAACCACGCGGCGGCGAACAGGATCATCGCCGTGACGAGCAGCCGCTGGTCCACCGACATCCGCGAGCTGGTGAACATCTTCGCGAACACCCGCCGCGCCACGATCCACACGAACAGCGCGAACACCACGCCGCCGCCCAGCGCGAGCGCGATCGGCCCGGCCGAGCCCGCGTGCATGCCGACCACCACCGCCAGCAGGATCCACGCGAGCACGTCGTCGACCGCGCCGCACGCCAGCGCGAGCGAGCCGAAGCGCGTTTTCGTGAGGCCGCGTTCGGTGATGATCCGCGCGAGCATCGGGAACGCCGTGATCGCGATAGCGACCCCGACGAACGCCGCCGACACCACCGGCGAGACGCCCGGCTTGGTGATGCCGACCCAGCCCGTGCCCAGCACGGCGACGCCGATCCCCAGCACGAGCGGAATCCCCGTGCCGGCGCTCGACACGGCGGCCACCAGCTTCGAGGACTCCCGCACCGTTTTGGTGCGGAACTCGTAGCCCGCGCCGAACATGTAGAGCACGAGCCCGATCTGCCCGCCCAGGTACACGAGCGTGCGCACGGTGTCGGGGAACAGGTACGACTGGACGCCCGGCAGCAGGAGCCCGAGCAGCGACGGCCCGAGCAGCACCCCCGACACCATCTCGCCGACGACGGGCGGCTGCCCGAGCTTCACGGCGAGCATGGTCACGAGCCGCACCACCACCAGGATCACCACCGCCGCGAGGAAAAACGCGGGAGCCGCCTCTGACGCGGACATCATTCGCCTCCGTGGTTCGCGAAGTAGTTCACGCACAAACGCTTCTGCCGCGCGTCGAGCACCATGTAGGTGCCGAACACGAGCTGGGCGAGGCTGCGCCACACGTCTTCCCAGCGGTCGCGCACGGCGAGGTACGCCAGCGGGCCGCGGGTCGAGCGCGCCGAGCCGCGCGGGGTGAGGAACACCGGGCCGCGGTTGGGGATCGAGCGCGTGTGGGCCGCGCTCGACGCGACGGAGTAGCGGCGCAGGAACTCCCGCGTCACCACGCGCATCGTGATCGGCGCGAGCCCGCGGGCCGGGCACGCGCGGTTCTGCGCGACGCCGAAGGGCAGGAAGTTCACGTCCTTCTTGGCGGGCGCTTTGCTGGAACCTGCTGCGTGCGCCGGGCAACCGACCGGCGGCTCCCAGCGCGACGGGTCGAACTCGTCGGGCCGCTCGAAGCCCGCCGCGTGGTGGAAGTCGGGGTAGCTGAACAGGAGCACGGTGCCGGCGTCGATCGTCGTGTCGTCGAGCTCGATGTCGCCGGTGGTGATGCGGTGGGCGATGCCGAAGAGCGGGTAGGTGCGCAGGCCCTCGTCGATCACGCGGTCGAGGTACTCGTCGTCGTCCGGGTCGGCCGCCAGCCGCCGCTGCACGTCGGGGTGCTGCGCGATGATCATCAGCAGGTGCGCCATCGCCTCCGACATCTGCACCACGGCGGTGTTGAAGAACGTGCCCTGCAGGTAGAACACCTGCTCGTCGCGAGTGAGCCGGGTCGGCAGCGCGTGCGGGATGTCGCCGAGGCGACGCCGCAGGTACTTCGTGAGCTTCGCGCGGCGGCGCATGTTGCGGGGCCGCACGCACTTCAGCGCCGAGACGACGTCGTCGGCGTGGCCCACGATGAGGTCGCGGGCCTCGGGCGGGCACGGTTCGCCGAACACGAGCTCGTAGTACAGCTCGGCCCAGATCGGCATCATCTCGTCGCGCAGCCGGATCAGCCGCCCGTCGCCGATCTCCAGGCCGTCGAGCACGTGCTCGGTCACGCGGCGCGTGAGCTCTTCGGACTCCGCGCGCGTCTTCACGAGGATGTGGCGCGTGGTCTTGGCGACCTCGTCGTAGCGCGGCCCCGCCTCCAGGTGCTCCTGGTGGACCTCCGGGCCGGGCGCGAGCCAGTACCAGAACAGGTCCGACAGCGCCGCGCCCTTGCTGCGCCCGTTGGCCGCCGGGTCGGCGTACACGCGGCGGAAGTTCTTCACGCCCACGCGCTCGCCGGGGATCGGCAGGCCTTCGTCGCCGTTGACCAGCGCGAAGATCTTCACCCGCAACGCGACCACGCGGCCGGGTAGCCATTTCGGCAGCGAACCGACGAGCCCAGCCGCCAGCGCGGCCGTGAGCAGCCGCCTCATCGGATGAGGTCCGCGGTCAGGTCGCCGAGCGCGGCGGCCCCGCACAGCGCGAGCGTGTGGTCGGTCTCTTCCCGGAGGCGTTCCAGCACTTCCGTCACCCCTTCCTGACCCGCCGCGGCGAGGCCCCACACCACAGGCCGGCCGACGCCGACGGCGGTGGCGCCCAGCGCGAGCGCCTTCACCACGTCGGTGCCCCGCCGCACGCCGCCGTCGAGCACGAGCGGGATCGCGCCCGCCACGGCCTCGGCCAGCGCGGGCAGGGCGTCCACAGTAGACACGGCGGTGTCGAGCTGACGGCCGCCGTGGTTCGACACCACGAGCCCGTCGACGCCGGCACCGACCGCGAGGCGGGCGTCGTCCGGGTGCAGCACTCCCTTGAGCAGCACGGGAAGCGCCGTCGTGCGCTTGAGCCACGCCACGTGCTCCCACGTGAACTCGGCCGACATCTCGATGTCGCGCACGCGGCCCGAGCCGTCGCGCAGGTTCTCCACGACCAGCCCGGGCGGCAGGTCGTGGAAACCGTTGCGGTGATCGCGTTCACGCCGGCCGAACACCGGCGAGTCGACCGTGACCACGAACGCCCGCACGCCCGCGCGTTCGGCCCGGCGCACCACGGACTCCGTGAACTCCAGGTCCGGCTGCAGGTAGAGCTGGAACCACAGCGCCGGGTCGGCCGCGGCCTGGCGCGCGGCGTCGGCGATGTCCTCCACGGCCGTGGTCGCGGCCATGCTCACCACCAGCACCGTGCCGGCTTTCGCGACCGCCTTCGCCGTCGCGAGTTCGCCGTCGGGGTGCGCCAGCCGGTGGAACGCCGTCGGCGACACCAGCACCGGCATCGACAGCGGCGAGCCGACCAGCTCCGTCGCGAGGTCGCGCTTGGCCGCGCCCCGCAGCACGCGGGGCACGAGCACGCGCCGGGAGAACGCCTCTTCGTTGGCCCGCAGCGTCAGCTCGTCGCCGGCGGCACCCGCGTAGAAGTCGTAGTGCGCCGGGTCGAGCCGCTCGCGCGCCGCGGCTTCGAGTTCCGCGATCGTGCGCACGGGTCAGGCCAGCTGGTCGGTGAAGAACTTGGTGAGCGCGTCCACGTGCACAGGGCGGTCCCACTCGTTCTCGAGGTTCTCCGTCACGTGGTGGGTGGCCACGAGCTCGCCGCGCCGGTAGTGACGGACGATCGGGTGCAGGTAGTGGCCCTCGCCGTTGTCGTTGGCAACGTCCTGGCTCGCGCGCTTCACGGTGAAGTCGAACGGGTCGACCTTGTCGTGGTCCGGGCCGTAGTCGAGCGTGACGAGGAAGGCGTTTTCGGCGTCGTTGAGCGGAGTGTCGGCGAAGCGGGCCACCGGCATCTCTTCGAGGTAGCGCGCCTGGCCGCCCTCGACGACGAGGATGTCGGCGAGGAAACCGAACTGCTGGAACAACCCGGAGGTTCGGTTGATCCGCTTGAGCACTGCGTCGACCAGCTCGCCGGTCTCGGCCTTGAGCACGGTCTGCGGCCACTCGTTGTCGTGGTAGCGCTCGTCGAGCACCTTCGACAGCGCGCGCACGCCGTAGCGGAAGCCGTGGATGAACCCGCTGGTGGCCTTCTTGAAGTCGCGGGCCTGCGTGATCGTGCCGGCGAAGTACAGGCCGGGCACGTTCACCGACTCCCACGACGACGTCTGCGCCGGGAAGCGGTCGTTGATCGTGAGCTCGGGGCGGCAGTCCTCGTCGAACATCGAGGCGTCGAAGCGGAAGCCGGTGGCGGCGATCACGCGGTCGTAGCGGATCTCCTTCACGACCTCGTCGGCGCGGGCGAAGGCGAACTTCACGTGGTAGCCGTCTTCGTCCTTGCGGATCTCCCGCACGTCGCCGTCGAGGATCGCGTGCTGCAACTTGAGCTGGTACATGTCGAGCACGCCGGCGTTGAACGCGCGCAGGTGGCCGACGAAGTGCGTGCGCCAGGCGAGCTTCACCGGCCGCGGACCGGCGACGTGCAGCACGGCCGCGTACGCGTTGATGCTGTCGGCGGTCTCGAAGGCTGAGTTGGCCTTGCCCAGGATGAGCACGCGCTCGTTGGTGAACTGCACGGGGTCGGTGTCGAAGTCGGCGTACTGGTCCACGAGCTCCATGCCCGGAACGTCGGGGATGTACGGCTTCGTCACACCGGTCGCCATGATCAGGCGCTGGGTGGTGTAGGTATTCCCGTCGCCGTCGGTGATCGTAAAGAGAGCGCTTTCCTGGTCACGACTGATCCGCGTCACCCGGGTGTCGTAGCGGATGGCGACTTTGTGCTTCGCCGCGTAGTCGGCGTTGTAGCGCACGAAGGTCTCGGCCGGCGGGAAGAGCTCGGCGCTGTAGTCGGTGAACAACAGGGGGTCGGGACCGTCGTCGAGAAGCGAATTCCAGTCGACGCGCAGGTTGAGCTCCGGGTCGGTCCAGCCGGTGTGCTTCTTGTTGATCGAGATCAGCGTGCGGTGACGCGGGAACCTCGTGAAGAACGTGGCCGGCGTGGGGCCGGCTTCGAGCAAGAGGTAGCGGTGACCCGCCTGTTCGAGCTGCCGGCCGAGCTGCAGGCCCGCGGGCCCCGCGCCGACCACCAGATAGTCCAGAACGTCGTCCACCACACCGGCCTCCAGGCTCGATCTTCATCGTCTGACGGCCGACAGCCTGAACCCGAGATCTCAGAAAAGGCTCAGAGATCCCGATCAGTGGGTGGGCGAAAATCCGTGAAGGGCACCTTGCGGGATTCAACGTCCCTCAAGGTGCCCTTCACGGTCAGGTGGCTCAGCGTGACAGGAGCTTCATCGCCGTCTCGGAGTAGCGCGTGCCGGCCACTTCGGCGGCGGGCACGGCGGTCTCGATCGCCCGGATGTCCTCTTCGGACAGTTCGAGCGCGACGGCGCCGACGTTCTCTTCGAGGTACTTGCGCCGCTTCGTGCCCGGGATCGGCACCACGTCGTCGCCTTGGGCCTGCACCCACGCGAGCGCGAGCTGCCCCGCGGTCACGCCCTTCCGCTCGGCCAGTGCGCGCAGCGCTTCGACCATCGCGAGGTTCTTCTCGAGGTTGCCCTCGGCGAAGCGCGGCTGCGTCTGGCGGCGGAAGTCGTCGTCACCGAAGTCGGCGGCCGAGGTGAACTTGCCGGTCAGGAACCCGCGGCCGAGCGGCGAGTACGGCACGAGGCCGATCCCGAGCTCCCGGCACGCCGGCACCACGGCGTCCTCGATGTCGCGCGACCACAGCGACCATTCCGTCTGCACGGCCGAGATCGGGTGCACGGCGTGGGCGCGGCGGATCGTCTCGGCGCCGGCCTCGGACAGGCCCAGGTGGCGCACCTTGCCCTGCCGCACCAGCTCGGCCATGGCCCCGACCGTCTCCTCGATGGGCACGCTCGGGTCCACGCGGTGCTGGTAGTAGAGGTCGATGTGGTCGATTCCCAAGCGCCGCAACGAGTTCTCGACCGCCTCGCGCACGTACGCCGCGTCGCCGCGGACCCCGCGCTTGCTCGGGTCGTTCGCGTCGCGCACGAAGCCGAATTTCGTGGCCAGCACCACCTGGTCGCGCCGGTCGGCGATCGCGCGGCCGACGAGCTCTTCGTTGTCCCCCATGCCGTACATGTCGGCGGTGTCGAGCAGGGTCACGCCCAGTTCGAGCGCGCGGTGGATGGTGGCGATCGACTCGGTGTCGTCACCCTCGCCGTAGAACTCGCTCATCCCCATGCAGCCGAGGCCCTGCGCGCTCACTTCGAGCGTACCGAGGCGGCGGGCAGGCAGCGTCGATCCAGCCATGTTTTCTCCTGGAGTTCGGTCTGTGAAGGGCCCCGGAAGTCCCTGGGGCCCTTCACTGAAAGTGGTCTACTTGCCGGCCGCGCGCGCGAGCCGCTCGGGGTAACGAGCCCCGGCCACGGCGTCGGCCGGAGCCGCCTGCTCGATCGCCGCGAGGTCCTCTTCGGACAGTTCCAGCTGCGCCGCGGCGACGTTCTCTTCGAGGTACTTGCGCCGCTTCGTGCCCGGAATCGGTACCACGTCGGCGCCTTGCGCCTGCACCCACGCGAGCGCGAGCTGCCCGGCGGTCACGCCCTTCGCCTCGGCCAGCGCGCGCAAAGCGTCCACGATGGCCATGTTCCGCTCGAAGTTGCCGTCGGCGAAGCGCGGCATCCCGCGGCGCATGTCGTCCTCGGGCAGGTCCTTCACCGACGTCACGGCGCCGGTCAGGAAACCGCGGCCCAGCGGCGAGAACGGCACCACACCGATGCCCAGCTCACGGCAGGTCGCGAGGATCTCGTCCTCGATGCCGCGCGTCCACAGCGACCACTCGCTCTGCAGCGCCGTGACCGGGTGCACCGCGTGGGCGCGGCGGATCGTGGCGGCGTTTGCCTCGGAAATCCCGGCGTAGCGGATCTTTCCGGCAGCCACGAGCTCGGCCAGCGCGCCCCACGTCTCCTCGACGGGCGTATCCGGGTCCACGCGGTGCTGGTAGTAGAGGTCGATGTGGTCGACACCCAGGCGCTGCAGCGACTCGTCGCAGCACTGCTTCACGTACGCGGCGTCGCCGCGCGCGCTCATGCCGCCGTCCTTCCACACGATGCCGAACTTGGTGGCCAGCACCACCTGATCGCGCCGGTCCGCGATCGCGCGGCCGACCAGCTTCTCGTTCTCCCCCGCCCCGTACACGTTGGCCGTGTCCAGCAGCGTCACACCCAGCTCCAGCGCGCGGTGCACGGTGGCGATCGACTCGCTGTCGTCGTCGCGCACGCCGTAGGCCTGGCTCATCCCCATGCAGCCCAGACCCTGGGCGCTTACTTCCAGCTCACCGAGTTTCCTCGTAGCGATCACGCGGAGATCTCCTCCATGGCGGACACGTGGCCGAGGACCTTGCGTTCCACCTGGTCGTAGTTGCTGATCTTGTAATCCAGAATGTCCAGGCACCCCTGGAGCTCGGCGATCCGGTCGGCTACCGACTGGCGCTGCTCCACGAGGATCGCCTTGCGGCGCCCGGCGCTCGCGACGCCGTGGCGCCGCAGTGACGCGTACTCGCGCATGCTCTTGATGGGCATGCCGGTGAGCCGCAGCTTGGTGAGGAACCCGAGCCAGTTCAGATCGTCGTCCGAATACGCGCGTCGGCCCGCCGCGTCGCGGGCCGGCGGGTCCAGGAGCTTGATCCGCTCGTAGTACCGAAGGGTGTCGATCGACAGGCCGCTACGTCGTGCGGCTTCCGCTATCGAGTAGCTCATACGCTCGACAGTACGACCTGGAGTGCGCTCCAGGTCAAATCCCGACCGGGTGGGGTGATGCCCGGATTGCGCAGGTCAACCGGTCAACCCCCGTGAAATGCGCGCCGGGCCGCCCTCTCACGCCCATCCGTCGACACCCCGGACCGACCACATCACCCGACTGACGGTCGCGTACCGTAACACCGTTGCGTTACCCTGAGCGCATGCCCCGTCCCCGTACGCACGACGAAGCCCTCCGGCTGAAGCTGCTGGACCGGGCCGGCGAGCTGATCTCCGCCGACGGCCCGAAGGCCCTGTCCCTGCGCAAGCTGGCCGCCGACGCCGGGACCTCGACCACGGCCGTGTACTCACTGTTCGGCAGTAAGCCGGACCTGGTCAACGCGCTGTACGTCGAGGGCTTCCGCCGCTTCGGCGAGCGACTGAACGCCGTGGAGCGGACCGACGACGCCGTCGCGGATCTGGTGCGCCTCGGCGTCGCCTACCGCGCCAGCGCGCAGGCCGATCCGCACCTGTACGCGATCATGTTCACGCGCTCCGTGCCCGGCTTCGAGCCCAATGCCGAGGCCGACCGCCTCGCCCGCACCACCCTCGAACCGCTCGAGGACACCATCCGGCGCGGGATCGCGTCGGGGCAGTTCGCGGACGTGGCGCCCGAGGTGATCATCGTCAGCTCGTGGGGACTCGTGCACGGGCTGGTGTCACTGGAGCTGTCGGGGAACCTGCCGCCGGAGTTCAGCGTGAGCGGCGCGTACGAGGAAGCCTTGCGCGCCAACGCTTCTGGCTGGCTCAAGGGACCGAACCCGGCGTGAACGCCACGGCGGGCGATGATCACCGCCACCGTCAGGTCAGCTTGAGCTGGGCTTCGATCACCACGTTGCCCGCGGCGTCGTAGGCCTTCACCTTCGTCCCTGGGTCCGTATCCGGGTAGTTGTCGGCGTCGGTGTGCCAAAGCGCGAAGGTGCCGTGCGACAGCACCGCGTCCTGCGGCTGCCGGCCCGGGTAAGTGACCGAAACCCGCGTCACGTTCGGCGGTACACCGCCGGCGAACACCTGCCGCTCGGGCTCACCCGTTTCCTTCACCGGCGCCAGCACCGAGCTCAGCGCCCCGAAACCGGAGATCGGCTTCAGCTCACCCTGCCCGCCGGCGGGGTCGACCGCGTAGTAGGTGTCCCCCGCCCTCCCCGGATAGGGGCGCGCCGAGCAGGTGATCACGTGCTGCCCGAGCCGCGCGACAACGAACCTGCGGTTGTTCCAGCTGAGGTAGGCGCCCGCCACGTAGGCGTCGCGGTCCGGCACCTGCCGCTGGGAACCGGCCAGGCACTCGCCGAGGAACTTGCCCGCTTCCGACGTCCGCTCCGCCGGTGCCGGGAGATCGACCGTCGTCACCAACGGCGCGGGGGCCACCGGCACGACAGCGGACGCGTCCACCGGCCTGAGGGGCAGCACCGGTCCGAGGGCGACCGGCACGGTCGGCGCAGAGTCGGTGAACACCGCGAACTGGTGGGACCTCGACGAAACCGTCGAGACAGGAGGGCCGCCGAGCAGCGGGTTGGACCCCGGCGCAACTGCCTGCACGCTCTGCCATGACGGGTCCGCCAGCCCCGCGACCAGGCCGTCGACCGTGCGCAGGAGCACCTTCGTATTCGTGCCGGGCACCAGCACCGGCTTCGCCCCCGGGTCCGAGACGGTCACCGACGTCGCCGTCGCCTCGCAGAACACCGGCTTGTCCCCGATCGTCGCGGCGATCACGATGGCGGCGCCGTGGCCGGCGATCAACTCGATGTTCCAGCCCCGCGGATCGGTGATGGCGGAGCTGTAGGGCTTCGCCGCGTTCCAGCAACGGTCGAGCACCGCCTGCGCGGCGTCACTCCTCTTATTCGGCGCGGCGGGCGTCACCGGTCCGTTCGCGCCGTCGCGCAGTACGCCGGTCGCGAACACCGCACCGGCGGCGAGCACCACGACGGCCGCCGCCGCGAGCCACATCGGACGGCGGCGCGAGGGCCGGCTCTCGTCGGCGAGCCCGGCGCGGATCCGCAGCCGCATGCGGTCGCGCACCTCGGGCGGCAGTTCGCGGCGCGGGGGGAGGTTGTCGATCATTTGTCCTCCAGAAGGGCACGCAAATGGGCTCGCGCCCGGGACAGGTGCGAGCGGACGGTGACCTCCGCGACTTCGAGCAGCGCCGCCACGTCGGCGGTCGGCACGTCGCCCAGCAGGCACAACTCCACGACCTGGCGCTGCGCCTTGGACAATCCGGCGACGGCGTCGAGGATCGCCTTCAGGCGTTCCTCACCGTCGAGCTGGGCCACGACGGCCTCGGCATGATCCGAAACCACCTGCGGTTCCGGGATCCGGCTCAGCAGCCGCAGCCGCCGGCGCGCTCCGCGGCGCTCCGTGCGCGCGAGATTGCCCGCGACGGTGTACAGCCACGGCAGCGCGCTGTCCCTGATCAGCTTCAGCTCGGCGCGCTTGCGCCAAGCGATCAGGAACGTGTTCGACGTCAGATCCTCGGCCACCGCCCACGACCCGGTCAGCCGGTAGGCGTGGTTCCACACCGCCTGCGCGTGGCGTTCGAACAGCTCGCCGAACGCCCTCTCGTCCCCGCCTGCCGCGCGCCCGAAGAGCTCGGCGTCCACGGTTGCCCCTTGGATGGTCACACCCGGGAAGTGGCCGGGAACCTCCGAAGTGTTGTGGGTGTTGTGCTGGTGGTTCAGACCGCTTCTTCAGACGGCTTGTTAGACGGCTTGGTTCAGACCGCGCCGTACTGGCGGTCTCCCGCGTCGCCGAGCCCGGGGACGATGAAGCCGGAGTCGTTGAGCCGCTCGTCGATGCTCGCGGTGACCACACGCACCGGCAGGCCGGTCTTCTCCAGGTGCGCCAGACCTTCGGGAGCGGCCAGGGCGCAAATAGCGGTCACGTCCGTCGCACCCCGGTCCGTCAGCAGCCGGATGGTGTACTCCATCGACCCGCCCGTTGCGAGCATCGGGTCGAGCACCATCACGGGCCGGTCGGCCAGCGACTCCGGCAGCGATTCCAGGTACGGCGTCGGCTTGAGGGTCTCCTCGTCGCGCGCGAGCCCGACGAACCCCATCTGCGCGTCGGGGATCATCTTGTGCGCCTCATCGGCCATGCCCAAGCCGGCGCGCAGCACGGGGACCAGCAGCGGCGGGCTGGCCAGCCGGTAGGCCTCCGTGCGCGCGACGGGCGTGTGGATCCGCTCGGTGCGCACCGGCACGTCGCGGGTGGCTTCGTACACGAGCATCACGGTCAGCTCGTGCAGCGCGGCCCGGAACGCCGCGCTGTCCGTCCGCGCGTCACGCATCGTGGACAGGCGGGCCTTGGCCAGCGGGTGATCGACGACGTGCACATCCATGCCGCCTAACTTAGCTGCCTGGTGTCGTCCGCGTCTCGGCTCATCTCGTAGTAGTTCACCGCCTCGAAGAAATGCCCCACCACGGGCGCCAGCTTGTCGAACGGCCACGCCGGCACATCCGCCACGTTCGCATCATCCGGCGGCTCGATGCAGACAATCATCCTCCAGTTGGCGTACGATCCACTGATCTTCCAAGACTGGCGCATGGGTTTCCTCCTCCGCGAGAACACGAGCCAAACGTTCTCCCGATGCCAGAACCGCACGCAACCTTCCTTCAGGTGAGCGATCTTTCGTGCCACCGTGGCAAGAGGACAAAGTGTGCCCATGACGAAGAACAAAGGAGTCTCCGTTCGGCAGCGGAGAGTTTCCGGGGAACTGCGCCGGCTGCGGGTGCTGCGCAAAATGACCTGCAAAGAGGTGGCGCAGGGCGTGGACTTCTCGGAGAGCAAAATCAGCCGCATGGAAACGGGCGACCGCGGCTTGTACCCCGACGACGTCGCCGCGATCCTGGGTTTCCTGCAAGCACCGTCGGATCTGCGGCAAGAGCTCATGGCCCTCGTGAGGGGTGGCGAAGAGCGCAACTGGCATGAAGTGAACGGGAAGCTGCCACCGACCTGGAAGGACCTGATCCGGTTCGAGGAGCAGGCTTCGACCATCAAGAACTACGAGACCCTGCTGATCCCCGGCATCGCCCAGATCCCCGAGTACGCCCGCGCTCTACTTCACGGCGGCGATCCGAAGCTCACAGAAGCAGAACTCGAAAGCCTCGTTGCCGCGAGGGCCAAGCGCCAGCTGATTCTCAGTCGAAGCAACGCGCCCATTGTGCATCTTCTGGTGGATGAGATGGCCCTTCACCGGCCGATCGGCGATGAAGCGACCATGCATGCCCAGATCCATCGCCTGCTGATCCTCGGTAGAAGGTCGAATGTCACGTTGCAGATCGTTCCCTTTGCGATCGGGGCGCATCCGGGCCTGAGCGGCCCGTTCGTCCTTCTCGAATTCGACAATGAGCCGACCCTCGCGCATGTGGAGAGCCGCGGGACCAGCAGCTTCCTTGAAGAGGATGACTTTGTCGACAGAGTCAAGTTGACCTGGCGTGACATTCGCTCGATCGCCCTGTCAACTAGCGACTCCTCCCGGATGATTGCCGATATGATCGGCGAGCCGACCTAGATGGAGGAGTACGAACCATGATCGCCCCAAGCTTCACCCAGGCCACGTGGCGCAAGAGCTCCTACACCACCAACGAGTCCAACTGCGTCGAGTTCGCGGCCTGGCACAAGAGTTGCCACAGCACCGACCAGTCCAACTGCATCGAAGTTGCCGCGTCGTCGGTCGAGATCGGGATCCGGGACACCAAGGACCGCGCAGGTGGTCACCTGACCGTCTCGCCTGGTGCCTGGGTCGCCTTCCTCAGCTCCGCGCGCTAGCGAACCAGCGAACCCACCGCCGCTGCCAGGCCGTTTCGACGGCCCGGTGGTGGTGGTTCTCGCGCACCCACGCCACCGCGTCGTCGGCCCCGAGGCCGGAGAGCGTGACAAGGCAGGCGAGGACCGTGCCGGTGCGGCCGACCCCTCCGTAACACGCCACCTCTACCGATTCCCCTGCCAGCGCGCGGGTATGCAGCGCGAGGATCTTGCGCCGCGCATCAGCCCAGTTCAGCGGCAGCAGGAAGTCCGGCCAGTGGATCCAGTCGTGGTCCCAAGTGAGCCCGTCGTCGTACTTGCGGCGCAATCGCCCCGACCCCAGGTAGAGACCATAACCAGGCGCCGGGCCTTCCGGCGCGGGCCGGCCGAGGCCGCGGCCGCGGACCTGGGCGCCGTCGGGCAGTGCGAGGGTCCCCACCAGAGCAGATGCCATCGCCCCATCTTGTCCCTTATCCGTCGTTCGATGGACCCCGAGCGACCCCGATCGGGCTAGGCTGCCCCGGGTGAGTGACGACGCAGCCCTTCCGAGCCCCGACCAGATGCGGGCCTCCGACGCCGACCGCGAGCAGGTCGCGCAGGTTCTGCACCAAGCCCTGTCCGAGGGCCGCATCACGATCACCGAGCTCGAAGAACGGCTCTCCACCGTCTACGCGGCGAAGACCATCGGCGAGCTGAAGCCCGTGACCCGCGACCTGCCGATCGGCGCCACGCCCACCACGCCCTCCACAGCTCTGCAGCCGGCCACCAGCCGCGCCCTCGGCCTCCCCGACAGCCGCATCGGCGGCCACCCGGGCTCCAACGTCTCGATCGGCGTCCTCTCCGGCGCCATCCGCAAGGGCAGCTGGGTACTCCCGCCGCAGCACACGAGCGTCGCCTTCTGGGGCGGCGCGGAGATCGACCTGCGCAGCGCCCGCTTCGCCGACAAACAGTCGACCATCACCGCCGTCGCCATCATGGGCGGCATCGAGATCACGGTCCCCGACGACATCAACGTCGACGTCACCGGCCTCGGCCTCATGGGCGGCTTCGTCCTCGAAGACAAATCCGGCGCCCCACCCGCGCCGGCCACAGCCCCCACCCTGACCATCAACGGCCTCGCCTTCTGGGGTGGCGTGGTCGTCTACCGCAAGAAGGCGAAGAAGGACAACCCGCAGATCGAATCCTGAACGCAGGCCAGGTAGCACAACAAGGTCGACGCCCACCTGGTGTGGACATCGACCCCGTGGGAACTGATCACGAGCGGGGTTGGCGTGCCCGGCTGGTGAAGTGGGCGACGGCAGCCGCGATTCCCAAGAGCAGGCCGAGGGCGACGAGATAGGGGCCGAACGTCAGCGCGACGTCGGCGCCGATGTTCGCCCCATTTCCGGAGTCAGAGGCCTGGTAACTGATGGATCCGACAGACAGCACCACCGCTCCGACCGTGATCACGATGATTGCCCCCAGGCCGAGGCCCTTCGTCACGCCTGTCATGGATTCTCCCCTGGCTGTGATCGCCGGTGCCCTCATGATGTGAGCGACCGAACTGCCGAAGCCCGCAGGGAACTTTCCCCTGCGCCAACGGTTTCAGCGTTGCGACAGGTGCGCGTCCATGCGGGGACGGTTTCCTCGCTGCGTCACCCGAGGGGGTATCGCCGCCGGTTGATCTTGCCTCGCACGATGGCACCGCGGGGTCAAACCGTCGCAAGTAACCCGAACAGAGGAACCGGCCATCGGGCCCACGCAGGCCCGCAACACCTCCTTCGTGATCTGTGGACAACCCACCCGACCCCGGGCAGTCATCCACAGATTTCCGTGAGTGACCCGGCACAGGACGTGGCCGACCTACACTCACAGGCATGACCACAACCACCAGCCCGAACGCGGCGCCGGACACCCCGGCGCCGCTGGCGGACGTGACTCGCGACGAGGCGAGCCTGCGGCGGTTCCTGCACGGGCTGCCCGGCGTCGACCAGGTCGGGGTCGAGCAGCGAGCGGCGGCCTTGGGCACACGCAGCATCAAGAAAGACGCCAAGCGCTGGGCGATCGACACCGCCATCTCGATGGTCGACCTGACCACGCTGGAAGGCGCCGACACACGCGGCAAGGTCCGCGGGCTGGCGGCGAAGGCCCTGCGCCCGGACCCGGAGCGGCAGGACTGCCCGCGCGTGGCCGCCGTGTGCGTGTACCCCGACATGGTCGAGGCCGCGGTCGACGCGCTCAAGGGCAGCGCCGTGCACGTGGCGAGCGTCGCGACCGGGTTCCCGTCCGGGCGCACCAGTCGTGAGGTCAAGCTGGCTGACACGAGACTGGCCGTGGAGTACGGCGCCGACGAGGTCGACATGGTGATCGACCGCGGCGCGTTCCTCGAAGGCCGCTACATGGACGTCTTCGACGAGATCCGCGCGATCAAGGTGGCGTCCGGCGAAGCGCACCTGAAGGTGATCCTGGAGACCGGCGAGCTGGCGACGTACGACAACGTCCGCCGCGCGTCGTGGCTCGCGCTCCTCGCGGGTGGTGACTTCATCAAGACGTCCACCGGCAAGGTGTCCCCCGCCGCGACGCTGCCCGTCACCCACGTGATGCTGCAGGCGGTGCACGACTGGCACGAGCAGACCGGCGAGCTGCGCGGCGTGAAGCCCGCGGGCGGCATCCGCACGGCGAAGGACGCGATCAAGTACCTGGTCGCCGTGCACGAGGTGGCCGGCGAGCAGTGGCTGACCCCGGACCTGTTCCGCTTCGGCGCGTCCAGCCTGCTCAACGACCTGCTGCTGCAGCGGCGCACCCAGGTGGACGGCCACTACAGCGGCCCCGACTACGTGACGGTGGACTGACATGGGCATCTTCGAATACGCCCCCGCGCCCGAGTCGCGCGACATCGCGAACCTCAAGGACCACTACCGGCCGTTCATCGGCGGCGAGTTCGTCGACGGTTCGGGCGAGCCGCTCAAGACGGTGAACCCGGCCACCGAGGAAATCCTCGCCGAGGTCGGCACGGCGTCGGTGTCCGATGTGGACACCGCGGTGCGCGCGGCGCGCAAAGCCTACGACACCGTCTGGTCGAAGATGCCGGGCAGCGAACGCGCGAAGTACCTCTTCCGCATCGCTCGCCTGATCCAGGAGCGCTCGCGCGAGCTGGCCGTGCTGGAGTCGCTCGACAACGGCAAGCCCATCAAGGAATCGCGCGACTCCGACGTCCCCACGGCGGCGGCGCACTTCTTCTACCACGCCGGCTGGGCCGACAAGCTGGAGTACGCGGGCTACGGCCCGAACCCGAAGCCGCTGGGGGTCGCGGGCCAGGTGATCCCATGGAACTTCCCGCTGCTGATGCTGGCGTGGAAGATCGCGCCCGCGCTGGCCACCGGCAACACCGTCGTCCTCAAGCCGGCGGAGACCACGCCGCTCACGGCGCTGGTGTTCGCCGAGATCTGCCAGCAGGCCGAACTGCCGCCGGGTGTCGTGAACATCCTGCCGGGCGCCGGGGACATCGGTGCGGCCATCGTCGAACACGGTGACGTCGACAAGATCGCGTTCACCGGCTCCACCGAGGTCGGCAAGCTGATCCAGCGCACGGTGGCGGGCACTCGCAAGAAGCTCACGCTGGAGCTGGGCGGCAAGGCGGCCAACGTCGTGTTCGACGACGCGCCGCTGGACCAGGCCGTGGAGGGGATCGTCAACGGGATCTTCTTCAACCAGGGCCACGTCTGCTGCGCGGGTTCTCGGCTGCTGGTGCAGGAATCCGTGGCCGAGGAGGTCATGGAAAAGCTGCGCTACCGAGTCTCGACGCTGCGGATGGGCGACCCGCTCGACAAGAACACCGACATCGGCGCCATCAACTCCGCCGAGCAGCTGGCGAAGATCCGCGGGCTCGTGGAATCGGGCGACGCGGAGGGCGCGCAGCGCTGGACCAGCCCGTGCCCGGTGCCCGACCGCGGGTTCTTCTTCGCTCCCACGGTGTTCTCGGATGTGCACCAGTCGATGCGGATCGCGCGCGAGGAGATCTTCGGGCCGGTGCTGTCGGTGCTCACGTTCCGCACGCCGGACGAGGCCGTCGCGAAGGCCAACAACACGCCGTACGGACTGTCGGCCGGCATCTGGACCGAGAAGGGCTCGCGCATCCTCTGGATGGCGAACAAGCTCCGGGCCGGCGTCGTCTGGGCCAACACGTTCAACCGCTTCGACCCCGCCGCGCCGTTCGGCGGCTACCAGGAGTCCGGGTTCGGCCGCGAGGGCGGGCGCACTGGGCTGGAGGCCTACCTCGATGTCTGATTCAAAGCAGTCCGAGTCTCGCATATCCGTCGCCAAGACGTACAAGCTCTACATCGGCGGGGCCTTCCCTCGTTCGGAGTCGGGCCGGGTCTACCCCGTCACCGATCCGCAGGGGAAGTTCCTGGCCAACGCGGCGCACGCGTCGCGCAAGGACGTGCGTGATGCCGTCGTGGCGGCGCGCAAAGCGTTCCCCGGCTGGTCGGGCGCCACGGCCTACAACCGCGGTCAGGTGCTCTACCGCGTCGCCGAGATGCTGGAGGGCCGGCGCGAGCAGTTCGTGAGCGAGGTCGCCGCGTCGGAAGGTCTCGCGCCGAGCCAGGCGGAGTCCCTTGTGGACGCCGCCATCGACCGCTGGGTCTGGTACGCCGGGTGGACGGACAAGATCGCGTCGGTGCTCGGCGCGGCGAACCCCGTTGCGGGGCCGTACTTCTCGTTCACTGTGCCCGAGCCCACGGGCGTGGTCGGCGTGCTCGCTCCGCAGGCGTCGTCACTGCTCGGCCTGGTGAGCGTGCTGGCGCCGGTGCTGGCCGGTGGCTCCACGGCCGTCGTCGTCTCGAGCGCCGAGCGGCCGCTGCCGGCGATCACGCTGTCGGAGGTCCTGGCGACGTCCGACCTGCCCGGCGGTGTCGCCAACGTGCTGACCGGCCGCGCGGCCGAGCTCGGCCCGTGGCTGGCTTCGCACGGTGACGTCAACGCGCTCGACCCGACCGGCGCCACGCCGGAGGACCGCATCACGCTGGCGCGCGAGGCGGCGGGCACGGTCAAGCGCGTGCTCAGGGTCCCCGACGCCGAACCCGACTGGACGCCGACGCCGGACCTCTCGCGGCTGCGCCGGTACCTGGAGGCGAAGACCGTCTGGCACCCGCTGGGCGTCTGATCCCGGACTGACCAACGGAAAAGGGGCGGGCGGCACCCCCTGGTGTGCCGCCCGCCCCTGAAACAAGAGCCGTCACGCAGTCGGCGCGAGCCCCTGCGTCACCGCGCCGACGTCGATGGTGTGGCTGACCGAGTCGGCGTCGACCTCGCCGAGGGTCCAGTCCACGTTGACGTTCGGGTTGATGTAGTCACCGTGCTGGTTGGAGTCGGACGGCGCCACGACGTTGAGCCCGTTGGGCGTCTGCTGCTGGGCGTAGGGCTCGATGCCGGTCCAGTGCAGCGGCACGTAGGCCGAGGAACCGTCGACGAGCGCCACCGCGGGCGCGTCGGCCGGGGCCTGGTTGTTGATCAGCACGTTGTGCGCGCCGATGAGGTCCACCTCGAGGTTGCCGGGCAGGTAGCAGCGCTCGCCCGGGTTGGCGGTGAACTGCAGGGCGCCGTAGCGGTTGCCCGCGCCCGCGCCGCCGTAGACGAGCTTCGAGGTGAACTGGTTCGACGTGCACGGCTGCACCGACGAAGCAGACGACGCAGCCGAAGCCGGCGCGGCGCTCGCGGTGCCGGCAGCCAGAGCCGTTGCCCCGGCGGCGATCCCGGCCACTGCGACGGCGGCGACAACGCGGCTGATGGTCTTGCGTGTGGTCATCTCGGACTCTCCCCTGTTCGATCCCGGGCAGCCTCTCCGCCCGGCAGAACGACCGTTTTGGTGATTCATTCCCCTCGGTCGCTCTCACCAGGAAAGACGTCCACGCCAGAAGCGGGATGTCCGGCTGTGGGATCAGCCGCAGAAACGCAACCCCAGCCGCCCCGAAGCGTCACAAAGAGTGAACACGCGCGCGGGCGCGGTTCAGTTGACCGGTGCCGTTCAGCTCGTCGGCGTGGTTCAGTTGATGTCGTGCCGGCCCAGCGGCCGACCCGGCAACGGCGTCCCCGGCCGGGCCTGCAGCCCGTCGATCATGATCGCGATGCTGCGTGCGGTGGACATCCGGGCGATTTCCGGCGAACGGGACTCCAGCTGCCGCAGCAGCAGCGCGAACAGCATGGCCACGTCGCCCTCGGCGACGTCCGGGCGCAACGTCCCCTCGTTCTGCGCGCCCTGCACCATCGCTTCCAGCTCGACCAGCAGCTCTTCGCGCAACCTCGCGATCGCCGGGTCTTCCTTGAGGATCTCGTGCGCCTTCTTCGACAACATCGCCAGCTGCACGGAAAGGTGCAGCTCAACGGACTGGTGCAGCAGCCGCACCAGCGCCCGCCAAGCCGTGGGCTCCTGCTCGGCCGCCTCGCGCGCGTCGTCCAGCACCCGCGAGAAGTTGTCGACGGCCACCGCCCGGATCAGCGCTTCGCGGTCGGGGAAGCGCCGGTACAGCGTGCCGACGCCGACGCCGGCCGCGCGGGCGATCTCCTCCATCGGCACCTCGGGTCCGAACTCCGCGAAGATCGTGCGCGCCGCGGCGATGATCTGGTCGCGGTTGCGCCGCGCGTCCGCACGCAAGGGGACCTGGGGATCCGCACTCATGGCCCACCTTCCGCTCGCCGGGAACTCGTTACGCGCGCAAATTCTCGCATGGACGGCGCTCCACGCACTGCGACCACAACCCGTCACCCCTTTGCTAGTGGACGAAGATCCTCCGCTTCGGTACCGTGGGAAATGAACCGGAATGTAATCCTCCACATACATTGCGTAAAGGTTCAAAACCACCAAAAGGGGATCACACCATGACAGAAGTTGCCGAACCCGAGCTCGCCAGCTTCCCGATGGCGCGCACGTGCCCGTTCGCGCCGCCGCCGGAATACGAGCGTTTCGAGGACGAGCGCGCGAAGCTCGTCGAGCTCGACTCGGGCCAGCGCGCCTGGGTGCTGTCGAAGCACGAAGACGTGCGCTCGATGCTGAACGACCCCCGGTTCAGCTCCAACCGCTTCAACCCGGGCTTCCCGGTCCTGTTCCGCGACGGGGCGCCGCGGCGCGAGCGCAAGCTCAACCCGTCGCTGATCAACATGGACGCGCCGGAGCACGGCCCCGCGCGCCGCGAGGTCGTCGGCGAGTTCACTGTGAAGCGGATGAAGGCACTTCAGCCGCGCATCCAGGAGATCGTCGACGAGCACATCGACGCGATCCTCGCCGGCGACCAGCCCGCCGACCTGGTTTCTGCGCTGTCGCTGCCGGTGCCCTCGCTCGTGATCTGCGAGCAGCTCGGCGTCCCCTACGCCGACCACGACTTCTTCCAGAAGCACAGCTCGCGCATCCTCAACCGCGAGGTCACCTCCGACGAGCGGCTGGAATCCGTTCTCGCCCTGGAGGAGTACCTCGACAAGCTGGTCGCGGGCAAGGAGGAGAACCCCTCCGACGACCTGCTCGGCCGCCAGATCGCGAAGAAGCGCGAAGAAGGCGAGTACGACCGCAACGACCTCACGTCGCTCGCGTTCCTGCTGCTCATCGCCGGTCACGAGACCACGGCGAACATGATCTCGCTCGGCACCGTCGCGCTGCTGGAGAACCCCGACCAGCTCGAGGCGATCAAGGCCGACCCCGGCAAGACGCTCGACGCCGTCGAGGAGCTGCTGCGCTACTTCACCATCGCCGAGTTCGCGACCACCCGCGTCGCGGTCGAGGACGTGGAAATCGCGGGCGTCACGATCAAGGCCGGCGAGGGCGTGCTGGGCCTGAGCTACGCCGCCAACTTCGACGGCGATGCCTTCCCCGAGCCCGAAAAGCTCGACATCACCCGTGGTGGGCGCAAGCACGTGGCGTTCGGCTTCGGCGCGCACCAGTGCCTCGGCCAGAACCTCGCGCGCATGGAGCTGCAGATCGTGTTCGACACGCTGTTCCGCCGCATCCCGACCCTGAAGCTGGCCGCCCCGGTCGACCAGCTGCCGTTCAAGCACGACTCCGCGATCTTCGGTCTCCACTGTCTGCCCGTCACCTGGTGAGGGAGGAAGCATGAGCACGATGGAGGAACTCCCGGTCGCCCGGAAGTGCCCGTTCGCGCCGCCGGAGGAGTACACGGCCACGCGCGAAGAGGCGCCAGTGCACCGGGTGAAGATCCCGGACGGCAAGCAAGCCTGGACGGTCTCGCGGCACGAGGACGTGCGGGCCGTGCTCAACGACCCGCGGTTCTCCGCCGACCGCCTCCACCCCGACTTCCCGACGCTCGTCCCGGGCGGCAACGTCATCCGCCGCACCGAGGCCGAGCGCACGATGCTGGCGATGGACGCGCCGCAGCACGGCCCGGAACGCAAGGCGGTGCTCGGGGAGTTCACCGTCAAGCGTGTCGCGGAGCTGAAGCCGCGGATCCAGGAGATCGTCGACGGCCTGATCGACGACATCCTCGAAGCCGACGGGCCCGTCGACCTGGTGGAGAAGCTCGCGCTGCCGGTCCCCTCGCTCGTGATCTGCGAAATGCTCGGCGTCCCCTACGAAGACCACGAGTTCTTCCAGGAGAACACCAAGCAGCTCATCAATCGCGCCACCTCGGCCGACGACCGGCGCGCCGCGTTCGAGCGCGTGCAGCGGTACATGGGCGAGCTCATCGCGAAAAAGGAAGCCGACCCTGGTGACGACCTCATCAGCCGGCAGATCGCGAAGCGGCGCGAAGACGGCACGTACGACCGGGCGAAGCTCGTCAGCCTCGCGTTCCTGCTGCTCGCGGCCGGGCACGAGACCACGGCGAACATGATCTCGCTCGGCACCGTCGCGTTCCTGCGGAACCCCGAGCAGCTGGCGCTGATCAAAGCCGACCCGGCCAAGACGCTGACCGCCGTCGAGGAGCTGCTGCGCTACTTCTCCATCGTCGACAACACCACGCGTATGGCGAAGGAAGACGTCGAGATCGGCGGCGTCACCATCCCCGCCGGCGACGGCGTGGTGGTGATGACGTACGCGGCGAACTGGGACCCCGAGGCGTTCGAGGACTCGTCGGCGTTCGACATCGAGCGCGGGGCGCGCCACCACGTGGCGTTCGGTTTCGGGCCGCACCAGTGCCTCGGCCAGAACCTCGCACGGACGGAACTGCAGATCGTGTTCGACACGCTGTTCCGCCGGATCCCCTCCTTGAAGCTGGCCGTCGACGTCGACGACCTGCCGTTCAAGGACGACGCGCTCATCTACGGCCTTTACGAACTGCCCGTGACCCGGTGAAGGAGGAGCGATGACCACGGCCGAGGAAATCGAACTGCCGGTGGCGCGAAAGTGCCCGTTCGCACCGCCCGAGGAGTACACGCAGATCCGCGAGGAACAGCCGATCACGCGCGTGAAGATCCCCGACGGCAAAGACGCCTGGGTGGTCTCGCGGCACGAGGACGTGCGGACGGTGCTCAACGACCGCCGTTTCTCCTCCGACCGCTTCAACCCGAACTTCCCGATCCTGGTCAAGGGCGGCAACGTCTTCCGCCAGACCAACGCCGAGCGCACCATGATCACGATGGACGCGCCGGAACACGGCCCCGCGCGCAAGTCGGTGCTGGGCGAGTTCACGGTGAAGCGCGTGAACGCGATGCGGCCGCGGATCCAGGAGATCGTCGACGGCTTGATCGACGAGATCCTCGCGTCGGAAGGGCCTGTCGACCTGGTCGAGAAACTGTCGCTGCCGGTCCCGTCGCTCGTGATCTGCGAGCTGCTGGGCGTGCCCTACTCCGAGCACGACTTCTTCCAGGAGAACACGGCGAAGCTGCTCAAGCGCACGGTGAGCTTCGAGGAGCGGCGCACGGCGTTCGAGCGCGTGCGCGGCTACCTCGACCAGCTCGTCACAACCAAGGAGGCCGACCCGGGCGACGACCTGCTGGGCCGGCAGATCGTGAAGCTGCGCGAGGAAGGCACATACGAACACCGCGCGGTCGTCGGCCTGTCGTTCCTGCTGCTCCTGGCGGGACACGAGACCACGGCGAACATGATCTCGCTCGGCACCGTCGGACTGTTGCAGAACCCTTCGCAGCTCGACGCGATCAAGGCCGACCCCGGCAAGACGCTCGACGCGGTGGAGGAACTGCTGCGCTACTTCACGATCGTCGACACGGCCACCGCGCGCGTCGCGGTGGAGGACGTGGAGCTCGGCGGGATCACCATCCGGTCGGGTGAAGGTGTGCTCGCGCTCGGGTACACGGCGAACTGGGACCCGACGGTGTTCGACGAGCCCTCGAAGCTGGACATCACGCGGGGCGCGCGCCACCACGTCGCCTTCGGCTTCGGCCCGCACCAGTGCCTCGGGCAGAACCTGGCCCGCGCCGAACTGCAGATCGTGTTCGACACGCTGTTCCGCCGCATCCCTGGTCTCAAGCTGGCCGCCGATGTCGACGACCTGCCCTTCAAGGAAGACGCGTCGATCTACGGGCTGTACCGGCTGCCGGTGACCTGGTAGAGATCAGTCTGCTCCCACCACGAGCCAGGAAGAGGAAGTCATGAAGATCATCGCGGACACCGGCAAGTGCGTCGGCGCCGGCCAGTGCGTGCTCACCGAGCCCGCCCTGTTCGACCAGAGCGAGGACGACGGCACGGTGATCGTGCTCAACGAGACGCCCGAGGGTGAGCTCGTGGACAAGGCCCGCGAGGCCGTGAACGTCTGCCCGAGCCAGGCGCTCTCGTTGCAGGACTGAGTCACCTCTTCACGGCGGTGAAGAGCACCGTCGTGTAGTCGCAGGCGAACTGGCCGCCGCGAGCGTCGATGACGGCGCCCACGGCGGTCAGTACTGCCTTTCGCTGCTTTTCGGACACGCGCGTGAGGCCGCCCTGGGTGGGGAGCAGGTCGAGGTACTCGTCGCGGGTGTAGTTCTGGTGCCAGTGGTATTCGTGTCGCTGGGGTTCTTCGAAATCGGTGCCGGTGAAGGTCTTTTCGATCAACGGCCGGTACGCGTCGGGCGTCGGGACTCGTTTCCCGTCGAACTTGATCGGTGATTCCGGGACGGCTTGGGTGAAGGCCTCGCCGAACGCCCGCGCGATGTCTTGCGGTGGCACGAAGAGGTGCCAGAACAACGCGAGCACTCCCCCGGGCTTGAGCACTTCGGCCGCCTTCTCGGCGCCCTTGACGGGGTCGACCCAGTGCCAGGCTTGCCCGGAGACGACGGCGTCGAAGGTGCGGCCGTTCGCGTCCCAGGTCTCGAAGGTGGCCACTTCGACGTCGAGGTTCTGCTTTCGCGCGAACTCGGCCATCCGCTCGTCGGGCTCCACGCCGAGCACCACGTTGCCCCTGTCCTGCAGCTGCTTCGCGACGATCCCGGTCCCCGCGCCGACGTCGAGCACCTTCGGCCCGGCCGCCGCCAGGCGATCGATCAACGCGGCCGGATACCGGGGTCGCGCCCGGTCGTAGCGCTGCGCGTCAATCCCGAACGACTCGGCGGTCGCCCTCAACTCATGCGGCTCCGGTAATGTGGGCATGCGCCCACTCTAGTGGGCACGTGCCCACTAGAGCCAGGAGTCTCGCTTTGCCGACCGGCGTCCACCTCCGCGACGTGCGCACCCAGCTCTTCGAGGCCGCCGAACGCGTCCTGCTGCGCTCCGGCCCCAGCGCCCTGACCAGCCGCGCCGTGACCGACGAGGCCGGCTGTGCGAAAGGTGTGCTGCACAAGCACTTCACCGACTTCGACGGCTTCCTGGCCGAGCTGGTCCTGGACCGCATCGCACACGTGGAGGCCCGCTCGGACTCGCTCGTCGCGGCCGCCGGGACCGGCTCGGTCGTCGACACGGTCGCGGACGTACTCACCGAGGTGTTCTCGTCGGTCGCCGTGTCGATCGTCGCCCTGATCACCTTCCGCGACGACCTGCGTTCGCGGTTGCGCGCCGCCCGCCCCGGCCCCGGCGTCCCCTTGGCCACGGACGCCGCCCTCATGCTGGCGCGCTACCTCACCGCCGAACGCACCCTCGGCCGCCTCTCCGCCGCCGCCGACGTCGACACCCTCGCCGCCACCCTGGTCGGTACGGGCCACCTGCTCTTCGCCGACCGCACCGGCACGCCACCGGAACCGGCCACCGTCCGCCGCATGACCACCTCACTACTGTCCGACGCCCTCCCCTAGCGCCTTCCCCCACCGCCCCAATGTGGCATTGGTTGCGTTGAACGCACCCAATGTGGCGTTCGGGGGGGTGTTTGGGACCCAACCCCACA